>JAFYFR010000078.1 GCA_017543645.1 Bacteroidales bacterium
CCCACAAAGATATATGTTTTATATTTAGGAGCGATAGAGCCGTTGTCGATTTTTTGGCAAATCATTCGGTTAATCATTCCCGAATATCCAGTGCGATTTTCGGTGAGTTTCTGCACAAAAAGTTTGTGAACTCGTGGCAGGTTTATCCATAGTTCTTGATAGCGGAGTTTTTCTTTGCTGAGACGTTCGGGCGAAAAGTTTGCCCAAAAGGTCTTTATAGCGTCAATCTGCTCTTGCGAGAAACTTTCGTTGGCATAAAAAGCGTCGATTTCGGCAATGTCGGCAAAGTTGGTGCAAAGTTGGTAGATATCAATCAGATAGTTGTCGATTTCGTTGAAATCTTTTAGTAGTTTGTTGCCGGTATCAAAAAATTTATCGAACCCCGAAGCCAACGAAGCATTGTAATCACTATCTTTAAACACCTCGTAAAAAGCATCGTAGAGAGTAAAAAGCAGTTTTACACTATTCTCCTCCAACGGAAAATAACCCGAAAGTTGTGCTATTATCTTATTGATAGTAAAGAAATTGCCCGAAAACGATGTAGCCCCCACCGCCTCAGCGTAAGCCTTACGGAAAAAACTCAGCGAGCGTTTGTTAGGAAACACCACGCACACCGATTCTTGGTTGCCATATTTCTGCAAAATATCTTTTGCGGTCTCTTGTAAAAAGGTCTGCATAATTTGCGCGATTAGTTTAGTTTACTACGCAAATTTAGCAAAAGAAAATTAAAAACATTGATTTTGTAAAATATTATTCAACCTTAGCGGATAGTTTTTCGGCTCTGATGCGCTTGCTAAGGATTTTGTAACTTATCGACGCTGTAATTATGAATGCCAAAACGCTGTTTACCAAAAATAAAGTGTCGGGTTGGAGGGTGATGCTGCTGAAAACATTGAGGAAGGCCTTTACCACGTTTGAAAGTCCCAAAACCCATGTTACCCACGTAACAAGTATCATCAGAACGTTTGAAATCCAGCCGTTTAAGTGACACTTACCCATAACTTTTTCATCGTTTACAACCATAAAGAGAAACATGCTTACAAACGGCAGAATCAATCCGTTAAACGCCTGAGCAGCAATAATCGCCGGCACAGGACTAATCTGCAAAAATCCTAAAACCACACCCACGGTAAGCACCGCGTATGCAATCCATTTGAAACGGCCAGTAGAACCGGCAGCCTCGCCCCCCTTTTTGGTGGCATCGTCTTTGGTGAAAATACTGTTGGCTGTGAGTGCCGACGACAATGGGGCTGTGATGGCACTGGTGAATCCCGCAGCAAACATACCGAATCCGAAAATATACACTGCCCACTGACCTATGCCGAGCGTAAGAGTATCTGACAACAATTTATACGAAAACGGAAGATTCTTTATTGCCTCGGGACTAAGTCCGCGTGTCATCTCTGTACCCACAGCAAGAATAGCCATGGAGATAAAGCCGCCTAAGATTACAGCCACCGATATTCCAATGCGCATATCCTTAATAGTGGTGTCTTTCTGTACCACGTTAGAGCCAAGGAAAAGGTCGTATGGTACAACCGTAGTACCTACCAGACCAAGCACAAGCAAAGCCGCACCAGAAGTTTCGGGTAATGAAGGAACAAGCAATCCGTGCATAACCTCGCCAACAGGAGGTTGGGCAAAAGCCGCAGTGGTAATGAACGTTATGCCCATTATAAACACAAAGCTACCCATAAAGTTTGCCATTGAGCGCAGTGATTTTAAACTGAGCGCAAGACTTGCTACAAGGGCAATCGCTGCCACAATCCACCGTTTGTCTAAATGCGGAAACACAAGCGAAAGTCCTTCTACAGAGCCGAGTATGTTGCCGGTTTCGTAAGCCGCGCAACCTAATATAATAGCACCTACAATAAGAATCAGCACAGGAATTTGCGCTTTTTTCCCACTGTAATGATGCTTGATTGACTGTCCGAGGTTCATGCCCGAATAAATAGTGCTTCGAGCACTCGCCTCTTGCAGGATAAGACAGGCAAACGTAGCGAAAGACAAGGCCCACAAAAGCTGGAACTGAAAATCAGCTCCGGCCTTTGTAGCAGTGGTAACAGTACCCGGTCCTATAAAAGCCGCGGAAATAATCGACCAGAACAGGATATTGAGTATCCTGCTTTTAAATCGTGATAATATTCCTTTGCCTTTCATTACGTTGCCAAATTTGTAGAATTGGAAAATACTAAAAATCCATAATCATGCGGTGGCGCATGTATTCCATAATGTCTTCTTCGTTAAGTTCTCTTTTCTTCTCGTCTTTGAGTAGGTTGCCTATAACGTCCACATTGTCGCGGAAAGCCTTATAGTCGCCACCTAAAATTTTGAGAGGTTCGTTGCGACGGCGGTAGTAGAAGCAGAGTTCCGCATTGTCGAGGTTGAAATTGTGGTCGGGGTTTTTTTCAACCGACCAAGTGGGAATGAGAGTGAGGTCATATCCTTTGGGAAATTCGCCTGAGTGCGATTCCAGATGGTTGATACGTTGCAGGCAAGAGTAGTCAACAAGGTGAACCTCACCGACGGTGAATGCAGTGTGGTCGTTGGTATCGATGTATACGCTACCGTTTTCGGCCATCATTAGCTGACCACGGCTGTAATAAGTGCCTTTGAAAGTGCTTCCACCCATGTAGAAGTCGAATCTTTCACCTTTGAGCAGCGTTCCGAATACGAAAAGCCTGATGATATGAAATTTTTGATTGTTAATCATTTTTGTTAGTTATTAATTATAATGTCAAATATATTTACTTTTTTTATAGTAAAATTCATGCCAAACCGTCTAAAAGATGCGTTTATTTGTAAAAAAAAGGGGGCTTCGTAGAATCAAAAGCCCCTTTCTCGTTTGTTATGGTTACTATGAATGAATGAATTTCAAATCTTAGTTAAGGTATAATAATCTAACTGCTATGATTTTCAAGCGATTATTCTTCGTAAATAATATTGTCTTTCGAAGCGTCAAGCAGTTTTTGGTATTCCTCTTCGGTCAAGCCCTCTTTGTAAAAGTTGATTGGGTTAACGGGTGTGTTGTTGATTCTAACCTCGTAGTGCAAGTGCGGACTTGTTGACAATCCTGTGCTGCCCACGAGAGCGATAACGTCGCCTCTGTTAACTTTCTGTCCTGTTTCAACGAGGAGCTTGCTGCAATGTCCGTAGACGGTCATGTATCCATATCCGTGATTGATTTTCACCACATTGCCGTAGCCTGTCTGCACGCCAGAGTATATAACGGTACCGCTACCCGATGCGTAGATGGGAGTTCCTGTTGCTGCGGTGAGGTCTACTCCCGCATGGAGTCTTGAATAATGGAGTATTGGATGGAATCTCATTCCGAACGGAGATCCGAATCTGATGAAGTCTTTTGTTGCAATTGGTCTGATTGAAGGGATGCAGGCTAACATCTTTTCTTTTTCTTTTACGAGGTCGACCACTTCGTTAAATGATTTCGACTGTACTACCATTTCACGCGATATTACGTCAAGTTTGTAAGCTGTTTCGACCATTGCGTTTGAATTGTCGTATCCGCGGTATACTTCGTAGCGGTCAACACCTCCGAATCCGCCTCGCCTTTCGATTTGCGATACCGGCTTGGCTTCAAATATCGCCCTGTACACATTGTCGTCGCGGTTTTGAATTTCCGCGAGGTCGTTTTCGCATTGGAGCAGTTTTTTGTTGAGGATTTCAAACTGCTTTAGTAGGTTTGTGTTTTCGTTTTGTGCATCGCGTTCGGCAGGAGATCCTATATAATAGGTGGCTGCTGTGCCTAAGCCTATTCCCAGTACTACTGAAAACGCTATTTTAGGTAATACTTTGTGATATATAAACTTACGTAACGAAAATTTTTCTTCTTCAAACCTCAATGTCTTGGGGTTAAATTTGTATTTTACTTTTTTTATCATAACTGATAATTTTGGTTTCTATCAAACAGGTTTTTTGTTAACCATTTTGCGTTTGACTTTAATCATGGTGCAAATTTAGTTATTTATTTCTAATGTGCAAGCGTTTTTAAGTTTTTTTTGCAACAGACATATCACTTTTATCAAAAGTATTGTGTTCTTTACTTTATTAATTTTTTGATTTTTAGTTCGTTACAGCCGTTTGCGTGATTTGTGAAAAAATACTATCCTTAACGTAAACTTAATATTAAGCTAAATGTCGTTTTTTTGCACTTTTCTCTATAATCAAATGCGCTTTTTTTAATGGTATAGTTTCATTATTCAAAAAACATACCAACTATATAATGGTTGGAGCATCGGAAAATAATTGCTATCTTGCGCCGTTATTTAATTTATTATAGTACAATGAAAAAGACTTTGAAAATAATTCTTGCAGTTTTGGCTGTGGGATTGGTAGCCGCCGGTATGGTGGGGTATTCGTTTTACAAAAGGATTTACGCCCCGAACATCTACGTTAAGCAGTCGAAATATCTCTACATTGCTGACAATTCGGATTTTAACGCTGTGAAAGACAGCTTGTTCAGTAATTTTCGTGTTAATGACCCCGATGCTTTTGTGTGGGTGGCTGAAAAGAAAAACTACCCGTCGAAAATTCGCGGAGGGCGTTACAAAATCACTGACGGAATGAGCAACAATCAGATAGTCAATCTTCTCCGCTCTGGTAATCAGGAGCCTGTGAGGGTAACATTCAACAATTTGCGCACTATCCGCCAGCTATGCTCCAAGATTTCGCACCAGCTACCTATCGACAGCACCTATTTATATAATCTGCTCACTAACGACGAATTTTTGCGGCCGTACGGTTTTAATTCGGTAACGTGTAACGCCCTCTTTATCCCCGACACTTACGAATTTTACTGGAACACCTCTGCTGAAAAGTTTATAGAGCGTATGTACAGTTTTTACAAGCAGTATTGGACTGACGAGCGTAAGGCAAAGGCGCAGAAAATAGGTCTTACACCGCTGCAAGTGAGCATTTTGGCATCTATTGTTCAAAGCGAACAAGCGGCGCACAAGGAGGAACAGCCAATAATTGCGGGTCTGTATCTCAACCGTTTGAAAATTGATATGCCGTTACAAAGTTGTCCCACACTGATTTATGCTATTGGCGACTTTACCATCAAGCGCGTTACCAATAAGATGACCGAGATAGACTCACCTTATAATACATATAAAAATCCCGGACTGCCGCCTTCTCCGATCAACTTTCCCGAGCAGTCGGCTCTCAACGCGGTGTTGAACTATCAGGCAAACGACTATATATATATGTGTGCCAAGAGCGATTTTTCGGGTTACCACAATTTTTCCAAAACCTACCAGCAGCATTTGGTGTACGCCAAAGAATATCAAAAAAAACTTGACCAAAGAGGAATGTGGAAATAGGTTTTTTTGTACATTTGGCAGGAATTATTAAAAACACATCTATGGACAAATTTATAAAAATAAAGCTCGCCGTTATGAACTTTCTGCAGTTCGGGGTATGGGGCGCGTACCTCACCTGCATGGGAACGTTTCTCGGCTCAAACGGATTTGCCGACAGCATCGGACTTTTCTATTCGGCACAGGGCATAGCGTCGCTATTTATGCCCGCCATCATCGGAATTATTGCCGACAGATGGATTCAGGCACAGAAAACATACGGAATATGCCATCTGATTTCGGCATCGGCGATGATAGCTTTGTGCTTGTACTGTTTAAATGCCGGTTCGGAGATGCAGATGGGCATTATGTATCCGCTTTATTTCTTTGCGATAGCGTTTTATATGCCAACGCTCTCACTGTCGTTCTCGGTGGCTTACAATGCGTTGGACGTTAACAAGTTGGATACTGTAAAGCATTTCCCGCCTATAAGGACACTCGGCACAGTGGGATTTATTGCAAGCATGTGGACGGTAGACTTGTTGAAATTTCAGGCTACTCCGCATCAGTTTTTGGTGAGCGGCATACTCGGTATTCTGCTTGGTATTTACGCATTTACGCTTCCGACATGCAAGATTCAGAAAAACCAAGGCAAGAAATCGTTCGCGGAGGCGTTCGGCCTCGATGCATTCAAGCTGTTCAAGGAGTATAAGATTGCGGTGTTCTTCATTTTCTCCGCGTTGATTGGTATGTGCCTGCAAATCACCAACAGTTTTGCAAATCCGTTTATCACCAGTTTCGGCGACATCGACACTTTTAAGGATACATTCGGCGTTAAGCACGCCAATATACTTATCTCGCTTTCGCAGGTTTCGGAAACGCTCTGCATCCTGCTCATTCCGTTCTTCCTCAAAAAATTAGGTATCAAGAAGGTGATGCTTATCGCAATGGCGGCGTGGGTACTGAGGTTTACATTCTTCGGCCTTGGCGACCCGGGCAGCGGCGTTTGGCTGTTTGTGCTCAGCTGCATTGTCTATGGCGTGGCTTTCGACTTTTTCAACATTTCGGGTTCGCTCTACGTAAACCAGACCACCGACACCAAGATACGCTCGTCGGCTCAGGGATTGTTTATGATGATGACCAACGGCATCGGCGCAACTGTGGGAACGCTTTCGGCTCAGGCAATCATCAACGCCAACCACTGTATGGACGCTGCCACCGAACCAATGGCGCGTTGGGCCGGCTGGACTCAGTCGTGGTATATTTTTGCCGCATACGCTTTGGTTATTGCGATACTTTTTATGCTTATTTTCAAGCACAAGCACAATCCAGAACAAATTGAGGCTGCCAAATAGGGCACACCTTAAATATATGTTGTATACAAAAAAATGGCTGACATCGATTGATGCCAGCCATTTTTTTGGGTGAATGTTTAGACGAAAACTACTGTTGCTGTTCAGGCTGAGGTTCGGGCTGTGGTTCGGGCTGCGGCTCTGGCTGTGGTTCAGGTTGCGGCTCAGGTTGCGGCTCTTTTACAGATTTAGGGTGAATGTAGAACACCTTTTTAAAATCGTCGCTTTCGTCGTCGTTTTCGATTGTAAGGTAAACGGTGTAAGTACCAGGCTCGGCATAAGAGTGCTCTGGATTCTCACGGTCGGAATAATATCCGTCGCCAAATTCCCACCAATAACTTTCGGCACGATCCGATTTGTTGTTGAAATAAATGATTTCATCTACCTCGTATTCGTCATATTCGGTTTCAAAAAACGCGTCCAATTTGAAGCTCTCATGGCACGAGGATAACGAGAACATGGCTGCTACAGCCGCCATAACTACTAATAATTTAATCTTTTTCATAGTTTGTGTTTTTAAATATTTAATTAAATTGTTGATATTCAAATCTCATAGTGTATAAAAAATGCTGTTAATTTTTGATAAATATACAAATTTTTCAAAAATTTCGGTGTCAAATATACATATAAAGTGTAAATTTGCGCAAATATTATACTAAAAGGATATGTTTTCACTATTTAAAAAAGAGCTGTCAGCATTTTTCAGTTCCATAACGGGATATATAGTAGTTACGGTGTTTTTGTTGGTCAACGGCTTGATTCTATGGGTTTTCCATGGCGACATGAATATTCCCGACAGTGGTTTTGCCTATTTGGATCCCCTTTTTAACATCTCTCCGTGGATATTTTTGTTCCTTGTGCCGGCGGTAACGATGCGCCTTTTTGCAGAGGAGAAAAAATCCGGCACGCTCGACATTATCTACACGCAGCCGGTCAGCGATTTGAAAATCGTGCTTGCCAAATATATCGCTGCGTTGGTTTTGATTGTTATATCTCTCATTCCTACAATAATTTACTATTTCTCCATAAAAAGTCTTGGAGTGATAGGGCAGAGCGAGGTGTCGGGAGCGGAACTTGCCATTATAGACGGCGGTGAAACATTTGGCGCCTATTTGGGATTGTTCTTTTTGGCATCGGTGTATGCCGCGATAGGAGTGTGGGCATCGTCGTTAACTGAAAATCAAATAATTGCATTTCTTTTGGCAATAGGTTTGTGCCTGTTTATGTATTTGGGTTTCGATGCATTGGGCAATCTCGGCTGGATGGGCAAGTTCGGACTCTTGCTTTCAAATCTCGGTATTGATGCGCATTACAAATCCATAAGCCGTGGAGTTATTGATTCTCGCGACATTATATATTTTGTGTCGGCATCGGCAGTGTTTGTGCTGCTCACCAAGGCGCGTTTGGAAAGCCGCAACAGCACACCGATTCGTCCCTTGTTAGTGGCGTTGGCGGTGATAGTGGTGGTGAATCTGATGTCGTCGGGCGCGTTTTTCCGTGCAGACCTTACCGGCGACAAGAAATATTCGCTTACCGACTTTACCAAACACTATCTGCGCAACCTCAACGGAAGCGTCATGATACGTGTCTACTTAGACGGCGAACAGTTGCCTGTAAGTTTCAAGCGTATGCGCAGCGATATCAAAGACCGTTTGGACGAGTTCAAGGTCTACGGCGGCAACAAAATAGCTTACACCTTTATCAATCCCACCGAAGACGACGACAAGCAGGTTCGTTACGGCATCTACAAACAGCTCTACGACATGGGTTTGCGTCCGGTAGAGATTGACGACGTGTCGCAGGACAAGGAGACAAAAACTATGATTTTCCCTTGTGCCATAGTGTGTTACACATTGGAAGGCATAACAGGTGCCGACGGTCAGATGCGCGATACCACCATTGTCCGCGAAATAGGTATCAACCTTCTGAAACAAGATCCGCAGCTTGCCCCGGGTGATGAACAGAACATATTCAACAGTATGGAAACATTTGAATATGAAATAATTAACACAATCTACCGACTTTCGCAAATTGAGAAACCGAAGGTTGCCTTTATCGAGGGACACGGCGAGGCATCGGAACTGCAAGTGCTTGATATTTGTACCGAACTGTCTAACTATTACGATGTTAGACGAGGCGCAATCAACGGAGTGGCGGGAGTGTTAGACAATTTCGCAGCCGTGGTAATCGACAAACCTACCAAGCCGTTTTCGGAAGACGACAAGTTTATTATCGACCAGTATATCATGAACGGAGGAAATGTCCTGTGGCTTGTGGATGCTACCTCAGCCGATTTAGACAGCCTTTACAAAACTCCCGTTTCGACTGCTATGCCGATGGATTTAAATTTAGACGATATGCTATTTACCTACGGAGCAAGGCTCAACCTCGATTTGGTCAGGGATATGCAGTGCGCTCCCGTTGGTCTTGCTGTGTCGGGTGCTAACGGACAGCCGCAAATCAAGCTTTTCCCGTGGGATTACTTTCCTGTGGTTCTCAGCCGTGAGAAAAATCCTATTACAAAGCATCTTAACTATGTGCTGTGCCGTTTTGCAGGCTCGGTTGATACGGTGGGCAGCAATCCTGACATTGCCAAGACCGTGCTGTTAACCACGAGCCAGTATTCAAAAAATGTCTCTGTGCCGGTGTCCATTTCGTTTGACGGTATCAATCAGCGGCACACCTCCGACGAGTACCCCAAAAAGTTCCAGAATATCGCTGTTTTGCTCGAAGGCGAGTTTGAATCGCTCTACAAAGACCGTCCTCTGCGTAACGTAGGTGGCGTGCAGATGCAGGTGAAACCCAAAAGCAGTTTTGCCAAAATGATTGTGGCTGCCGACGGAGATATTGCCATCAACGACATTTCGCCCAAAGGAGAGGCATATCCACTTGGTTTCGACCGCAATTCGCAAAACACTTTCAAAGGTAACAAGGAGTTTATTGTTAACGCGCTCAACTACCTGACCGGCGATGGCGACCTGCTTACTATCCGCATGAAAGAGGTGAAAATCAGAGTCTTGGATAAAGAACGTGCTATCAAGGAACGGAATTTTTACGCCTTTATTAATGTGGCTCTGCCTTTGCTGATTGTTGCCTTGATAGGCGTGGCTATTTATTATGTTCGCAAAAGGAAATATTCTTTGAAAAAATAGTTGGATTATGAAGATAAAATTATTAGTGCTGGTTGCAATTGTTTGTTGCTCTGCATCTTGCAGTCGTTACCCCGATTTTGCCACGGCAATTGATGATAGCGGCTCGGTGCGCATCTCCCATGGAGGAAAAAGTATTGTGCTAAACCACGATACCGCGTGGTATGTAGAAATCGATGGCGAAAAGCACTTCTATGCCGACCCAACCAAGGTGTCTGCGTTTTTTAATTCACTTAGGGATTTTGAAATTCAAGGACTCAGCAATTATTCACCCGAAAAGGATTTCCAGTATACTATTGAGGTGCGCAGCAGTGGTGCAAAAGTTATCAAGACGTTGAGGTTCAACCAGGTGCCGTCGTCGCCAAATATGGTGGGCAGTTGCAACGGGTCGGAGTGCTACATAGTGGGGATTCCCGGACAGAGTTATTCACCGACAGAGAATTTTCACTCCGACGCAGGTTTTTGGAAACCACTTTTGTTATTGGATATTGTGGCTGCCAACATCTCAAAGATTTCTGTTACCGATTTTACCGATCAAAATCAGTCGTTCAGCATTAGTTTGAATGTGGACACCTTTGTCGTGCGCAATTTCGAAAACATGCCGCAGGCTATTTCGCAAAAAAATATCCGTTATTGGCTTGGCTCATTGACAACGTTTCACGCAGCGGAATTCTGCCCGACGCCTGATTTGCCTGATTCGCTTAAGATATATGAGGTGTGTGTAAAACCAAAGAACGGTGGCGAGCAGAGTGTTACATTTTACAAAAAATATCTTTCGGACAACGCTCCCGACTTTAACCGTATGTGGTTTGAAACCGACGGCGTAACAGGCACGGCTAAATATTTCGACTTTGATTTCCTGCTGATTGGTTTGGACAAACTGCGCGATTAAGCTACTTGGTTTTGAAGAATTTAATAATCTCCTGCAGTTTTTCGGCCTGTTGCATCAGGTTGTCGGAGTTTGCCGCCACTTTTTCGGAGATGGAGGCAAACTGCTGTGTGCTATTGTTGAAACGTTGAATAGCAGTGTTGATTTGCGCGCTTCCAGTGGCTTGCTGACGGCATGATGTTGCGATTTCCTGAACCAAGAGTGTGGTCTGCTGTATTTCTGGAAGGACTTTGGAAAAAACGTTTCCTGTGAGTTTTGCTACTTGTACACCGCCTGTGCTTACCGAATCGATGTCTTTGGCGGCGATGGCGCATTTTTCGGCAAGCTTGCGCACCTCGGCTGCCACCACAGCGAAACCTTTTCCGTTTTCGCCAGCTCTTGCAGCCTCCACAGCGGCATTGAGGGCGAGAATGTTGGTCTGAAATGCTATTTCGTCAATCACTGAGATTTTTTGAGCTATTTCGGTGATAGCCTTGACAGTTTTTTGAGCGGCTTCGTTGCACTCCTCGATGGTCTTTGCCGACGAGTTGGCAATGCTTTCGGTCTTGATGGCGTTTTGGCTGTTCTGCTCAATTGACGAGGTCATCTCTTCAATGGCAGAACTGATTTCTTCAGCCGAACTTGCCTGTTCGTTTGCGCTTCCGCTCATCTGGCGGCTTACACGGTTCATATCGGTAGCGGCTGTTGACATGGTTTCAGAAGTTGCTGAAATTGAGCGTACTATATCGGTGAGCGTTTCCTTCATCTCTGCCATCGAGTTGTTGAGAATGGCAATTTCGGAATTGCCTTTTGAATGTTCGAAATCGGTGGTGAGGTCGCCAGATGCCAATTTAATGGTTTTGGCAGTGTTGCTGTGCAAACCTTTGGTAATCACGTTGGTGCAGGTAATCAAGGATACTATTACTACAACTAACACAATTACGAGGAGTGTGTATCCAACAATGCGCATCTCCTGTGTTTGTGTTTCGATATTCTCGGCGCGTTTCGACGAAATGTTTTCTACTACCTTGCTGAGCTGCTCGGTATGAGCTTTGAGGTTTAGAATCAAATCGGGCAGGGCAAACAGGGCATGGCGCATATCAAGCGATTTGTTAAACACTATTGTGCTTTTGGACAGGTACTCCTGTTTAATTTGGGTAATCAGCTGGTAATCCTTTTTGAGCTTCGGCTCAAAAGCAGTGTTGGTGAGCCGTTTCTCAATGTCGGCGTTTTCGGCCAAGTATTCGTCGAGCAGAACGTCGTCGTTGGTTATGACTGGCATTGATAAAAGTTTGTTGAGCAGCATGTTACGACGTATCTGTTCGCTTGCTAACGCATACTGGCTCATAGGTTTTATGTGTTTGTAGAATTTTTCTACACGGCTCTCGTAATCATGCTGCATGGACAGTAGTTCGGCGTTAGCGTCCGCAACCATCTCGCTGGTGGTGTTGATGATGTTGTAGAGGCTGTCCATAGCGTTGAATTTGGCCTTTACCGAATCGTAGGCTACATGAATTTCGGGAGGAACATTTGAATTTTCTACCAATGCAGCAACCTCATTGAACTCGCTGCTGGTTGTCGTAAAGGCTTTGGAGCAATCTTGGCGCGATTTTTCGTCCATGGCTGTGTTGAGGAGTTCTTGAAACGCGGAAGCTGTGGTGCCAAGGTCGTTAACCATGTTGTTGGCAGCATTGAGCATGGGTACATAATGGTTTGCGAGTTTCTGCGCTGTATCGTTGAGCGAACCCAGCATAATAATTGGAACAATGGACAGGACAATCAGCGGTATCACTGCCACAGCAAAGGCGATTCCTAACTGTGTCCTTATTTTCTGGTCTTTGAATTTCATGGTTGTTGATGTGTTTATAGCATTTTGTTTTACAAAAACTGAGCCGAATAAATAGTTTGATAATCTTTTTTCTTAATCTGCTTCGATTTCTCGTATACGTATTTGGTTTGTTTTGGTTTGTGTCGGATGTTTCGGGGATTTTTGAGAAATCTTAATTTTTTTTTAATTTTTTTCCTTCGGGGCTGTAATATTTTTGAGTTTTGGTTGTCTATTGGGCAAAACATTATTAAACACAACTTCAAAAACACAAAAGCAATGAAACTGAAACTGATTATCGCTTCTACTGTATTGGCGGCAATGGCTTCTTGCCAGAAAGGCGAGACCAAAATCGATGTTAACCTTACCGGCATCCCCGAAGGATATGTTGTAGAAATGGGACTTTCGGACGATAGCGAAAGTTCTACTATCTATTGCGATTCGTCGAAAACCACCGACCGGAAGTTCACTATTAAATGCGACTCGCTTACCGACAACACTATGTACTATATTATGGTACAGAAGGATCGTTACAAGTACTATTCCGCCTCAATGAGAATTTTTGTGGAGGATGGTTGCACCGCAACGGTTACAGGTTCTGGAATTTTCCCGAGCATGTGGACTATCAACAGCAAACATCCGCGTCAGATTTTTGAAAACAAGATGATGGATCCCGTGAAAGAACTCTATAAGCAGAGGGACGAAATACGGTTATTTTCCGACACTGTTACCACAGAGGAAGGCAGGAAACAAAATCAAAACAGAACCAATGCACTTTACGACCAAATTGATGAAATTCAAATCTCTACATTGCAGAGCCTGCCTGTAGACAAATATATGTTTCAAGAATTGTGCGGTAAAACTGGCGAGATCAACTACTATGGCGCGGACTACAAGTTTTTTGGTCAAGTGGAGGCAATGTTTAACAAGCTGCCCGACGAGTACAAAAATTCCAAGGAGGGCAAGGCTCTCGACTATACGCTTCATGGCAAAGCACCCGCAGTGGGCGATGTGGTAAACGATTACGACCTTTACGACATCGACGGCAAATTGCATCATTTGGCCGACTACCGTGGCAAATGGATGCTGTTGGAGTTCAGCACTTACTACTGCGGTCCTTGCCGGCTGTTTAGCAAAGCCATCAAGTATCTCTACAAAAATGGCATCAACAACAATATGGAAATCATTGATATAACTCTCGACACCCCTGAGCAGTTTGCGCAGATGGCCGCCGAGGAGCAATTTGTAAGTCCGCTCTACAACGACCGCGACCAGAGGAACGGACTTTTTGCCATCAACAAGATTTCGGCTTATCCTACTTTCTATGTAGTCAACCCCGACGGAGTTATTGAGGATATTGTTCAAGGTTACAACGTGGGCTGGGTAATCGCTTCTGCAAAAAAGGCAGGCGCGTTTGCCCCTGAATACAAAACCGAAAAAGGCGTGACCATAGTCAATAATCCAGATATGCGAAGCAGCGGCGGACTATGGCTCGAAAGCGTGGAACTCTACAAGGATTCAACGGTATTAAATGTCTCATCAGTATACTACAGCATCAACGAGGGCGCAACGCTGCGTTGCAACAACGGTAAAACCATTTGCGAGCTTATTTCATCGAGCATAGGACTCAATAAATTTACAGATTTTGATGCCGGCATGGTGCCTTGCCGCCTGACGTTCAAGCCGTTGTCCAAAGGAATCAAAGAGTTTGACTTTATCGAAGGCGACTGTCCCAACTGCTTCCGTTTGGAAGGAATAAAGTTAGCGGAATAGAATTTTAGTAACCATACATAAAAAAAGCCGTTGAATATTCAACGGCTTTTTTGTCGGAGTGAAGAGACTCGAACTCTTGACCACTTGCACCCCATGCAAGTACGCTAGCCAACTGCGCTACACCCCGATTAGTGTTTGTTTTAAAAACGGTGCAAAGATAATAGGCTTTTTTAAACGCTGCAAATAATTTATGAAGTTTTTTTTGATTTTGATAATGATTTTTTTGATGTACGTTGTTAGTTGTAATCATTCAATAAGTTGCAATTCTGTATGATTTAGCGTATGTCAGACTACTTGAGCTTCGACTTGTGCCGACGAAGAAATTCTCGACGATGCTATGGCTATTGCCAATGATTGCGAAACCCTCTCGATGAAGTCCACCTGATAGTCTTCGAATATGTGCGTGGATGCTATCTCTAATACTCCAAGCACCGCTTCGTCCATAATCAGCGGCACGAGCAAGAGGTTGTTAGGGTTGGCGTCGCCGAGTCCCGAATGTAGTTCGATGTATTTTTCGGGCAGCTTGGTCATGTATATTTTCTCTTTTTCGAGGTAGCACTGGCCTACAAGTCCGTCGCCGGGATAGAGCTTGTGTTGTACATATTTGGTCTTTTGGTATGCGATGGTTGCCACCTGCTCGAGATAGATGTCGTCTTTGTCGCGGTCGTTGAGTACGAAAATGCCGCCCATCTGAGCGTCAACGTATTCTGAGAGTTTTTTGAGAAGTTCTTTGGGCATCTGGTTTTGACTGTCGGAACCCATACGGATGATGTCGCCGAGCACAGCAAGACCTTCGGCAGCCCATTGGCGGCGTTTGTTTTCCTCTTTTCGGAGTTCCTCCTCTTGTCGGGCTTTGCGAAGTGAGTCGCGCATCTCAAGCAGCGAGTTGCCAAGGTTGTCCTTGTCGCTCAATAGGTTAAACTGGCTGTCCAAGTTACCCATACCGATTTGGCGGGCAAATCCGGCGTATGCAGCGAAACCGTCGATAAGCGCGTCGAGCGATTTTTTCATCTGTCCGATTTCGTCGCTACGGTTGAGCGCAAGTTTCTTTACCACAAGGCCTTGCGACATCTGGTTCAGCTGAGTCTCAATCATTTTGATAGGTTGCGTGATACTGTTGCCGAAGTAGTACAGCACTATGGTAGCTATCAAAATCAGAACCACACCTATTATAATAGTAAATTCCACGAGAGTGGAAATACGGTTGTTGAGAGCTTGGGTTTTGTCGGCCACAAGTTCGTCGATATAGTCTTCGTATACACCTGTACCGATAACCCAGCCGAGGGGTTCGTAAAGTTTGATAAAAGATATTTTGTTGAGCCACTCGTTGGTTTCTGGTTTGTAGAACTGATATTTGAGGATGCCCTCGCCGTTGTTGGCGCGGATGCAGTCGGCATAGGCGTCGTACACGTTCTCGTCGGTGTCGCCCACGTAGAATACGTGCGGGTCGCCTTCGAGGTTGGGCATTGAGGCGTGCATTACCACTACGTATGGCGGGTCGTACTCGTTGATCCAAAGGTAACCGTCAACACCGTAACGCAACACACGCAGGTTTTCGAGTGTGATTTTGAGTGTGTTCATGGCGATTTTCTTCACAACCTCGTCCTCAATAGTGTCGGTCTGGTCGAAGCCATAACGCTCTCGCACACCCAAATCGTTGCTCGAGTGGAACGAGTGGTCTATCATGGCGTATGCTATGTTTACGATGTCTTTCAGCTGGTTGGTGAGCATCTGGGTTTCCTCGCTTCTGAACTTCTGAATGTCCTCCTCGGCGTTGGTTCTAAAACGCGAGATAGAATAGAAGGCGATTAACAGAATTGACACCAACACTGTTACAGATGTAAACAACGGTAATTTTGTTTTTAATTTCATAATTCAGTCAAAACAAAAAACAATGCAATATAGCGCAGTTTTATGAAATAATAAAATTTTGACGCGTTTTTTTTAATTATTTTAGCAATTTTTGTACCGAAATCAGAAACGGATTATTCTAATTTGATTTATTATATGTTGATTGTCAGTTTTTTGTCTGTTTATTAAAATAATTGAAAAAAAATAAATAAAACAGATACGCTTTTTCAAAAAAAGTAGTATATTTGCGATATGCAGGTTGGTTGAGGGCTGTTACGCCCGCAGCCACGAATAATTAATATTATTTGGAAGTTGTGCAGTTGTCTCTTGCTGGAAACCTAGGAAATTTTCACGATAAGAGAGCAACCGCACAGCGACCGGCTCTATACGGGCGTGGTTTGCTATTATTGTACCTTCTTATCGGGCTTTCCTAGGGCCTCCAGCAAAGTTACAAGCAAGATGCAGACTGCGCTTCTGCTTTTCTATACCACTTCCAATAATTTGCTGTTGAGTAATAAAGAACTTTAACACAATATTATTATGAGATGCAATTATTGCGGAATGGATAATTCCGATGGCGCACAAAACTGCGCTAACTGTGGCAAACCTTTGAAAATGGAGAGCTGCAAAAAGACAATACTTGAAATGGACGCGATGCCTCAAGCCAGCGTTGACGTAGATTTAACCGATCAACAGAATTACGGGCAGCAGGAGGTAGGCAACTGTAAAAAATGCAACTATCCGCTCCAACCGGGCGCAACTGTCTGTCCAAATTGTAATACACCAGTCAAAAACGCCGGCACACCACCTAAGTCCAACGGAGTCCATCGTCCTACTGTGTTAGGGACAGTCGACGACACGGAGGAGGCCGCCAGCGCAAGCCAAGGGGTCGTGTTCGGAAATGCGGACAATAAGCCCAAAAACACGCCGTTCAAAGGTACTGTGAACCCATACGTCCAAAAAATATTGGAGACGGAGTTCACACTGAAACCAATCAAGAAAGAGAACGAAAAGCACGAGCCGGCGGAACTCACATTCTCGGGCGAGGAGGTGGTGCTCAACCGTGGCAACCTTGAACAGAACAACATGTCGATAACTTCTCGCACACAAGCCATAGTTACCAGTGAAGACGGAAAATTCTTTATCAAAGACGGAAGCGATTTCAAAACCACATTTGTCCAAGCCAAAAACAAAACCGAAATCAAAGACGGCGATATCATTCTCATGGGCGACCGTATGTTCGTATTCCATATAAATTAATAAGGTGTGGATATGGCAGAAGTCGCACAAAAATGCTATTTAAAGCCCGGCGAAGTCATAGGCGGACGATACCAAGTAGAGCGTCTGCTTGGCGAAGGTTCGTTTGGACTTGTATACCAAGTTAGAGACAGCTCTGGTAGCCCGTTTGCCTTTAAATTGTTGAAGCTTTGGGAGATACCGCCAGATGTCAGGGAATCGCTCGCTACACGTTTCAAAATGGAGTTTGAGACAGGCAGGATCGACTGCGAATACCTTGTCCGCTCGTTAGACTATGGCATGATGTATGGCAATCCGTTCATTATTATGGAGTTTTGCGACGGGGGAGATGTTATCTCTTATTCGGAGAAACATAATCTGAATTTGTCGAAATTTGCCTGTCACGTTCTCTATGGACTTGAAGCACTGCACAATGAGGGCAAGGTTCACCGAGATTTGAAACCCGAGAACGTGCTGGTGAAACCCGACGGACGTTTCGCCCTTACTGATTTCGGAATATCAGGCGACCGCAACAAGAAACTCACCGAAGTGAACTTCTTGGGAAAGCCTCTTCAGGTGTTCGGCACATACGCCTATATGCCGCCCGAGCAGGTTAAGCCGGTAAAGCACGCACCCACTGTGCTACCTACTACCGACATTTTTTCTTTCGGAGTGATGATATTCCAGCTCCTTACAGGCGAACTGCCGTTTGGCAGGCTCGACGACCAGGGCGACCTTGTGCCGTATATCAAGAACGGGAAGGCTGGAATTTGGAACCGAAACCTGCTCCGCAGCACACAGAACGGTCAAAAGTGGCTTCCACTTGTAGAGGGATGCCTTCAGCCCGATTATACCAAAAGGATTCAGAAAGCGACACAAGTTCTGGACTATGTTCCCGACAAAGATTTCACCGACAGCGTGGAAAAGCAGCCGAGAGTTCAAAAATCGTTCTGCACATCTATCAAAAACGGACTAAAGCTAAAGGTGATGCAAGGCGAAGAATACGGCAAGGAGTTTCTGCTGACAGAGTTGAAACAGCGTTTCGGACAGATTCTCAGGATGGGGCGCAAAGACGATTCGGTATTCAATGAAATAGACATTGTGGAAAACCAGAGCTGCTATATCTCGCGAATGCACTGCTGTTTTGAGTTTTACCCGAACACCGGGGCGTGGGTCATCCGCGACGGGCAATGGCGCAGCAACTGCGCACGAGCGTCGCTCATGTCAGAAAAATTTCCATGCGATACCTGCCCTATGCCTTGCAATGGCAAGAACAAGTGGTTCTGGAAAAACTCTCTCAACGGCACGTTCCTCAACTCACAGGAAGTTACTCAGAAAGGAATGATTATCAATCCCGGCGACATAATCTCTATCGGCGACACCAAAATCAGGGTAGAAGCTTATTAAATCACAGACTATAAAACAATAATCATCAGAAAAAATGACAAAACAGACACAACCCTATAAGAAACAGACATTTGCCGGTTCGGTAGCCGCTGGGTTAGGCTCAATATTCAAGGCAGGAGGCAAAAAATACTACATTTTGGAGCATAAGGTAACGTCAAAATTCCACAAGGCTGGCGAATGGCAGGAAATCATCGTAGACAACATCGAACTCGGGCGTTCTAACAAATGTCAGGTGCAGTTCGATGACAGTTTTGCCACGGTTTCGGCTCGCCATGCAGCAATTGTAAAGGACGGAGACAACTGGAAACTCGTGCAGCTGTCACAAACCAACTCCACTCTTTTGAACGGACACAAAGTAGAGAAAGAGTGGTATCTGCAAAACGGCGACGAAATACAGCTCTCTGTCAACGGTCCCAAGCTCGGATTCATAATTCCAACTGGTGCAAAATCCACCGTCGGCACGATAGGTTTGACAAGGCGTCTGAGCCTATTCCGCCAACAGGCATTAAAACCGTACAAGGCGGCGATAACCACGCTGTCGATAATTCTGGTTCTAGCCGTAGGTGGATTAACAGCAAAAAATGTATATGATAACTGCGAATATAAAAAGTATCAAGAAACAGTTGCCGAACAGCAGAAAAAGGCAGAGGAAGAACGCGAACAACTAAGGGAAGAGGCTGAAGAACGTGCAAAACAAGCGGAATCTGCTCGCATAGAACTTGAACAGAAGTTAGCTGATGAACAGCAGAAACTTGCTGATTTGGAGGCACAGCGTCAAGCCGACCAACAAGCGATAGCTAATCTAAAAAACAATATCGCTAATTTGAAACAGAAGGTTGTAGGTCCTTTGCCAGCGGAACTTAAGCAATACGAAAAAGATATTCTGTTCCTTTATGTTTCTGAGGTCAGAGTTAAAGGGAAGCCTTTGATAATGACCAATGGCAGAAAACTTGGATGGACGGGAACTGCTTTCCTCTGCGATGACGGAAGAGTTGTTACAGCAAAGCACTGTATTGAGGGATGGCTGTTTGATGCTGGTGGCATATTGTCAGAACTCAACAAGGATAGTCGCGAACTCCTTTTGCTGTATTTATTTAACCCCGACAAAGTGAAAATCGAAGCCGATGTCAACCTATACAACGCCCATCAGGAGATATTCTTGAAATCCACCCAGTTCAGGACTGGAGCGTCGGGATATTACCAGACTGATGACGGCAGCAAGTACATTGCCTGCACCAAATGGGGCAACGACTGGGCATACGCCGAGACTACCAAACGCGGCAGCATACACCGAAACGGCGAATCTGCTAAGCATTTGAAAGCAGGTCAGAAACTATCCGTTATGGGATTTCCTCTTGGTATAGGCGGAGGCGACCGCTCGCAGCAGAACATGACACCCTTGTTCAGCACCTGTACGGTGGCTCACGACAAGGGGCTTCAAGGCGGTGTTATCGAAGTTTCAGAGAACGGCACAGACCAAGGCAACTCGGGCGGGCCGGTGTTCGCCAATACCAATGGCAAGATTGAAGCCGTTGGACTTGTCTCGTATGGCAACGGGAACCGTGGTAAACTGGGTGGTATGTGTTCAGTAAGTCAGTTTTAATTGGTACGATTATGAAAGCCATATTGTTTACATTCGCCGCGATTGTATGTTCTTCGGTTTGCCATGCGCAAAGTATCGAACAGTTTTTCAGAAAGTCGCCGCTGCAGACAGCCGTTGAGCAGTCTATATCGCCCGGTCTGTACGTCATCCGGCAGGATTATGTCCTCCGAAAAAACTCCACCGGGGAGTTTTTTACCCGCAACAATGCCCCCGAGTTTTCATCCACATACTCCTTGGCGGTAAAGGCGTCAGGTGGATACTACGTGTCGGAGACTGCGGCCATGCCGTGGAAATACGACGGTGTGTTCATAAAACTGTCCAATCCTGACAACTACACCCCTGTGATTTCCAAGACAATGATTTCTCATTTGCAAGAAAAAGCCAGCTATGCCGCAGTTGACACCGGGAGCTTAAAGGCGGTGCAGAAGATGCGGAAACTGTTCTTCATCTCAGACACGTTGTCTGACAAGTCCGAATTCGTTCCCTTTGTAGGCAGTGCCGATGAGTTTTTCACCCTTTGGGTAACAGTCCCCGACACTGTGCAACTGAGTAGCAGCACGGCTTTGAGGTTTATCTTCAATACTGTTGCTGCCAATGAGGTTTCTGCTGGCAACGTCAATCTGCCTAATACTGACGACAAGATTCTCGGCGGACTGCTCATTGCAACGGACAGCAAAAACATAGGCGTATTGGAATGTCAGCTTGCCGGCCTGATGGTGTGCGACGGCAGCAACTGGCGTTATGCCATGCTGCCTAAGCCGAACAAGCCTAAGCCGACAAAAAGCGACGAAACCATTGAACTCACACCCGTAAAATCCGGCGTGGAAACAGATAATCCAAAAAACAAGAACAATAGAAAAAGAAAATGAGAGAACCAAATCAAGAAGAACACTGCCTCCAGACTACTTTTATGATGGCGGCAAAGTCAAACGTCGGAATGGTGCGCGACAACAACGAGGACAATTTCCAAGTGTCGTCAGACCTCGACAATTCTATGATGCAGTGGCGCAACAATGAGTTATGCCAGCTTTCTAACCGTGGTGCGCTCCTTGTGGTGGCCGACGGCATGGGCGGCATGAACGCCGGAGAGGTGGCTTCCGAAATAGCCATTGATACCGTCAGAGATTGTTTCAAGCCCGAACTCATTACCGACGAGGTTGTTAAGACCCGTTATACCATAGAGCGTTTTATGAACTCGGTGATTACCGAGGCCGACAACCGTATCAAGCAGACTGCCAGACAACGCCCCGAAACCAAGGGCATGGGTACGACGATGGTTATGGGATGGATTTTCGGCGAGAACCTCTATGTGTCGTGGTGCGGCGATTCTCGTGCCTACGTGTTCAATCCCCGGAAAGGATTGAAACGCCTCTCCAAAGACCATTCGCTTGTGCAGCAGCTCGTAGACAGCGGAAAAATCTCTAAGGAAGACGCATTCGACTATCCCGACAGCAATGTTATCACCAATTCGCTGTGCGCGGTAGACCAGATAGCCGTTCCCGAAGCACTTACCATGCCGCACCGCTTGGAGAAAGACGATGTGGTGCTGCTCTGTTCCGACGGACTTTGCGGCCTTATCCGCGACGCCGAAATTCAGGATATTATGGCACAGAATCCGGAGAATATGGAACAGTGCTGCGACACCCTGATTAAGGCCGCCTGCGATGCCGGTGGTCACGATAACGTTACCGTGGCATTGTGCAGAATGGTTACGGTAAAAGATTCGGACTCTGACGCACTTGTTGCTCCTACAAATACAGGCAGAAAGACTTGGCTGAAATGGGGCGGAATAGCGATTGCCGCGCTATTGTTGGGATTGTGCGTCTATTGGTTCGGATTCAGAAATAAACCAATAGCAGAAGAACAAACGGATGTAGCAGATACTATTCCACCAATAGCCGATGATTCTTCTCAAATTGAAGAAGTCAAGGTCAAAAAAGTATGGAAGTATGTTTATAAGACTGTCGATACAACAGATACCGATGTTGTGACAGACAGCATTACAGCTGAATTAAAGAAAAATCCAAAAACACAACTGGACGATTTATTCATTACCGCAAAATTCTTAGCTAATCAGAAATCAGATTATCACTTTGCAACTTTTAAATATAAAACACAAGATACTATTATTTATGGTAATTTGGTGAATGATGAAGAAACCCCGTGTCGGAATTATAAAGTGTCGTTTTCTAAAAATAAGTTTGACAACGATATTATTACTGGCATTATGGTAGATGATAAGACACGCGATACTGTGTTTCTTTTCAATGTTCCACTAACAAGAAATGCGACAAATTTGGAAAGAAGTGGAAGAAATAACCGCGAAGACAATAACGGAACAAATTCTATTCCATCACAGCCCGACGGTAATTCAAGTAATAACCCAGACGGTGTAAATCCACCCACTGATGAACAAGAAACCGGAAATAATTCCCAAATTCAAGGAACAATAGACGACTCCATCCTGACACTACACCAAAATCCTAATAACCAATGACCGAGATAAAGATAACCATAGGCCGTGAAGATAAAAATATGATAGTAATCCCCGAGAATTTCAATCTTGTATCGCGGTATCACGCAACAATAACACGCAACGTGGACGGGAGTTATGAATTTGCAGATTTCTCTACTGCCGGCACATCTATCAACGGTGAGATGGTTCATAACGCATCAAGAATCGTAAGGCACGGCGACGAAATTATTCTCGCCGGTCAATGCGCCATTAACTGGCCTGTGATTGATGCCATCGTTCAGCAGTGCGAGCCTCAGCCCCAGCTATCAGGCAAAAAGACAGTTTACAGAAGTTTCGACCCGCCAATGGAGCAGACTGGCGGCAAAAAGACTGTTTATCGCGAATACGAACCGCCAACCCCCGAAAGCCGCGAGACCCGCATCCAAGAGTTCGAAGCCCCGCGCGAGAGCATCCCAAAAAGAACCGTTCCGTTGCAAAGCACTGTCCCTGTGCAAAGTACCACATCCTTTGGCACAAGTTCGGGCGGATACCGAAGCGGCAGAATCTGGTCCGCGTCAGAAATAGCCAAGTACCTGAGAAAATGGAACTGGGGCGCGTTCCTGCTGAGTTTTGTATGGGGATGCTTCCATAAGATATACTGGCCGCTGATAGTGCTTGCCGCCAACCTTGTAGTTTCGGTTCTGCCATTGATTATGCAGGGCGAGGAACTTATTATAGCCGTGGCTGTTATCACATGGATTGTCCACCTCGCCCTCTTTGTGGTGGCGGTGTACCTCGGCATCAACGGCAGCGAGCGGGCGTGGAAGCGCGGCGTGTGCGACAAGAACTTCGAGCGTTTCAAAAAGAAACAGCAGCAGTGGGCGACGGCGGGATTTGTATGTTTCGGCATCGGAATCCTGCTCATAATCATTATGGTAATAGCATTTATTGATAAAGTTTAACAATTTAGCAACTAAAAATATGGAAAAGATCAGAATAGGGCGCGACGGAAGCAACGAGATTGTCGTGCCAGAAGGCAACGACCATGTGTCTAATTTTCATGCTGTAATAACTAAAAGCGACGACGGCACTTACACATTCGAAGACCGCAGTACCAACGGCACTAAGATTAACGGTGTAACTGTCCACCAGCAGGTTGTCGCCATATCTCCCGGCGACGAGATAATTCTTGCCGGGCAGTATCATCTGCTTTGGAACGAGATAGAAAGCCCATTGTCCTCGCGCAAGACGGTTATCAATGTGCAGAGGAATCCCTCGGGGCAATCGGATTCGGGGAATGTCCAAAATGTCAATCCTTCGGAAGGTATGTTGTGGAACTCCCGCTACCGCCTTATCAAACGTCTTGGCAACGGCGCGACGGCGCAGGTGTGGGAGGCCACCGACACCAAAGCTGGTAATATCAAAGTGGCGGTAAAGATATTTTCCGCTTTCGGCAACATAGGCACACGCGGTATACAGATTTTTGAAAAAGAGTTTACCTCTGTGCACGGACTTATCCAAACCAACCTGCTTATACCCAACAGTTACGACACATACGGCAACATACCCTACCTTGTGTCTAACTATTGCGAGAAAGGCTCGGCGCAGAGCCTTGTAGGACGTATGGGTGCGGACGATCTTGTCAACTTTATGAAAGACACCGCCCAAGGCCTCGACTATCTGCACAAGCACGGCATTGTGCATCAGGACATTAAGCCCGACAACATACTCATCGACGCCAACGACAACTTTGTGCTTACCGACTTTGGAATCTCCAACCAGTCTGAGACAAAGAACATAAACGGTACGCCTGCTTACATGGGGCCGGAACGTTATGGTAACAATCCAGTTTCCATTCCCGAATCAGACATCTGGAGTTTCGGTGCAACAGTCTTTGAAATGATAACAGGCGACGTTCCGTTTGGCGACAACGGCGGAGTAGTACAGGCGGCAGGCGAGAAGATTCCCGAATTTCCTGCATCGTTCAAGTCCAAAACGATAAAGAACCTCGTAGTCCGCTGCCTCGACCCTGTGCCTGAGAACCGTCCCACAGCGGAGGAAATCCTTCTTGAACTCGAAGACACTGGCGGCAGAAAGAAAATGTGGCTTATAGCAGCGGCAGTGGCGGCACTGGTGGCAATAGTGTCGTTGGTGGTTTGGAATCACATTAGGCTCAAGACGGTGTACTATAAAGACTATGCTGAGTACTGGGGCGTGCCGAAAGGCATACACGAACTTAGCAGTAGTGAAAGGGAACATTCTGAAATATGTTACAAATTTGAAATAAAGCGCGGCAAGGTACTCTCGATTTCCCTTGTCAATTACAAAGACATAATCGTCCGTCACACTGACAGTGAGACAATGAACAACAGATTTTCACACGCCGAGTACAAATACACTGACAATGGGAAACTCGACCTTGTGGAAATTTTTGACGAACAGGGCAAAATGCTCTACAAACTCGACTATGACGAAAACATGAAGACGGCGACCTATCGTCAATGCGATGCTTTGGGAACTGAGATGTTCTTGCCCTCTAATACAACCAGCCTCGGTTTTGAGAAACAGAATTTTTGGGGTGATGATTTTAGCTGTATCCAGCGTCTTACTCTTGAATTTGACAAAGATGGTTTGTTGACAAAAAAAATGTACCTTGCGCCGGGCAATAAGCCCACCCACGATGCCAACAATATTTACGGTATTTCCTACAAATACGATGAAAAAGGTCGGCAAATAGAAGTGTGTTTCCTTGGCAAGAATGGTCAAATTGTGGCAAACAAAATCGGACTTGCTATAAAACAATTTGTTTATGACGAAAACGACAATTTAATGGAATACTGCTATCTAAATCCCGAAAGGAAGGCAGCTCACGACGAACAGGGAGCAACACTTCTGAAAATCGGATTCGACGAATATGGCAATCGTACGTATGAACAGTACTTTACTCTCGAAGGCGAACCATCAGTGCGTACGGATATGAATACGCACAAAGTGGAGTATACACGCGATGCTCAAACAGGACTAATCATTGAACGGTTGGCATTTGGAATTGATTTAAAGCCAGTTTTCTCAGCGCAAGGATGGGTGAGGGCAACATATACATACGATGATAATGGATTTTGCACGGAAATAAAGCTGTTTGACGAAAATGGTAATCCTGTAGTCTATTCTTCTAATGAACAAGATGTCGTTAACTACCACAGACAGGAATGTGTATATACCTCTACTGGGTTGTTAAAAGAATGTTGTTTTTACGACTTATACGGCAATCCAGCACTCGATCCAAGCGGGGTGTTTAAGTACAAAATAGAATATGACAGCGTTGGCAACGAAATCGGAAGACAATTTCTGGATGCCAACGATAACTTTGTTAAAATTGACGGCGATGAGTGTCAATACGAATTTGTCTATGACGAAAAATACAATCTCGTAAAAGTCGTATACAAAGATTCTTATGGCAATTTGGCCGAAACGTCAGAAGGAAAGGCCATCCAAGTGGTAGAAAGAGACAGTTACGGACGTTTGATAAAGTATTCTTATTACGACAAAGAAGAAAAGCCAGTTGAAATAAAAGGATGGGCATACCAAACATTAAAATACGATGATTTCGGCAATACAGTAGAAATAGATTGGTTTAAGGCTGATGGCACATTATCTTCCTCTAAAAAAATGGTATATGACCCTGCTAGCAATTTTCATATCAAGACTATTTGGACAGACGAAACCGGATTCACAACGTCAGAGGATTATTATGAGTTTGACAGAATAGGAAATACAATCAAAGAATACTCCCTCGACAAGGACAAAAAACTTGACGGCTTTGTTGCAAATTATAAATATGACAACCAAAACCGAGAAATCGCCCGTTTTGCCACAGATTTAAACGGTAATAGAATTAATTTTGACGATGAGAGCTACTGCGAGGTCAGGTATGAGAAATATGATGAGTTCAACAATTGCTGCGTGAGGTCTTATTGGGACAAAAACGGCAATCCGGCAACATACAAGCCTGGTGTACATAAATACGTGCAGGAATTCGACTATCGCGGCAAGCCTGTCCACGAAATATCATACGGCATTGATGGCAACCCAGCCAAAATCGACGATGTGGAAGGCAAGGTTGTATATGACGTGCGCGGCAATATGACCGAGTTGTATGTTTACGATGGTTACGGCAAACCAAGGCTCGGTTCCGATGGATTTCATAAGAAAGTTATGTCGTATAACAATAAAAACGAGGAGCTCTCTTGCGAATATTACGATACAGACCTCCTGCCTATCGTACCGCCATTGCTCGGTTACCACAAACGTCAATACACCTACGATGACAAGGGCAACATGCTTACAGAGGAGTATTTCGATAAAAACAATAACCCTATGATAAATGCCGATAAGGGATATTTCAAGGAGCAATATACATATAACGATAAAGGGAAGGTAATAAAAATGGAATACTACGGCACATCTAATCAATCAATAAACGAAAACAAAGTGTGGGCAAAAATAGTCTACACATATGACGACAACGGAAACATCACTCAAAAAGAATGGTTTAGTACTAAACAGCGTGAGCAGGTCTACAAATACGTTTACAACGATAAAAACAAAACGACGGAGCAGCTCCAATTTGATGGAAGCGGAAATCAGTATTGGAGAATTACTTTTAATGAAGACGGTAACACCAAGGAGAGATTCCAATACGACGGAAAAAAGAACTGGCAATATAAATATGTGGTTGTTTATGCCAAAGACAACAAGACACCTTCGCGCGAAGATGTATACGATGCGTCTGGCAAACGACTTGCTTACCGCAACTATTTCAACGGTTGGGGCGATTACCAAATGGTTCAACAGTCGCAGCCTACAAACTCTTGGCTCTCTGTCTTCAAAAACACAAGGTGGCCTTACAAGTGGAACTCCGACTACACCATCACCAAATGCAACATCTCGGGCAATACCGTTATATGTTGGATTCAGGCTGTCAATGTGTCCAAATATCAATCAGACAAGGAATCGGGTGTGAGAAGCGCGGTATCAAATATATTGTCAAGTCTCAACTCGCTTGGAAACGGCAAGCCATCTAACTGCACTCTTCGCATCAACGTAATCGACAAGGCCGGCAGGGACTGGTTCTCGATGTAGGCATTTTTGTTACCCGCGTGGAGAACCTGCGTGGGTAACATTTTTTTTATAACAAACAAAAAACAACAGATTATGAAAAAAAATATTATACTTTTTGCTGCTCTGCTGATTTTTTCAGCAACGGCATTTGCACAAGACGAATTGTCAACAAAGGCAAGAAACTACCGTGACGAAGTAAAAAGGTTTCTGCAAGAAGAAGGTTTTTCCCCTACTGTGGACGGAAGTGAAATTGATTTCAAAAAAGAGGGTGTTTCTTATTGGATAAGATTTTATTATTCTGATCCGGTGTTGGTGTCATTTCAGATAAGCGGCTTTAACAACAACTATTCTGACAAAAATGCAATGCTGGAGGCATTGTCATATTCCAATTTGAAACTTTGTTCAGCAAAGGCCTTTTTATTTGACGACAATGCCGTAGGTTTTGCTGTTCAGTATTACTCAGCCTCTCCTGAGGAGTTTAAATATTCGTTTTATAAGAACATGTCAGACCTATCAACTGCCAAAAAACGTGTGGAAGACAAATATATTGAATTGGAAGACCGCAATGCTAACAGCAGCGGTAGTAATGAACCTTTTAGAATATCGTCTGCATTAATAGGAAATACTGACTACGACGGGAATGTCTTGACCGATTATGGCAAAAACATATATTCGTCATCCACGCAGTATCTTAAACCCAAATTGTATATTGATACTTACACAGAAGGGAGTTACGATATTTATGTAAAATTCTATGCGCCTGGCGGACTGTCTACCGGCAGTTCTTCTCCGAGCGGTTATTCATATAAAAGCACATTGTCTTTAACGAAGAATAGCCGTGAATATAAGCTCAGCGGTTGGGGAAGTTCTGATAGTGGTAATTGGAAATCTGGCGAATACCGTCTTGAATTATACTACAAGGACAAGCTTTTATACACTAAGTATTTCACAATCTATTAAACAGCAAAGAAATGAAAAAGAGTTTATATTGTATCGTATTATCCGCCATCGTCTGCGTATTGGGCTGTTCTCCCGAAGAACCGACCCCTGAAGTGCTCAACTGGCGTTACCAGCAGCATTTCGGCGAAGACGGACAGCCCAAGACAGACGATCATTACGACACGCCTACCGTCACCGAATGTACCGTTTATTATAAATCGGAATACGGCACATGCCCTACCTCAGTGAAAGTAAAATACGGTCAGGCATTGTCATCCGCCCAGCTGCCTGTTATCGAATTGTCCGATGAGGTTGCAAACGCCGCTTATTATTTCGACGGATGGTACATCGGCGATAATAAGGTAGATGCAAGTTATAAGGTTAAACAGAATGTTACTCTTACAGCCAAATGGCGCGACAGGTACTGCACTTTGACTTTTCCGCAAATATCAGACTTGAAAGGGAAAACGTTTTGGAGAGGTAGCGAAAAGATTGAGTTTGCAAGCTATCCGACAAGTGGAAGCTCGATTATCGCTGTTTTTTTTGGTGACGACAATGAAACAATGAGCGGATACTACTCACCGTCAAGCGGCTCTATCACATTCAAGGGCGGTTACAGCGACTATGAGGATTGGTATTCGCATGTTTTTTTGGACGATAGGGGTAGATTCTTCCTTCAAGTAGATAGCAATCGTCGCGGAAAAATGACTAAATCTACCGAAGGACTCGTGGGTAAATGGACATTCACAGACTCGTTTGGTGATGTTTGGTATACTGTTATACCAAATAACTGTACAAATAGTTACGGATATGTACGGTTTGTTTTTGAAGAAAACAATGAGGATGTTTCCGCACTTTATGACGGTACTTGTCTATATGTCAATAGTTATTTATTTACACAAGACAAGGTGTCAAAAAGTGGAGTCTCAAAACCAACTAATATAGTTAAAAATATCAAATAATCAAATAATACTTAATATGAAAAAGATAATCGCATTTGTTATAATAGTTTTTTTTGTCAGTTTCAGAGTAGCCGCGCAGACCAAGGAAGCGTATATGTCTGCATTAGGGGAGATGTTAGTAGAAGACGGCTTTAATGTATCAGAACGCACCAAAGACCGCATTGTGTTTTCACACAACGGCGCAGAGTTCGTGCTCACAGCCATCGAAAACCCAAAAATATCGGCTCTCGGTAGAGTGTATAAACCAGGTGCCGTTAGCTCGGCAGCAATGGTTGAAACAGCTAAAAAAACCAAAGACACGTATTCTGGTGTCAGTTGCAACCTTGTTGATGACAACCGGTCTGTTATCTTTTTGGTAGGTCAAGAAACCGATTTCTCACTACACGACGCAGAAAGAGCTATGACATTCGTGTATGATAATATCAAAAGTGAATCTGATTTAATGTCGGCTTACGATTATTTTGTACGCGAATACACATCCGCCAGAAAGCAGCAGTCCCAGCAGCCCTCGCAGCCTATTGCAAAATCATCGTATCTCCGCGTTGACGGCGAGTCGGCATCCGTAACCTCGTATGTCCCGTGCGAGGGCGGAGATACAAAATACAAAGTGGAGACAAGCAAGGGCTGCAATGTCAAGCAGTTGCCGAGCGAAACAACATGGATATGCGGTTCGAGTAAGACCTTCGTCTCTGGTGATGTCTACGAATTGAAAGTCAACTACCGTAAAAATCCATACACATTCAAGCGCACAGCATCATTCGTGGTGTACAACGGGCAACACGAAGTTACAGTAAATGTGTCGCAGTCGGGGTGTCCTGAACAGAATAATGTAAGTACCGATGTTACTCCTATCAAAAAACGACACTACCTTCATGCCTACGAGGACTATTTCTGGTACATTAAGTTTGGTCCTGCTGCCAACTACTGGCGTTTTTATAACAGCGATGGAAACGAGGATTCCAATTTTAAAAATTATTCAGTGCCACAAATAGGATACAACCTTGTTTTTGGGTTCGAAGATCAGATTGCTGGTCCGTTGTTTTGGGGATTGAATTTTGGATTGTCGTCCAACGGTTTTAGATTGGACTATTCCAAGGATGGCAATAAAGATGTTGAAAATCTACTGTCACACAATTGTCAGATTACTCCCTATCTTGGTTTGTCTGCAAGGTTTAGCCGTGGTTTTGCTGCAGAAATCTATTTCGGCCCCTATTGCGGATACGACTATTTCGGAGCTGGCAAAAACGTTTGGGAAGACAACAACAATGAGTATACATACAGTTACAAGATATGGAATGACGAAGACCATTACTGGCACGACGGAGGATACCATCATTTTCATTACGGTCTCAACTTCTCTTTCGGACTTTGGTTTGGCAGTGGTTTTAATCTTGATTTCACCGTTCAAAACGGGCTGTCTGACGTTGTGAAGCAGTCAAACGATGCCTATGCCCGCAACTTCAATGCCATGGCACGTATAGGTTTCAGAATTTAGTGCGCAATAACTACTGCGATGATAACGTTTTCGAAAAAACATCACCAATAAGCATACTGCATATTATGATAAAACTTGTTTTAATTATTGTGGCTGTAATTTCGCTATCAGCTACTGCAGCTGCGCAGGATATAGAATTATTCTTCGCTAAGCTTGCCTCCGGGCTTGAAAAAACAGGATACGACAAAGTCGATAACCATGGCAACCAGTTGTTTTTCTCGCGATACGGAAGAGAGTATTCTGTTTTCTCTATTGACAGCGTATCCGTAATACTTTGCCAGCGGTTCAAGCCTGAATACTACTGCCAGAAGGCGTTAAAAGCCTGCTGCGACAGTGCAAATGCCAAGTTCAGCGGTGTTAACTGGAATATTTACTCTGACAAAAAGCTCGCTATGCTGCTTTCTGGTTACACGGCATCAAGTAAAAAGGTAACAGGCAAGACAAAAACTTCACCAATTATTAAATGGCTTTCTGAAAACACCGACACTTATTCTGTGTTCGGCAAATCTTTCAGCTATTTTGTTAACAACTACGATTCGGCATATCACTATGTGCAGAAAAACTTCGTAGCAACTAACGCCAATGTTGTTGAAGCGTTAGCTCAGTTCTATTCAAATATAGTTCTATTTGATAAAATTCCTGACGGATTCTGTTTTAAAAAAGACAGTGTTTTCTATTCATTCTTCACGTTCAAAAATATAGCATACTTCGGCTTCTTTTACAATCCGCCTGTTTATGACAATATGACAGTTGTATCGGCTGAAGCAAAAATTAATTTGCAATTTAACGGATCATTATTGTTTTATAACGATGATGCAAATAAACGCTTTTTTGTTACTACATACCGCACTGTGGACTACGACGAGGAAAATATTGCGTTAAAAACTGCCGTTTGGGTGGTCAATGTATGCCTAAAACCAGACAGCAACCTTAGTCAAGCGTATGATTGTCTTGTAAAGTGCTACGAAGAAGTTGATAGCGAATAATAATGTGATTATCTCTATCATTTGTATTATAATGACTTACATCATTTTAAGAAAAATATTTTAAAAAAAATTGATATTTTTCTGCTTTTCCCCTTGCAGAATAAAAAAAAGTATCTACCTTTGCACCGTCTTAAAGAAAGGCAGTTTGACATGATGGCGAGATAGCTCAGCTGGTTAGAGCGTATGATTCATAATCATAAGGTCCCCGGTTCAATCCCGGGTCTCGCTACTTAGGGTATTTTGA
>JAFYFR010000079.1 GCA_017543645.1 Bacteroidales bacterium
CTCGAAGAGGTAAAACGCCAACTCGAAAACGGCATGAAAAACACCCGCACACAGTTAGACAAAGTTCAAAAATCGGTAAACAACCTGATAGACAGCCGCTCGCACTTAATCACTAACACCGAGGAAAACGTAATCCACGATGCCGAGTGCGAAAACTGCCCATAAACCTGATTGCAAAAAAATTTCCAAATATCTTGCATCGCATATTAATAATTGTATATATTTGCAACTTTTTTTGAAAAACGGCAGTTATAACATAAAACTTAAAATAAAACACTATGTATTGGACACTTGAATTAGCCACAAAGTTGGAGGACGCTCCTTGGCCGGCAACCAAAGACGAGCTTATCGACTACGCTCAACGTTCGGGCGCACCGCTTGAACTTATCGAAAACCTGCAAGAAATCGACGACGATGGCGAAATCTACGAAGGTATCGAAGACATCTGGCCCGATTACCCAAGTAAAGACGATTTCTTCTTCAACGAAGATGAATACTAAAAATCAATAACGCAAAAAACGCCGCACAAATTAAGTTTTGCGCGGCGTTTTTGTTTTTATAGGTTACTTATAGTTACCTACTTAGCCTCCTCTATCGTAAAATCTTTGCTGTATCTCAGCACGAATGTTGACTGGTTTTCAAAGCCGCCCATTGGAGCTACCCGTTTGAAATCAAACTTGTACACAAGACCATTTTCGTTGCTGTCGTCGCAGAAACAGAAGTATTTGCCGTGCTTGTAGAGTTTGGTGATAAAGCATTTGGCAATGTCGTAGCCGCTGAATCCGTAGATACCCGGCTCGGTGTTGTACAAGTCGCGGAACGACGACACGAACATCTTGACCGACGGATTGGTGTAATTGATAAAATTGCTGCTGCGATAGCAGAAATTCATGCTTTGGAGAAACTCTACGTCGATGTTGATGTATTTTTCCCAACTCTGCGAACCAAAAAGCACCACCCTATACTTATTAGTCTTTACTACTGTGGTCAGCTGGTTTACAACGTTGGTGATAAACACCTCGTCGTTGCTCGGTATCAGTATCACGTTGGTGTTGTTGGGGTTCATAGCCTCCTGCACACGGTTTATGCCTCCGTTCTTGTAGTTTATCTCCTTGAAAATCATGTCGGGGACATTTCTGTCGGAAAAATAGCTCTTGGTAAGGTTGTCGCGGTAAATCTTGGTCATGTCGATTTCTGCAGCTGTGCCGTTGTGAACCACTATTACCGTTGCGTCGTTAAGACCGGCAAAGAAATCGGCAGTCTGCGCTATCGACGTAGCCGTTGAAGGCGAAAACTGGTAAAGATAGGGATTGTTGCCGAGAATATCGTTTTTCTGTGCAAACGGCGAAACCATAGCTATTTGATTTTCAGTAGAAAACTTAGCCACCTTAACCACGTTGTCGGTATATAGAGGACCGATAATCAAGTCCATATTCTTCATATCGGGTTCGTGCAAGATGCGGTCGGTGGTGGCAAAATTGTTCTCGGTGTCGTAAACATGAAGGCTCACGCTCTTGCCAGTCTGCTGAAGCTCTTTCACAGCCATAAGCACTCCCTCATAAAACTCAAAAATGCGCTCGCTGTTTTTGTAAAGCTGCTCCTTGTCGGGGTCAGCTTTCACCTTTTCGCTCTGCAAAGCATTGTTGTTGACATACAAAGGCAGGAGAAGGGCAACTTTAAAAGTAGTGCTCCTGTTGTAGCTGTAACTGTCGCACGGAGTGTAGTCTGGATTCCGCATGGCACGCTCTTTTACCAAATCGTGCTCCTCGGGCTGAATGTCGGATTCTTCGGTGTAGGTGTCATTTACTATGGTGCGCGGAAACCTTACAATCGTTCCCTGCGGAATGCCGTTTTTGAGCGAAGGGTTGTATTTTACAATGTCCTCTATCGACACGTTGTAACGCTCGCTGAGCGAATACAGCGTCTCGTTCTGCTTGGCTGTGTGGTACACGAACTCCGAATCCTGACGATCGGGCTTTCCGGGGTTGCCTTTGGGAATCTTCAGCACCGTGCCGGTCTTGAGTCCGTTCTGGGTGTCGGGATTATACTGAAAAATATCCTCCTGCGTAACGCCGTACTGCTTGCAAATGGAATAGAGCGTCTGTTTTTTCTCAACGGTATGATAGACAAACTGCTGGGTATAGCCCGAAATCTGATTGTCGCCCATAACAGGAATCTTGATGCTCGTTCCCTCGGTCATCTTGCCCACGAGAGCCTTGTTTTCCATGTTAATCTCCTGAACGGTAACGTTGTACGCCTTGGCTATAGCGTCGATGGTTTCGCCCGCCTTAATGGTGTGGAGATAGTATTTTGTTCCGAATATCTGGACAAATACGTCCGATTTTTTCACTTGGGCTGAAAGCACTGTGCTGCACATCAGCACCATCAATAGTATTAATAATTTTTTCACTTTATTATAAGTTTAGTTCTGCATTTTAAACAAATATAGAAAAGATCTTGCATCACGTAAGCTAATTTTACGTACTTTTGTATTGTAAAAAATCGTACAAATATATGAAAAAAATTATAATTCTGCTAATCATCGCATTATTTTCATTGAATGGAGTTTTTGCTCAGATAACTTCAGGCGAATACAGCCACAGCCGTTTTGATGCGTTGCCCAAGTTCGAGGCGGCTATTGAATTGCCAAAGCCTGCCGAAACCAAAGCCAACCTGCCCGACAACTGCATCGGAAGGCTTATCATCAGCAATCAGAGTTTTTTCAACAATGCCGACAGCTGCCATGTAGACGGCGGAACGGTCTGGAGGCTGACAGTATCCGCTGAGGACGCATACTCGTTAGGAGTAAATTTTTCGGAGATAGAACTCGCTAATAATGTGGAACTTTGCCTGTACAGCAACCATGATTTTCTCGGCATGTTGACCTACAAAAATAACAACGTCGGCAAGACACTCAAAACCCGCCAAATAATAGGAAACTCTATCACAATCGAACTTTTCGTTCCCAACAATGTTATTCAGAACGACTTTGTAATCAGCAAGATATGCTACGGTTTCAAAAGTATCGGCAAAGCGTTAAAAACCAAGAAAAAAACCAACAAAACCAACAACGATGTAAACATCAACGGAGAAGCCGGACAAAAATGGCAGACCGAAAAACACGGTGTCTGCCACTATCAGTTCGACTGCGACGACGGTTTCTCGTATCTCTGCACGGGGGCGCTCATCAACAACACCAACTACGACGCCACACCTTATTTTATTACAGCCGCCCACTGCATCTGCAAAGAGAGCGAGGCCAACTCCATTGTGGTATATTACAACTACGAAAACGACCTATACGGAAACCTCTCTTCGCAGATGAAAACCGCATCGGGTAGCACCCTAATAGCCTATCCTACAAAAACATACCATTCAAAACTACGTGATTTTACAGGTCAGTGGATTACCGACGGAGAATACAACGACTACGACATTTCGCTGCTGAAACTCAACGACATACCACCTCAAAACTATCTTCCGTATTATCTTGGATGGACTCTCGACACCAAAAACTACATCGACACAGTGGTTACAATCCACCACCCAAAAGGAGATCCTAAATGTATAGCCGTCAGCAATATGCCGCCATATCTTTCTACATACCCCATTAGCGACGAGATTTTTGTGGAAAACACACACTGGTGTATCGACACTTGGCACTTGGGATATACCGAGACAGGTTCGTCGGGTGCACCGCTTCTCAACCAGAACGGCAAGATTATAGGTATTCTTTCGGGCGGAATGTCCAGCAAATCAAACCCTTACGAAGATTATTTCCAGATGGTTTCAAAAGTATGGACAGGCGACAACGGCGAAGAACACCACCTTGCCTACTGGCTCGCCAACAACACGGGAATCAGCGAACTAAACGGATTCGACCCATACGCACTCTTTACCGACTATCCTGCCGCAGTGCTTTCGGGAAACTGGAACTCCGACTCGTCGGCTATTATCCTCAAATGGGATACTTACACAGGAGTAAAAACATTTTCAACTGATTTTGAACAGTTTACAACAGTGGAAGACATCCAAAAAGTTTTTCTTACAGTGTCGGATTTCGACCATAAGACTCCATTAGCCACAAAATATGGCGACAAACCCACATCATGGTGCATAAAAACCGAAAACGACGGAAGCGAGTTCAAACCTTACTCCGGCACAAAGGTTCTGGCAAGTTTCACAGCCTCCGACGACCACACCGACGACTGCCTTATCACCAAGAAAATCAACATTCAAGACGATCAGATTCTCACATTCCGCACTCGTTCGGTAGGTGGAGAGTCGCTCCTAAACATCGGCTGCAGTTCTGTTGAACCATCAAGTTTCGACACCCTCGCGCTGTTGACAATCGGCACTGATTGGCAGGATCATATTATTCCGCTCAACAGGTTCAAAGGGCAGAATATCTACTTGAATTTCAACAACATCACCAAACCTGATAATACTAACGCATTATTGCTCAACAATATCGACATTATGACCGACACCACCGGAATAGTGTTCGACCCGCAAGGATACCGAATCTATTGTAACAACAAAAAAATTGCAGATATTACCGGCAATAAGACACTTACATACACATTCAACAATATTGAGCCAAAATCGGAATACACCTTTTATATAGAGACTATCTATGCCGAATCTGAAAAACCGTCGGTCAGCAATCCCGTACAGCTCAACAACATCCCCCCCACTCCCACCGCCATAAGCGATTTGGTCATAAACGAATCTAACATCTACCCGAATCCCGCCCAAAACTTTATCAATATCGTAGCCAACAACAATTTAGGCTTATGCACAATATCGGTTTTCAACACTTCGGGTGTAATGGTAAAACAATACAAAGCCACTGTTAATCAGCAACAACCATACTCTATCGACCTGAGCGGCATCAAATCTGGAGTCTACATTATCAACATAAAAAACCACGACCTAAGCATCTGTCAAAAAATCGTGGTGAAACAGTAACAAAAAAAAATTAAAAAAAAATAATACAATCTAACTCCGAAATTGAGAATGTTTTATACATTTGGAAAAAATTAGACATACTCTATTTTCAACATAACAGAAAGACAAAATGAGAGGAACAGTACCGCAAAAAGTAAAAGGTTTTAGGGATATAACTCCAAGTCAGAATTTATTACGTCAGTTCATAATCGACAAAGCAACAGAAGTTTACCGTCGTTTTGGATTCAGCCGCTACGACACTCCAATAATGGAATACGCCGACTGTCTTGGCAAATATCTGCCCGATGCCGACACCGTGGCACAGGGCGTTTATTCTTTCAAAAATCCGGAAGAAGAACCTGTTTTCGACACCAACGGACGCGAGATTCGCGATGCCGAAAACCGCGTTATAATGGAAAACCACTATGTGGCACTGCGTTACGACCTTACAGCTCCGCTCGCCCGTGTCTACGCCGAAAGCCTCTGGCAGCAGCACCTCAGGGGCGAAATCCAAGGCAAGACAAATCTTTTCCGCCGTTACCAGTACGGCCCGGTCTTCCGTTTTGAGGCGAAACTCGATCCGGGACGATTCCGCGAGTTTTGGCAGATGGACTTCGACACCGTTGGCGCAGAAGACGTTAGCGCGGACGCCGAAAACTGCATGATACTTTCGCAGGCTCTCGAAAACATCGGTCTAAAACGCGGAACTTACCTTATAAAAATCAACAACCGCAAGATAGTCAACGGACTGCTCGCCTTCACCGGCATCACCGACAAAGAACAGGAGATGGCTGTGATGCGCGTTATCGACAAATTAGACAAAATCGGTATCGACGCTGTGGCAAAAGAGCTTGGCAAAGGCCGTGTAGACGAGGTTTCGGGCGCAGAAATCCCCGGACTCAACATCGAACAGAAATTTGTTGACATTATAATACAGTTTATCAAGGACTTTGAAACACGAGCCAGCCGTGCCGAGGTTTTAACAAAGCTCAAAGCAAAGCCCGCCTTTGAAAACGCCACATACAAAGAAGGCGTGGAAGAGCTGGAAAAAATCGACTCAATTCTCGCCCAACTTGGTTACAACGAGGAAGTTGCAATTCTTGACCCGGGTATGGTGCGCGGTCTCGGATACTACACTGGCCCTATCTACGAAGTGGAGTCACTGCAGACTTACAAAGACGAGAAAGGCCGCGAACGCCGCGTGGGTTCTATCTGCGGCGGCGGACGTTACGACGGATTGGTGGAAAACCTCTTGGGCGTAAAAGTGCCGGCAACAGGCGCATCCATCGGAGTTGACCGTCTTGCCGAGCTCCTCACACTCACCAATCAGGCGCAAGTCAACAGCGACGGCGCGGTAATAATAATCGCATTCGACGACAGCCTTATGCCGCTCTACCAAAAAACCGCTATGCAGCTGCGCTCCGCCGGCATCGACACCGAAATCTACTACGGCGCAAAACGAGGGCTCAAGCACCAGATGGCATACGCCGACCGCAACAACAGCCCAATTGCGGTAATCATTGGCAGTAACGAAGCCGAAAAAGGAGTTGCCACTATCAAAAACCTCCGCCTCGGAAAAGAACTCGCCGAAACCATCGCCGACAAAAACGAGTGGAAAAACAGGGTGCAAAAAGAGGTTGTCCTCGAAAATATTGCAGAAGAAATTAAAAAAATGTTGGAAAAACAGATATAATGTCTATTGAAAATTATTACATTTGCCAAATATCAATTTTAGAAACTTGAAAAAACACATAATAAGTGATGAGCAACGATAAGAAAATTAAATCAGCCTTAATATCAGTCTTTTACAAGACTAATCTCGACAAAATCGTAAAAAAACTTGCCGAACAGGAAGTGGAAATTTACTCTACCGGCGGCACACAGAAATTTATCGAAGACCTCGGTGTAAAATGCAAAACCGTAGAAGGTCTTACCGGCTACCCCTCGATACTTGGCGGACGAGTAAAAACTCTCCATCCAAAAGTATTCGGTGGAATCCTTGCCCGCCGCGACAACGAAACCGACGCTCAGGAATCGGCCAAATACGTAATTCCAATGATAGACCTCGTAATTGTTGACCTCTATCCATTTGAGCAGACAGTGGCAAGCGGAGCATCAGATCAGGACATTATCGAAAAAATCGACATAGGCGGCATCTCGCTTATCCGCGCGGCTGCCAAAAACTACAAAGACGTGGTCATCGTTCCTTCCACCAACTACTACGCCGACATTCTCGAAATACTTGAAAATCAGAACGGCGTAACATCTTTGGAACAACGCCGCGAATTTGCTAAAAAGGCATTCGCTGTGTCGTCGTACTACGACAGCAAGATTTTCACGTATTTCGACGGCGGCGAAAACACATTCCACGCCAACCTCCGCGTAGCAGAAGACACCAAACAGGAGATGCGCTACGGCGAGAACCCCCACCAGAAAGCGATGTTCTTCGGCGACATCAACGCTATTTTCGACAAGCTCCACGGCAAAGACCTTTCGTACAACAATATGCTCGACGTTGACGCGGCTGTAAACATGATGAACGAATTTGACGAAACCACTTTCATCATCATGAAACACAACAACGCCTGCGGTGTGGCATGTCGCGAAACCTTGCTTCAGGCTTGGAAAGACTGTCTCGCCTGCGACCCAGTGTCGGCCTTCGGCGGTGTGGTTATCACCAACCGTCAGATTACCAAAGAGGTGGCACAGGAGATGAACTCGCTCTTTATGGAAGTTATCATTGCCCCCTGCTACGACCAGGAGGCTCTCGAAATTCTCGAAACAAAAAAGAACCGCATCATCCTGGTTCAGAAAATCACCAAGACACCCACAACGATCGTCCGCTCGGCTCTCAACGGATTCCTCTATCAGGAACGCGACCTCAAAACCGAAACTCCCGACGACCTCACCAGCGTTACCAACAAGAAACCCACCCAGCAGGAAATCGAAAATATGCTGTTTGCCAACAAGATAGTTAAGCACTCGAAATCCAACGCCATAGTACTTGCCAACAACAAGCAGCTATACGCCTCGGGCATAGGTCAGACTTCGCGTGTGGACGCTCTGAAACAGGCCATCGAAAAGGCTATGAGCTTCGGATTCAACCTCAAAGGAGCGGTAATGGCATCGGATGCGTTCTTCCCCTTTGGCGACTGCGTAGAACTCGCCCACAACGAGGGCATAACAAGCGTTATACAGCCCGGAGGCAGCGTGCGCGACAACGAAAGCATCGACTATTGCAACAAGAACGATGTGGCAATGGTATTTACAGGCATTCGCCATTTCAAACACTAAAATGATTTTTTTTAACGGCAACAACCGTTTCAACATAGTATAACACGTTACAAGAAAAACAAAATCAAAATATGGGATTATTTTCATTTTTCACACAAGAACTGGCGATGGATCTCGGCACCGCCAACACGGTAATCATCATGCACGACAAAATCGTGGTAGACGAGCCGTCAATTGTGGCAATAGACCATATCTCCGAAAAAACTATCGCGATAGGTATGAAGGCCCAGCTCATGCACGGCAAGACCCACGAGAACATCAGGACTATACGTCCACTAAGGGACGGCGTTATAGCAGACTTCAAGGCTGCCGAAATGATGATTCGCGGCATGATTAAGATGGGCAACGCCAAACGCCTGTTTTTCAACCCGTCGATCAAGATTGTGGTAGGCATTCCCTCTGGCAGCACCGAGGTGGAACGCCGTGCCGTACGCGACTCTGCCGAACACGCTGGCGCACGCGAAGTGTGGATGATATTCGAGCCCATGGCGGCCGCTCTCGGTATCGGAGTTGACGTGGAGGCTCCCGAAGGAAACATGATTGTAGATATAGGCGGCGGTACTACCGAAATCGCTGTTATCTCGCTCGGCGGCATTGTCTGCAACCGCAGCATCCGTATCGCCGGCGACGACTTTACTGAGGACATCATGGAGTATATGCGCCACCAGCACAACATCAAGGTGTTCGACCGCACCGCCGAAGCCATCAAAATCAACGTCGGCTCAGCCATCACCGACCTCGAAGACCCGCCCGCCGACTACATGGTTCGCGGACCCCACCAGATGACAGCACTCCCCGTGGAGATTCCTATCTCGTATCAGGAGATAGCCCACTGCCTCGACAAGTCGATTTGCAAAATCGAAGCGGCTATCCTCAACGTTCTGGAGCAGACTCCTCCCGAGCTTTACGCCGATATTTTCAAAAACGGAATACACCTCACCGGCGGCGGCGCATTGTTGCGAGGATTGGACAAACGCCTGTCAGAAAAGACCAACCTGCCCGTAAAAGTATCGGAAGACCCTCTGCACGCTGTGGCACGAGGCACTGGCATCGCTTTGAAAAATGTTGACAAATTCCCGTTTTTGCTTAAATAAACTAAAGGTGTCGGCAGAGTTAGCGCTCTACCGACACCTTTATATATAGTATATGGATAGTTTATTAAGATTTTTAAAAAAAATACACTTCCAAATCATTTTCATCGCTTTGGAGGTGATAGCGCTTATTCTGGCTATCGGCGGCGACGCAAAACGTAACAGCACTTTCTGCACATCTGCCAATTTCGTAACAGGGGCTATCTACAACGCCACGTGGTCGTATGTAAGGTATACCAATCTCCGCGAGGAGAACGATATGCTCATGGAGCAGCTGCTCAACGCCCGTAAAAAAAGCAGCATCTTTTATGTAGCCGACACTGCCACTTTCAAAAATCAGAACGACTCCACCGGTAAACTCAAATACCGATTTATCACCGCCTCGGTTCTCAAAAACTCCACCAACCGCAGCAACAACTTCATGACCCTCGACGTGGGCGAAAAACAAGGCGTGCATCCCGACATGGCCGTGGTGTCGGCAGCTGGCGCGGTGGGCATAGTGGTTAACACATCGGAAAATTTCTCACTCGCCATCTCGCTGCTCAACAACAAGGTGGGTATCAGCGCAAAACTCAAAAACAGCAATTTCTACGGAAAACTCAACTGGGACGGCGAAGACTACCACACCGCCATACTTCACGAAATTCCAAATCACGTGCCTATCCAGAGCGGCGACACCGTGGTAACAAGCGGCTATTCCGCAATATTTCCTCCCGGAATACCAATCGCCGTGATAGATTCGTTTGTTCGCAACAGCGACGACAACTTTTACAGCATCAAAGTCAGGTTCACCACCGATTTGAAATGCCTTTCAAACGTGTTTGTGATTGAAAACACAATGCAGGAGGAACAATATCAGTTAGAAGCAGAAGAATCAAAATTTGTTAGATAATGGACTTAAGGGGCTATCTCAAAGTATTAGGAGCGTATGTGCTTATAGTATTGGTGCAAGTGCTGATTTTCAACCATATAAAAATCAGTCCGCTAAGCATTACGCCTATGTTCTACGTGCTGTTCATATTGATAGTGCCGTTTGAAGTACCCAACTGGCTGCAGCTGTTTTTTGCCTTCGTGCTCGGCTACACTGTCGACATGTTTGCCGATTCGCCCGGACTAAACACTGCCGCGTCGGTTTTCATGGCGTTTTTGCGTCCCATGATACTCAATATGTTAGCTCCGCGCGACGGTTACGAGTCGGGGCTTTACCCCTACCTTACATACATGGGTATGGCGTGGTTTGTCCGCTACTGCATTCCGTTGGTAGTAGCGCACCATCTCTCCTACTTCCTAATCGACTCTATAGGCTTTTTCCACTTCTCGCAAGTCTTAATCAGAATCGTTGCCACCTCTGGTGTAACGGTGGTATTCATCATCCTATCGCAGTTCATCGCATTCCGAAAACGGAACTAATGGTACCCTTCCGCTTAAAAAGAAACTTATTCAATACTTTTAATTTTTTTATACAAATGAAAAAAATATTACTACTTACCGCAGCCACGCTACTCTTTATTTCAGGCTGCAAAAACGACGACTCAAAAGACGTTGAGCCGCAAAAACAGGAAAAAGAAAAGCCCGCTCCAAAACAAACCACGTCCACATTGCACATCAGAAACAACAAGCTCTCCAATCAAGCATACCAAGTGCAGTATTTTGTGGCAGACAACATCGGGGTCAAAAAGGGTAATCCATACGACATCATTATCAAGCTTAAGGCTTCCAAGGAGGCCAAGCTGTCGTTCCTTGTCGGCGACTGGCAAAATACAGTCAGCCTTTCGCTTGACGCTACTACCGAAATGAAAGAACACAAGATTTCATTCGTACCAAAAGCCGATGATGGTCATGTACTATTCCAAACTGGTGATTTTGTTGGCGATATCTACATTGAAAGCGTAACCATTACCCACAAAGGCAGCGGAAAAACAATTCCACTTACCGAACAACAAAAACACGACACTCTTGTATGGGCAATGGATCATTGGATTGATGGTATGATGACTGCCACTGATGGTTTTGTAAAAGCTTGGGACGTGGTTAACGAAGCTATCTCGGGTGGCGGTAATATTGATGGATATTACGCTCTACAACACTCTTCTAACCCTAACGACGATGCTGTTGTGGTTAAGTCGGGTAATTTCTTCTGGCAAGATTATATGGGCGACATTGACTATGTGCGTACAGCAGTAGCCAGCGCAAGAAAGCACTTCAAAGGCGACCCCGACGAACTGAAACTCTTTGTCAACGACTACAACCTTGAAAGCGACTGGGACGACAACAAGAAGCTCAAAAGCCTTATCTACTGGGTAGACAAATGGGAAGCTGACGGAATTACAAAAATTGACGGTCTTGGAACTCAAATGCACATTTCGTATTACAATGACGAAGGAACACAAAAAAGCAAAGAGGAGCACATAGTAAAAATGTTTGAACTAATGGCAGCTACCGGCAAACTCGTTCGCGTATCGGAACTTGATATGGGCTATGTGCGTGGTGGCTCGCAACTTAAAACCTCGCAAGTTACCGCCACCGAACTTCAACAGATGGCCGACTATTACGAATTTATCCTCAAAAAATATTTTGAAATTATTCCTCCTGAACAACAATACGGATTTTGCCAATGGTGTATGACCGATGCTCCCGACAATACCAGCTGGCGTGCTGGCGAACCTGTGGGTATTTGGAAATCGGGATACATCAGAAAAGCTGCTTACAAAGGTTTTGCACAAGGTCTCGCTGAAACAAAACTCACAGACGACCTTGGCAACTTAAAACCCCTTAAAAGCTATATTGACCGCACTAAACACCCTATTTTCAAATTCAGCGGTGCGCTCGATGTTAACGACTTTGCAAGTAATTCCACACTCAAAACCATCGTAAAGGAAAACTTCGACGAAGTGGTGGCTGGCAATGCCATGAAATACCAATCGTGTGTTAATGGTGGTGGTGATATGGATTTCAGCCGTGTTAAAACATTTATAACTAATGCAAAAAACGCTGGCGTAACAATTTTTGGACACACACTGGCTTGGCATTCGCAACAACAACCCGGCTATCTGCTCGGACTTATGAAAGATATTGAAGTAGAAGTTCCCGACGAAGAAAAAGTTGACGTGGTAAATTACTCAATAAATTTTGATGGTATGTCTACATACACAATGTGGCGTTCCGACAACGATGCCAACAACAACGTAGACTACTCAGTAAGTATAGTTAAACAATAATAGTCTTACTTATATGAACATAAAAAAACTGCAACCCTCAAATGAGGATTGCAGTTTTTTTTATTGGTGATAAAGTGTTAACTCTCCTTAAACAGTTCAAAGAACAACTATTTTTGTTTAAAAGTAAGTAATCTTCTATTTGGGCATTGCGATTTTTATCAAAGTCTTTTTAATTTCTTCTAATTCGTTATCCCACAAATAGTTATCTTTTAAATAAGATTCTAATTCCTTGTAAGTTTCATCTTCATAGAGAATATAAGTAGAGATTACTGCCGAATATGCGTATTTCGGACCGCAACTTTCTAATACAGATTTAATTTTTGAAATATAATTCCTTTTTTTAACAGCAGTAGCTGCCATTTTTAACAATTCAAACAGATTTTCTAAATTCTCAGCAACCATAAAACCCATCTTTGACCTTGGATTTATAAAGTGTTCTCTGTCGTTTATAGCAAGTACATCTCTTGTTGTTTCCCCTTTTTCGTTTCTTGGATAGTATTTGAATGCCTTTACATAAAGGTATTCTTTCGGATTATCAATAAGAGGGTTGACGATCGGTTCTGCAACGACATCATGGTTGCCTTTTGTGGTGTTACATTTTTTGCATGATGGCAAGAGGTTGCCCCATTCTACAACAAAGTCTTTATATTTGTTCTTGTTCTTAAAATGGTCAATCTCCATATAATTGCTTTCTGTGTTAAGTAGTTGCTCCGAATATGCGCACTTACAGTTGGTCATTTCAAGCAATGCCTTCTCGATATATGGTTTCTTCCATACAGGAGAGCCGTCTTGTTTGAATTTTTCTGTCAATTGATGCTTTACTTCGTCTGTGAGTTCGTCAGGCGGACCTATGAGATTAATCTTTATCATCGATTTCCATTTGAGATAGTTGTAATTTTAAAAGTCTTCTTGCAGGATTGTTTGGATGGAGAATTTTGATGAGTGTATCGTATGCCTGACGAGCCTTTTCAACATCGTTATTATCAAGACCTTCGTCAAATAGTTTATATGTCTCTTGCAAGTAATTAGATTGAATGTCGTTGGATAATTTCATCGTATCTCGCAAAATTTCCTCGACAGTCCAACCACTGAAATCGGTAACAGGCGAATGTTCTACTACTATGTTTTCATCTTCGCGGCGCAACACATACAGATTAACTTCTTGCATTGATTGAATTATCAACGGGCTGTGTGTTGTTACAATGAATTGCACATTCTTGAATATCTCTGACACATAAGAAATGATTTCACGTTGCCATTTTGGATGCAGGTGCAGGTCTATTTCATCAACCAAAACAACGGCACTTTCCAGTAGCGGATTTTCTGATTCTGTGAATGTTTCAAACATCCTTTGACACAAATCAACTACCCACGAAAGCATTGATTGATAACCAAATCCAAGTTCGTTGTATCTGAACCAGCCGTCCTTAGTTTTGAAAAGAACATAATTACGACCATCATCAGTGCTTTTAAAATCGAAGTCGTCAATTTCAGGAAAAACGTTGCTACATATTACATCGCGTATTTTTTCTAAACGTGTTTTTGCAACCTTATTATTGTTTTTTGAAGCATAATCAAGTTGCATTAGCCATTCTTGAATATTTACAAGCCGTTTCTCATGTGTAAACAATGTATCACAATCGTCTCCTTCTTGATTATGATCCGAAACTGTATTATTGTTGACAGAAGGATAACGGCTTACGCCGTAACCAAAGATGTATAGTTTTTTTAATACATCAGATGTATCCTGTGGAACTATTGCGTTTGTATACGTCCATTCATTTCTATGATTTATTAAATTACATACAACTTCAATATATGGAGTATTGTTTTTTTGTTTGCGAAAAAAATTAGGGACTAGTTCTGCGTTAGGCGATTCTTTTGAAAAAACTATTACAGGCCTCATATCCGCTATTGCCTGCAATATTCTTGTCTTTCCCGTATTGTTATTGCCTAACAATACAGTCCATTGAAAAATTTCATCGTTAGTTTCGGGCTTGCTACAATCAATAGTTACATTTTCCATTCCTTTATAGGATTGGATAGATACAGACCTAATTTTAATGTCTTTGTTCACTTTCATTTCTTGGTGTACTTTGGAATTATCAGATGCAAATGTAAAAAAAACGACGGATAAATATGCATTATCCGTCGTTTTTTTATAATCAAATCAATTTGTTCTCTTATCCCAAGAATGCAATCAAAATACCTGCTGCCACTGCGCTACCGATAACGCCGGCAACGTTTGACGACATACAGTAGTTGAGCACGTGGTTGGTCTTGTCGTACTTGAGGGCGATGGTGTTGGCAACACGCGAAGCCATCGGAACTGCCGAAAGACCTGTGGCACCGATAAGCGGATTGATTTTCTTCTTAGAGAAGAGGTTCATAAGCTTAACAAGCATGATGCCTCCGAAAATCGAGAATCCGAACGCCAAGAAACCGCCGGCTACGATACCGATTGTCTGCCAGTTGAGGAATGCGTCAACGGTCATTGTAGCACCTACGCACAATCCCAAGAAAATGGTGGCAGAGTTCATAATGGCATTGGAAGCCGCGTCGAAAATACGTGATGTGTTGTTTCCGATTTCCTTGATAAGGTTGCCGAACATAAGCATACCTACGAGGGCAACTGCGTCGGGAACAATGATTGCTACGATGGTGGTGGTGGCAATCGGGAAGATAATCTTCAATGCACGCATATTCTTAAACTCTGTCTTTGAGGGATAGAGCTTGTCTTGCTGCTTCATATTGATTTTCAACTCTTTTTCGCTGCAAGTGAGCTTAACAACGAGGGGAAGAATCACAGGCACGAGAGCCATATAAGAGTAAGCCGCAATGGCGATAGGTCCGAGCAATTGAGGAGCCAGCTTGATGGTGGTGAAGATAGCCGTAGGACCGTCGGCACCACCGATGATTGCGAGCGAACCAGCCTCTTGCAAAGTGAAGAAGTTGCAAGCTACGAGCAATACAGCAAAGATACCAAACTGAGCACCTGCGCCGAAGATTGCGAGTTTGAGGTTGCGGAGCATAGGACCAAAGTCGGTTAACGCACCTACGCCCATAAAGATAATCGGGGGAAGAAGTCCCGACTTGATGAGCGCATAGTAGAGGAAGTTCATAATACCGAGGTCGTGGGCAATCTGAGGAAGCCCCACCTCGTAGATATTATAAGGAACACCGTTGGCGTCGGCCCAGATAGAACCGTCGGCAAGAGTAATTACGTTGTGATAAGTAACGCCGTTGACAACCTGGTCAACGGCTGCAAGCACGCCCATATTGCCGCCGGGAAAGTTGGCAATCAACACGCCGAAAGCGATGGGAACGAGCAACAGCGGCTCAAACTCCTTCTTGATACCAAGGTAGAGGAGCAAGAACGCCAAGGCGTACATTATCAGAAACTGCGGCTGATCGATTAGCGAATCGAGCGCAGTCATGTGGAATATTCTTTCTAAAATTTCGCCCATTGCCTTACTTTATTTTCATTAAAACATCGTCTTCTGAAACCGAATCACCTGATTTGAAGCAGATTTCGGCAATTACACCGTCAGATTCGGCGGCTATGGCGTTGAAGGTTTTCATCGCCTCGATGTAGCAAACGGTCTGACCTTTTTTAACAGCGTCGCCAACTTTTACAGCAGGGTCGCCAGTGTTTTTTACAAGGTAGAACTTGCCTTCGAGGGGCGAAGTGAGGTCTGATGC
>JAFYFR010000012.1 GCA_017543645.1 Bacteroidales bacterium
AGTATATGGTTGAAAATATTACTGTTAAGCTGAAAATTAGGCTCCGAATAGGCATGACGTGCGGCAGTAATCATAGCTATTGCACCGCCGTTGGCATTGTGCAATGCACGCTCGGCTGGTGAATCCTGATTGTTGTCCGTCAACCGTGTGTAATAGTCGAAACGTCCCACATCGCACGACGAGGTGATAAAGACCGGCAGATTGTCGATGTTATTCATGTTGTCGATGTCGGCATTGGTAAGGATGCGCTCGTCGGTGAGGTAGTTTATGCCGCCGTGACCAGTAAAGTTGATAATCTTTGCGCCGTGCGAAAACTGCGTCAAAATATCCTCACGCGCCTGAGGATAGAGGTTTCCCCCAATGGTCTGTTGGCGGGGATAAGCATCGAGAAAAATTTTATAGATATTGTAGTCTGGAAAGTTATCCTCCGAAAACTCCGCAATCTTGTCCGCCTGCGTTACGTGGATGTTCTGATTCTCGTCGTCGGCTATAAAGGCGATGTTTTTTTCCCAGTCGTTGAAAAACGACGATGTGTAGAGCGAAATTTTCTTGACGGCTGTTTCCGCCTCGGCCGCTGTTTTTACAGGAATACGCCCCACAGCAATGTCTGGTAAGCCAGTATACTCCCCTTCGTCATCGTCCATAAGAGCAAAATAGTCGTCGGATACAAACGAGAAAAAGTCATCCTCGTCTAACGATTGCGGACTCTGGTATGTGGGAATAACATTTGTGTTACCGGCCGACAGTGTGATATTGTCGACCGAGCCATCGCCAAACAAAAGCACATAACGCAGCTTGTCGCCGCTGGGATTGCGGTAAACATAGCGCAGATAGTCTCGTATGGCAGATACATCTCTCGCTCCGCACGAAAACTCGTTATATATTTGCTCCAGCACAACCACACCTACAGACATCTCCTTGGAATGTATATTGGCAATCTTCTCCGCCCATGCCTTATATATATAAGGTGTGATAATCACCATCTGCTTTGTGGATTGCGAATGAAGGTTCTGATTTTCAACGTTTTCTACAAATTCGGGAATGTAAGCATCTGAAAGCGAAAAAATTACGTATTCTTCAAGTTTTTCGGTACTTGCGGAAAACACAGCGTTGCCACCTTCAATAGTATAACCGATTTCAACAGGTGAATTGCTGTCGGTGATGTTCCATATAACAGAATTGTTGTCGGCTCCCGAAATTTTGAACATACAGCCTCCGCCATTTTTGTACGACTGCAAATCCCTAAATATCAACTGTTTGTGCTTGTAGGTCAGATTCCCCCTCGCATTGAGCAGAATATAATCGAGATAGCCCTCGGCTGATGGCGTGGACTTATTGAAAGTAATGCTGACATTTTGAACCGTCTGTCGGTTAGAAACAAAATCAAACATCCGCGTCTGCACATCGGCATAATGCGCAGTATTTGAAACCGACTTGCACTCTAAATCCACCGAACTGCCACCGTTGACCGAAACGCTGAAAGTGTTGCTTTTTGACGACCTTGCAACCACCGAAACTTTGGCTTTGGCTTTACCGCCTGTAGCTTCAACTGGAATTTCCAGTTTAAAATCCTGAGAAACAGCGTAATAGAAATTTTCACCATACCAGTTGCGTCCCGACATCTGAAGGTTTACATCATCGTTCTCGTGTATGGCGTAGAAATCTCCGACTGTTGCGGCAGCAATGGTAGAAACATTGCCCATCTGCTTGGTTATCTTGTTGTTATAACCTGTGTTAACATCCGACAAAAAATAGTAGGCTTGCGAATCGTAGAGATGGCGTTTTACCTCGAACATATCGTCTTCCTGATTGTAACTCCATATATCCTTGGACTTTGCATAAAAATATAGAGCGTCGGTGGCGTACATTACTTTGTTTTCGATTAAATCAGATGGACGCGGATCGCTGTTCATAAAGGGTAACATTCCAAAATCGTTTCCAAAAACCCTCACGCTTTGAGGCGAGGAGAATCCCCACTCGGAAAGCTTGGCGTAAGGTATCTTGTACACACCGTCGGCCGACACAGCGACTTTTACCCATCTGCCAGATTTAAGGACAGACGAAACTGTCTGAGCTGCAACATTCTGCACCAAAAACAGAGCAATCACCAATGCGATAAAACCTGCTTTATTCACCGACTTTGTTGTTTATGCTTTTGTTAACCACTTCAAAACCAAGCTCCCTGCCTTTCTCAACCATAAGGTTGTAAGCCGCTTCGAAATTGTTCTCGATTTTGCCGTCGAGAATCGAATCTTTGATACAGTCTTTTATAATTCCCACAGCCTTAGACGGCTGAATATCAAATGATTGCATAATAAAACTTCCGTCGATGGGCGGCTGCCAGTTGCGGCGGAAATCTTTCTGCTCCAATTCCTTAATCTTCTGGCTTACAATTTTATAGTTGTTGAGAAACTTGATTCTCTTTTCCTCAATTTTAGAAGTGATGTCGGCACGGCACAGAATCAGAAGGTCGTCGAGGTCGTCGCCGGCGTCGAACATAAGGCGGCGTACTGCCGAATCGGTTATCTCGCTGTTAGAAATAGGAATAGCCCTATGGTGCATTCCCACAAGCTTTTGCACATATTTCATCTTGTCGTTGAGCGGCATCTTCATCGTCCTGAATATGTTGGGAACCATTTTTGCGCCGAGAAACTCGTGGTTGTGAAACGTCCATGTGCCGTTGAAAAACTTTTTGACATTCGGCTTGGCAATATCATGAAACAAGGCAGCCCATCTAAGCCAGATGTTGTCGCTCACCGCCGCCACATTGTCGAGCACCTGCATAGTATGCAAAAAGTTGTCCTTATGGCCTTTGCCCTCCTTAATCTCCACGCCCTTGAGCTTTACTAACTGTGGAAGAATCAAATTCAGCAGACCGGTCTTCTCAAGAAGCATCCATCCGCGCGAAGGCTTGGCCGTAGCCATTATCTTGTTGAGCTCGTCTACGATGCGCTCCTTCGACACAATCTCCATACGTTTGGCGTTGCGGGCTATTGCCTCCTCGGTTTCGGGAAGTATATTGAAATCCAGACGGCAGGCAAACCTCACTGCGCGGAGCATACGCAGAGGATCGTCGGAAAAAGTGATGTCGGGGTCGAGGGGTGTGCGGATAATCTTGCGTTTCAGGTCGCCAAGACCGTCAAATGGGTCGGTAAGCTCTCCGAAGTTGTTGTTGTTGAGCGAAATAGCAAGCGCGTTGATGGTAAAGTCGCGACGGAGCTGGTCGTCGTGGATAGTGCCGTTTTCAACGATAGGCTTGCGCGAATTGCGGTCGTAAGATTCCTTCCGCGCTCCCACAAATTCGAGTTCCACACCACGGTAACGTATCATGGCAGTTCCGAAATTCTTGAAATACTGCACCGTCTTGCAACGGAGCGCCTCGGCCACCTTTTGCGCCAGATCTATTCCACTGCCAGCCACCACAAAGTCGATGTCCTTGGAGGGAATATCCAACAAAAGGTCGCGGACATAGCCGCCTATAACGTATGTCTCTAATTTATTGCTGTTTGCAACCCGTGCTATCTGATTGAAAACAGGATTGGTAAGTTTGTGCCGCAGATTTGTCATTTTGCTTTATATATTATCCGCTGCAAAAATAGCAATTATTTTTTTGCACTGGAAAAATTTTTGGTATTACCTTCCCCACCTGAATATTTCCTACGTATCTCTAACCCGGAGTATAAAACAAGCCCGATAATCAATATGCTGAGTGTCAAATCGATATACATAAAATAGTTTTTTTATAGGTTTCATAAAATCTATACGCATTTTTCAACGAGAATGATGTGCAAATATTGAAAAAAGTATGCTTAAATAACGAAAAAATAACATTATTAGTTTTTTTTCAATATCATTTACTACATTTGCACAGCAAAATTAACTGGCCAAATGAGAGGATTGATAAAAATACTACTGATAATCAGTACGTTGACCGTCACCATTGACACATTTGCCCAATACAATGTGGAATGGGCGCAGGGGTTCGGAGGCGACGGCTGGGACGAGGCTTGCTCGTGTATCGAGACTCGCGACGGCGATTTTCTCGTAGGAGGATACGCCAAACAGCAGGAGCGCAACCTCTGGCTTGTGAAAATCCGGCCTAACGGAAAAGGCAGATGGGGCAAAATCTACGCCGACTATGCAGCCTCAGCAGCCAACAGCATAATTCAGACATACGACAGCTGCCTGGTGCTGGCTGGTTATGCCATCAGAAAACGCGAAGTGCAAAGCAAACTGTTAGTTATGAAACTCGACACCCTCGGCAACGTGATGTGGCAAAAACTCTACGGCGGCACCGGAAACGAGGAGGCTTACAAAATTATCGAAACCAAAGACCACGGATACGCTATTGCCGGATACACCACATCCAATCACGATGGAACTCCGTCGTGGTATATGCTGCGTTTAGACGAAAACGGCAACAAACTGTGGGACAAGCAGTTTATGGAAGGTGAAGAAAACCGCGCTCTCGGCATCGCACAGACATACGACGGCAATTTCGTGGTAACTGGCTACATTGGCAGCAGCACTGGCGGGCGCAAGAATATGATTGTTATTAAGATGGACGACCAAGGCGAGGAGATGTGGATGCAATGGTACGACTTTAACGATTGGTGTTCGGGTCAGTCTGTTATAGCCACACGCGACAGCAACATTGTAGTTGCCGGATTTACAAGGGCTTACTCCATCACCGACTACGACGCTATCATCCTCAAGCTCAACAACGACGGCGACACTCTCTGGGTGCACACCTACGGCAACGAAGACTGGGAGGAGGCCACCGACATAGTGGAAACATACGACGGAGCATACGTAATCTCAGGATTCTCAAAGTCGAACAAAAGGGACATTTCACACTTTCTCATGGTAAAATACGATTCGCGCGGCAACCAGATGTGGGATTATATCTTCAAACGGAAAAGTCAGGACTACTCAAAATCTATTGTAGAAACCCGTGACAACGGACTTCTGCTTGTTGGCGCAACCAACTCGCTCGGCAAAGGATGGGATTTCGGCGTTTTAAAAATGGTAAACGTAGAACGGACCGACCTTCAGTGCCATTTTCCCGCCGACTCGGTATCAGCCACGCTCAACAGCGAGCTAAAGATAACACTGTGCCTCAACAGTTTCGGTATTCCTAACAATGTAAAAGTGTTTGTCAACGACCAAATGCAGGTAAACGAAAGCGAATTTCACAAACCGCCCTCAAACGAACAGCAGCAAGGATGCGACTTTCCTCTCTCATACAATGTCTCATTGAACGACGGAATCAATATAATACGCTTTGTTGTAAGAGATTACAAAAACTACGAATTTGAAAAACAGTTAAAAATATACCGTCTGCCCAAACAACGCTTTGTCCGATGACGAATTAGTGTTTTTTAACACACCTTGTATATATAATAGTGCAATAAAACAAAGATTTGAGATGTTATCTAAATAAAAACCAGCAGCCATGAAAACAATAACAGCCATATTAACAGCATTGTTGCTCACCACAGCGATGCAGCTTTCAGCACAAGAACTATTCTGGTTCAACGTAAAGGTCTACCCTGTTGTCAACAAACAGACCCACCAACAGATTTACAGTGTGCGTCTATCCTCCCCCAAAATTTCCAACGGAGGCACAAAGACTTTTTCAAAAGCATTGTGGAGCAGCACAGCCAAAGGGCAGTCAATTTGCGTAGGACCTTTCAAAAGCTACAACCAGGCATTTGCAGCCATGAAACTCTACAAGGCTGTCAACGATACCATCACTCCGCGAGCCTCCAACAACACTCAGGCATGGTTTCTTGTAAAAGTAAACATCACCGAACGCAGCCACAGCTACCGTTTTGAACGCATGGCGGCACGTGTGGTGGAAGGCACCGAAAAAGAGTTTTGCGAAGTTCTGCGCGAAAGCCTCGCCTTCAAAACCCTCGCAATAGGCCCGTTTGAAGAATCATTCGATGCCGAAGAAGCCAAATCACTTTACCGACTTGAAGAATAACCACAATGGAAAGCATAATTAACAAAGACACATTAGAGTTTCTCACAGTAGCCAACGAATATTGCGCATTTTTGGAAAAAGCCGACAGATGCACAAAAAAAGAGTTCGTCGCCAAAATGCAGAAAATTCTGCCGCTGCTCTACCTCAAAGCCGCCATGCTGCCCGAAACTGACGAAATCGACGGCGAAACCGAGATTTTTGTTTCGGAATACGACTACGACTATATCAAGAACAAAATAGCCCAGGCTCTCGGCTCAAGCGACGCATATATCAACATATTTGCCCCTCAGGACAACAGCGACGAATACGAACAGGCTGAGATGTCGGAATGTGCTACCGACATTTACCAAGACCTCAAGAACTTTTCGGAAAACTGCCGCTTAGGTTCCGACGAAGCTATGAACGCAGCACTCTACCAATGCCGATCGAATTTCAAAGACTATTGGGGACTACGTCTGCTGTCGCTCCAAGCAGCCCTCCACCGAACAGCCTACAATGCCGAAGATGATGCCTACGAGGACGACATATCAAACACCGATGATAAAGACGCCATTAATCACATCGCCACAGAACGCAACGGCAACAGCCTGATAAACAATTTTTTAGAAAACTACCATAAAAAAATCAATTGACATGAAAAAACTCGCAAGAATCGCAGCATTGCTCATAATCGCAATAGCCGCATACCAGACTGTAGGATGCTCGTCATCAAGCAAGGTACAATCTTCATCCAAAACCCCCAGCAGCAACAAGGCTGAATATCAGAAATATAGCACCAAGTTGCACACACAGTTCAAAGGAACTGAAGACCTCGCCCTGCTCAAAGAAATATCGGAATGGATAGGAACGCCCTACAAATACGGAGCAAACCAAAAAGGAGTTGGAACAGACTGCAGCGGTTTCGTAACACAGGTTTACAAAAGAGTTTACGGCATCCAGCTCAACCGTTCATCGTACGACATTATCAAAAATGTTGACGTAGTAAGCCGTAACAATATGAAATGCGGTGATATTCTGTTCTTTGCCGACGACAAAGGCAAGATTTACCACGTGGGCATCTACCTCGGTCAAGACAATTTTGCGCACGCCGCCACCACCAAAAACGTAGGTGTAAAGGTAGAAACCCTCAATTTACAATACTACAAAGACCATTTTCACAAAGCTGGACGTGTAAAAGGCATGAAATAACACACTAACAATCAGAGCTGAAAACACGTTGGCAAAAAAATTTCAAAAAAAATCAAA
>JAFYFR010000080.1 GCA_017543645.1 Bacteroidales bacterium
AGCTGACTTGTCGTTTGGTATAGACTGCGCAGCTTGTTTTTCCTCAACAATTGCAATTGTGTCTGAATTGTAAAAAGCAAACACATAAATAGTATCTCCTGTATTATTAGATAATTGTACGATATAATCGCCTCCACATACTGAATTCCAATAGTCATTGCAAGATGCCAAAAGCAACATGATTACACAAGAAATAGAGAAATGGATTTTCATATTATTAATATTTAGGGATGAGAAAATAGCCAATACCAATCTAAATGCAGCCGCATGGGATATTTAAATGCAGTAGTATGTTTCACAGTTAGTAGTTTTTTGCAAAAATAGATAAATAAAGAACGTAGCAACGCTATTCTTTGTTAAAAAACGTTAACAATTAATACCTTACATATTTTATCCCAGCCTCACAAACTTAACACTCAAATCCATTTAGAAGATGGACACATCGTCGTATCAATGTAACACTTTAATTAAAAATAAACAACCTCTTAACGTGTAAAAAACAAAAAAAAATCTAATTTTGCAAAGTTTTATCAATACCTATCTTTTAAGTTGGAAAATATAAACGTGTACGGCGCAAGGGTACACAACCTTAAAAATATCGACGTTACCATTCCGCGCAACAAACTTACTGTGGTAACAGGACTTAGCGGCAGCGGCAAATCGTCGCTCGCGTTCGACACCATTTTTGCCGAGGGTCAAAGGCGTTACATCGAAACTTTTGACGCCTACGCACGCCAGTTTCTCGGTGGTTTGGAGCGTCCCGACGTGGATAAAATCACTGGTCTAAGTCCCGTTATCAGCATCGAACAGAAATCCACCAACAAAAATCCGCGTTCCACAGTGGGCACTATCACAGAGATTTACGACTTTTTGCGTCTGTGGTATGCGCGTGCTGGCGAGGCTTATAGTTACCTCAGCGGCAAAAAAATGGTGAAATACACTTCTGATCAGATACTTGCGCTCATTACCGAACGATATGGAGGCAAACGTGTAATTGTTCTCGCCCCCGTGGTGCAGGGTCGCAAGGGTCATTACCGCGAACTGTTTGAGCAAATCCGCCGAAAAGGTTACGTACAGGTACGTGTAGACGGTGTGGTAAAAGATATTATCGTAAATATGAAAACCGACCGCTACAAAACTCACAACATAGAGATAGTAATCGACAAGTTGGTTGTGCCCAAAGACGGTGCAGCGGGCGGAGGAATGGAGCGTGTAAAATCGTCGATTAACACCGCTATGCAGTTTGGCAAGGGCATAATTATGCTTATGGATGCCGACACTGGCGAAACAAGATATTACAGCAGGCTTTTGATGTGTCCCGAAACAGGACTTTCGTATGCCGAGCCTGCTCCCAACAATTTTTCATTTAATTCGCCCACAGGATGCTGTCCACGGTGCAAGGGTTTGGGTTTTGTAGATATTATCGACGTGCAAAAGGTGGTTCCCGACCGGACACTAAGCATCAAGAAAGGTGCAATTGTGCCATTGGGCAAATATCGCGACAACTTTGTGTTCCGTCAGTTGGAGGCAATTGCCGAGCGCGACGGTTTTTCGCTCGACACCCCCGTGCAAGACCTTCCGCCCGAAGCGTTAGACACCGTGCTATACGGTTCGGCAGAGCCTGTAAAGATGGAGTGGCTAAGAATGTACGGCTCAGGTTCGTCCACCTACGACGGCATTATTAAATATCTCGAAAACGCTGTTGACGACGATACCAACGAAGACATTGCTCAAAAATACTCCACTCAGGCAGTTTGTCCCGAATGTGGCGGAATGCGTCTCAACCGCGAGGCTCTAAGTTACCGCATAGCAGGCAAAAACATTGCAGAACTATCGTCGATGGATATTACCGAATTATCTGATTTTCTGCAAAATGTGGAGTCGCAACTTACTCCCAAACAAAAGGAAATTTCAACAGAAAT
>JAFYFR010000081.1 GCA_017543645.1 Bacteroidales bacterium
ACCGGGTTTTGCGGTAAGCACATCCATTACGTGCGTTTGTGCATTAGCGGCAATAGTTAACGCCAATGCAGCTGCGGTTATTAACTGTTTTTTCATAAATTAAAATTTTTAAAGTAGATTTAAAATATGCACAAAAGAACATAATAAATAGCATTTGGAGGGGGACAAACGGACATTTTCGTTGCACAAAAACGTCAAAAGGCAAAAAAAAAGCATCCGGCATGGTCTTCCGGATGCTAAATCAGGCCTCGCGCCTGATATTTTCGAAAAGGAATAATTAATTGTCTGTAAACGGAACCATGTCGATATTTAAATTTGATCCGTAGATGTAATCTTTAATATCATCTCGCATATCGGCATCGTCTTGATAATAATACCACAAAACTTTTACTTTTCCACCGTCCAGTTCAAATTGTTTCAAAACGCTAAGCATTTTCAAAATCCATTTTGAAGTGCTTGTATTGAAATACTTGAGCTGTAAGATAAATTCAATTTCTTTTGCATTCTTCACATAATCCTTCAACCAATCCACAAGTTCGGTATAAAACTTTGAAGTTTCCTCCAAAAACGATTCGCCTTTAATGATACACTTACCCGTTGAAGCCACAAAATCTACTGCGGGTATAATGTAATTTTCACGGCTCTCTTTGATGTGGATATCATTCATCGTGGCTGATGGTTAGAATGGTATAATATTGATATTCAATCCGGTATCGATCATATAGTCTTCGATATCCTCTTGCATATCCGAGTCGTTTTCGTCGTAATGCCAGTTGACTGTAACCTCACCGCCCTCGTCCTCATAGTCTTTAAGAACGTTGAGCAAGTCCAAAATGCATCGCGACGTACTTGTATTAAAATACGTTAGCTTTATAATAAAAGCAATGGGGCGTTTAATTTTTGTGGTAAATTCCACAAGCCAGTCTACGAGGGGTTTGTAAAATTCCGCCGTATCTTCCAAAAACGATTCGCCTGACAATTCACAAATACCTGTTTGGGCATCGAATTTCACAGTCGGGGTGAAAAAGTTTTTGTGCGAACCCTCTATTTCAATATTTTCTAATTCCATTTTCGAATGTTGTTAAAGTGACCAATTAATATTCCTTTTCAATTATTAACTATTTTTATAATTATCTTTCGATATTTTAACGGCAATCGAGAAGAATGATTCATCGTCGTTCACCGGTGTAAGTTCTATGTCGAGCGGACTTTCGGCGGTAAGAGCCACCTGAATAAGTCCGATGTTTCCGCTGTTAGGCTTGCCTTCGTTGGCAAGTCGGCGTTGCTCACGGCGGTATTCGCGGAGGCTGTCGCGGTCGAGCGAGTTGATTGTCTCGCATTTTTCGATTACCGGCACTATGTCGGTGTTGTGTACCACGTTGCCTGTTACAAAGGTGTAATAATCGCCGTATTCGCCAACCACGAGGGTGCCCATTCCGAGCGATTTGCCGTTTTCAAGTTTGCAGCTTTCCGCGCTGTAGAGCCATACGTTCTGAGCAAGCTCCATAAAGACCTTGAAAATCTTATTCTTTGTTTTACCGCTGCCTTCGTTGGTAACAAGGAGAATGTTCTCGCCTATCACCGTCATAATCCTTTCGTCAATTGGACCTTTGTAAGATACCAGTATGTTCTGATTCATCAGATTATGATATTCAAAAAGGCTGAAATCGTAGTTTTCTTTCTTCTTTGCCATATCAAAGTCAAATTTTAGGTCAGGTGCAAATATAAACTTAATTTCTGTTATATAAAACTATCGCGTACAAATTTTTTTATTCTTCAACTTCCGAAATTGGTATGATATTAATGTCCAACCCGGTTTCCAAGATAAAGTCCTCAACCTCTTCGAGTTCCTCTTCCGAATCGTCGTAATACCAGTTGACTTCAACATCACCGCCGTTTTTCTGATACTTTTTGAGCATGTCGAGAATGTCAACAAGGCATTTTGAGCTGCTCGTATTGAAATAGCTCAACTTGAAGTTGAATTTGAGGGGCCCTTTTACCGTTTCGGTGTATTCCTTAATCCACGCGAAAAGCGGTGTGTAGAATTTGATAGTTTCCTCAAGATAGGATTCTCCTTCAAGCTCGCAGACTCCCGTTTTGGAATCGAAGTTTACCGTGGGTACGAAAAAAGCTTCGTGTACGCCTTTAATATGAATGTCGTTCATTGGTTCGTTGGTTTTAATTATAACTTGTACGGTAATACTAATTTATTTGTTTATTTTAACACTGACTATATAAAAATAATTGCTATCTTCACATTTAACAACTCCGTACTCTATCGGATTGTCGGCGGTGAGCGCCACTTGGATGAGTCCGATGTTGCCTCCGCCTTTTGCGCTTGCAGGCATATTGCGCTGCAGACGACGGTATTCTCTCAGCTTGTCGCGCGACATGGAATTGATGTTGTCGCATTTTTCGATTACGGGGATGATGCTCTCCATGGTGGTTTTGTTGCCGGTGGAAAAGACGTAGCAGTCGTCGTATTCCTTTATGAGCATCGTGCCAACGCCCATCGATTCGCCCGAGGAGTTGAATTCCCGCTCCAGACTATACTGAGATATATTTTGGGCAAGCTCCAAAAATATTTTAAATATCTTCTTGGTTACTTTGTCGTTGTCGGATAGCGTACTCTCTATGCCTCCGGCCAAAATAGTAAGTATCTCGGAATCGAAAAGACCCGTATATGAGATACACACATTGTCGGTGGCTCGTCTCTTTGGTATGTTTACGCTTTCCATGTTTATAGTTTTTATTTTATTTTGTAATAAATCAATAATCAAACCAATTTATGGTTCTGATGCCGCTTTTTTAAGCAATGATTGTTACAAATCACATCAAACAACTCATTATCAAAAAGTTACAATATGCAAAAAAAATTTAATTTTGCCGAGGAGATTACTCTCTATTCACATTTCAAAAATATTAAAATTTTTGGTTTGCATGCAAATTTTTTTGTAACAAAATTAACGCAAAGTTTAATTTTTTTTCAAAACAAGGGAGTAGGACAGGCTGGACTACTTTATTACTCTGATTACAAGTAAGTTGTAGTGTTTATGATTAAACTGGTAAAATGACATATATAATAATAAGGTGTTAAGTGTTGAAAAAAAATGTTAATCGTATCGGTTTTTTATCAAAAAGAGAACTATATTTGCATCTATAAAAGAAAAAACCGATATGAGAAAACTATTTTTAGCCATAATACTGACTACAGTGAGCTTCGCCGCGTTTGCACAGCAGAATGTTGACGCGGAGCTACGCAAAAAGTTCAAAAAGTGTTATTTCACCGACACTTGCGGCACAGTCCTGCCATACCGTCTGCTCGAACCCTCCAAAGTGGACACCTCCATACAGTATCCTGTGGTGCTGTTTCTGCACGGAGCAGGCGAGCGAGGCAACGACAACGAAACACAGCTGACCTATATGGACAAGATATTCGGCAGTCCATCGTTCCTTCTGAAATACCCGTGCTACGTGATTCTGCCTCAGTGCGCCGAAAACTTCCGCTGGTGCGAAACCGACTGGACACTCCCATCGCACACCATTCCCGACAGCATTTCGGTATATCTCAACGCAGCCAACCAACTGTTAGACAGCATTGTAGATGCAGTTAACGCCGACACATCACGGCTCTACATCACAGGCATGTCGATGGGCGGATTCGGCACTTGGGATTTGATTTCACGCTATCCACAAAAGTTTGCGGCGGCAGTGCCGATATGCGGAGGAGCTGATTTGGATATGGCTTGCAGGCTCAAAGATATGCCAATAAAAACATTCCACGGCTCTACCGACAAGCTCGTAAAGGTAACACGGACACGCAACATGACCATCGCAATACACAATTGCGGCGGCAACAAAATAGACTACACGGAACTAACAGGCAAAGGACATCTCATTTGGAATCAGGTATATAACATGCCTTCGACATTTCAATGGATGTTTGGACAAAAGAAAAAATAGCAGACATGAAACCTCTTTGGAAATTTATCACAATTCTTACAGCCGCCACAGCTATATTGGCGGCATACTCGTTCAGCAGCAGCAGCATAAGTATCGGCGATGCTGAAATCAAACGCTCAGACATGTCGAAATTTCTTTGTGGCGACACCATTCCTATTTACGCCACAGAAATGTTCGCATCAGAATACAAGCCGAAAGTTGGCATCGACAGTTCGAGCCAGACTATTTTGCTCATCGGCGACAGCATGTTAGAGCAGTTCCGCTGGCGATTGCGTGACTACTGCGCCGAAAACGGACACCAGATGCAATCGGTAATCTGGTACAGTTCGCAAAGCGAATGGTACGGCACTACCGACACCCTGAAGCATTTTATCAACAAGTTTAAACCCACTTACGTGATTCTGATTCTCGGTGCAAACGAACTTTTTGTCCGCGACATCATCACCAAGCGCACTCCGTATGTTAAACACATTATAGAACAGATAGATACGATACCGTTTGTATGGGTTGGCCCGCCAAACTGGAAGGAGGACACCGGCATAAACGAGATGATTCTCGCCAATGTAGGAAGCCGTCAGTACTATCCGTCTAAAAACTTGAAATACAAGCGTTATGCCGATGGTGCGCATCCCAAACCCGAATCTGCGTTCATGTGGTGCGACTCGGTGGCGAAATATATCATGGACAAGAGCAAACATCCAATCCTGCTAAACCCGCCCACAAAGAAATATTCTGGCTCGCCCAACTCCACAATTTTGCAACCATGGAAAAAATAAATTCTTAAATTTGTAAATAAATTAGATATGCCAGACCCAAACACATTCCGTTTATATTACTTCAACACCAATATCGGGGTAGTTTTCGATATTGTTGCGTTGGTTGTGATTGTGGTTCTGGTCATCAAAATAATCCGCGACTACCGCATAATCAAAGCCAGCCACATATTTTCAGAACTGTCGCAATCGGCAGAAATTCCGTTGTTTCTGATTGATTCTAAAAAACAGCTTTACTGGACCAACTTGGACAAAGTTTCGTACCTGAGCCACGTCAACCACCAGAAAGCACTGTCGCTGTTTATGGCAGACGAAAACGCGGTAAATAAATTAGAAGAGTGTTTCCGCACAGGCAAATCGCAACATATTGAAAAAAGTTTCAAATTTGAGGGACACACATACTGGTTTCACATCACATTAGCAAAAATAAAGACCAAGAACCTCGTGTCGGGATTCATGTCGGACATCACCGAGCTGAAATCCGCCACCGACAAAATCGACAACCAGCAACGCGAGATGCAGATGCAGAACCAAATGCTCTCGATCATTACGGCACAGTTGGAAGTGCAGCAGGCGGCTATGAAAGAGCAGAACGATGTGCTAACCAAACAGCACAAAAAACTCGAGCTACAAGCCAACATGCTAAAAACCAGCAACGAGGAACTCGAATTCCGCAACAAACAGATTACCAAGAAAAACAGCTACATCACCGACAGCATCAGATATGCCCAAAACATTCAGGAGGCACTTCTGCCAAGCGACCAGCAGATGAAGAGGTTTTTCGACAATTTTGTTATCTACCGCCCCAAGGATATTGTTTCGGGCGACTTTTACTGGTTTCACATTAACGAAAAATACATTTTCGCAGTTCTTGGCGACTGCACAGGACACGGCGTACCCGGCGCGTTTATGAGCATGATAGGCATAAGGCTTTTGGGCGAAATCATCACTGAAAACAACATTTACAGCCCCTCGGTGATTCTCGAGGCAATGCACGACAAGATAGTTTCCGCTCTTAAACAGGACGTTACTGAAAACACCGACGGCATCGACATAGCCATCTGCCGCATACAAAGGGTGTTTGCCGAAGATCACGACTACGAACTCCAGTACGCAGGAGCAAAACAGCCGATATACATCCTCCGCAAAGGCTGCCAAGAGGTGGAAACCGTTCCGTCAGACCGCAGAGGCATTGGCGGACAGACATATTCAGATGTGTTTTTCTTTGAAGACCACAACTATACACTCAACATCGGCGACAGAATATACCTCTCGTCAGACGGCATCAAAGACCAAAACAATTTCTTACGCAAACGTTTCGGCACTAACAAGTTAAAAATGGTACTCAACTACACCTCAACCGAAAAGATTGCCGACCAGAAAAAGTTTATAGAGGAAATCCTATTTCACTGGCAAGGTCTCGAAGAACAACGCGACGACATTACTCTCTGGGGTATCGAACTCGGCGACAAAATTCTTCTGCCGGACAATACTCTGTAATTATCGGAAATTAACCACTTTGGCAGGTTCCATGCGGCTAATGACAAAACTCGGAAGCACAAGCATAAGGCTCATTACCAACAGAGTGGCCAAATCAATTGCTAAAAAGTACCATATCTGAAACTCCGCCGGAACATGGTCGACATAATACGACGACGGATTCAACGACACAATATGGAAAAACTGCTCCGCCAAAATCAGCACTGCCGCCACAATGTTTCCAATAATCACTCCGCGACCTGTAATATAAACAGATTGAATAATAAAAATCTTACGTATCAGCCAGTTGCTGCTTCCTACGGCCTTCATAATACCAATCATTGAGGCACGTTCGAAAATAATAATCAGCATGGCGGTGGACATATTTACAAACGCAACAAAAAACATAATGGCGAGTATCACCCAGACATTCATCTCGGTAAGGGTTATCCAGTCGAACAACTGCCGGTTGTTCTCCTTGACATTGGTAACGCGCATCATGCTACCGTCCTCCGCTATCTGATAACCGGCATATTCACGCACCGTTGACGTTATCTGATCCAGCTTAGAAATATCGTCTGTCATAACCTCAAAACCCGAAATCTGCGTATTGTTCCAACCGTTAAGTTTCTGAATATCTGCCATATCGGTAAAGCAGAAAAGTTTGTCGTAATCTTCCAGACCAGTCTGATAGATTCCGCTCACAGTGTATTTGCGCATACGCGGAGGGTCTTGCACAAAATACGCCACCACCTTGCTGCCAACTGTGAGGTTGAGCAAATCAGCCATGCGTTTAGATACTAACATCGAATCTGATTTTACACCGTCAACTACACGGAACGACTTGCCTTCCAATATGTTGCTATCGAAAAAAGACCAATCGTACTCCGCTCCCACTCCCTTGATAACTACGCCGAGGATGTCAGACCCCGATTTCAGAATAGCCGGTTTGAGGACATAACGCTGAATATGGCGTATGCCATCCTCGTTCTCAATCGACGGGAAAAACTCCTGCTGCGAATCTATTGGAAGGGTTTCGTAATTGTGTCCGCTCTCACGGTTCACAATGTTGACACACGCGCCAAAGCCTACGAGCTTGTCCATAATCTCGTTTCTGAAACCGATAATTACCGACATCGACACAATCATCACAGCCACACTGAGAGACACCGCAGCCACGGCAATCTTCACCACTGTGGAAGATACACCTTTATTATACGACTTGCCCGAAATCCTACGGGCTATAAACCACTCTAATTTCAAAATAATTGCTATTTAAACTTTTGGGCAAAGTTAAACAAAAGTAAACATTATCACAAAAACAACAAAAGGGAAACATTCAAATAAAAAACAAAGGGGAAAAAAGATATAAATTCGCCCCCGAAACAAAGAAGAAACATTATGTACAATTTATTGAAAGGAAAAAAGGGCATCATTTTCGGTGCATTAGACAGTAAATCAATAGCTTGGCACGTGGCAGAACGCTGCTACGAAGAAGGTGCGGAGTTCACCCTGTCAAACACTCCTGTAGCTTTGCGCATGGGCACGCTCAAAGAACTGGCCGACAAATGCGGGTCAGAAATTATTCCCGCCGACGCTACTAATATTGAAGAAATCGAAAACGTATTCAAACGCACAATGGAAAAGTTCGGTGGCAAAATAGACTTTGTCCTCCACGCGATTGGAATGTCGATGAACATACGCAAAGGCCGCACCTACGACAATGTTGATTACGGATTCTACCAGAAATCTTTGGATATCTCGGCATGGTCTTTTCACAAAGTGCTGCAAGTGGCATACAAGCTCGACGCTATCAAGGAATGGGGTTCGGTTGTAGCCCTATCTTACATTGCCGGACAGCGGATATTCTACAAATACTGCGACATGGCAGACGCAAAAGCACTCTTGGAATCAATCGCAAGAAGCTTCGGATACATCTACGGCCGCGACCGCAAGGTTCGTGTCAACACAATATCCCAATCGCCAGTACTTACCACGGCAGGAAGCGGAGTGGAAGGCATCGACTGCCTTTTAGACTATTCTGACAAGACATCGCCCCTCGGCAACGCTACAGCCGACGACTGCGCCAACTACTGCGTGGCAATGTTTTCCGACCTCACAAAGCGCGTTACAATGCAGAACCTCTACAACGACGGCGGATTCTCGTCGATGGGTATGAGCGAACAAGCAATGGCTGTTTACCGCAAAGGGTTAGGTTTGTAATAGCCAAAACATCTATATATCAAACGGTTGCCGATATTTTCGACAGCCGTTTTTGTTTTATTATCATATTTTAACATCCAATATTATCGCGTTTTTACGTTTTTTTATATATTTGTAGGCTGAAAACACAAAAAAACGAAATGGAAAGAAGAACACTTATAAAAATAGGCATAGTGGCAGTACTCTCACTCGCACTGCTTGTCTGGGGACTGAGTTTTCTCAAAGGCGAAAACCTATTCTCCACCGAAAACGAATACATAGCCATATACGACAAGATAGACGGACTGCAGGAATCCAACCCTGTAACTCTCAGCGGCTTCAAAATCGGAAAAGTAACCTCGATAGCTTTTGCCGGCGACAATAAAATGAGCATCGCCGTAAGGATGCGCATCATAAACGACTTCGACATTCCCAAGGGAACCACCGCCAGAATTGTCAACATGGACATCATGGGAACCAAGGGCATAGAATTTATCTGCCCCAAGAAGCAAGAAGGCTTCCACGAAAACGGCGACACCCTCAAATCGTCACGCGAGGGAAGCATCCTCGACCAGATGCTCGAACTCGTCCTGCCTATGAAAGACGACCTTGTGGGATTCCTTTCGGCATCCGACTCGGTGATGCACTCGCTTAATATGCTGCTCAACGAAAACAACCGCGAAAACATCGGCGCAAGCCTGAGCAACCTCCGTGTGCTCACAGCCCACCTGAGCCAAAACTCAAACCGTATCGACAGCGTAATGCGCAACCTCACAAAAGTTAGCCAGAGCATCGGACAAAACACAGGAAACATCAACCGCGCGCTACACAACTTTGCATCGTTTAGCGACACGCTTTCACATCTCAGTGTCAATCAGGCTATTACCGAAGCACAACAGTCGCTCGAACAGCTCAACACCCTGCTCAACAACATCAACAACGGCGACGGCAGCATTTCTAAAATCATCCGCAGCGACAGCATCTACAACAGCCTCGAACGTGCGAGCGCACAATTGGACATAATTCTCAACGAGTTTGAAAAGAATCCCAAAAAATATATCAACTTATCGGTTTTCGGCGGCAAAGACAAGTCGCAGAAAAAGAACAAAAAAAACCAAACAGAGCAATGACCCCTCCAAACTCAGCCGAATTACTAATAGACATGCTCCGAGAAAGACACGTTACATTCTGTACAGCAGAGAGTTGCACAGGAGGAAACATCTCATCGGTACTAACACGCATACCGGGATGCAGCGACGTATTCAAGGGCGCGGCGGTAACATACTGCAACGAAGCAAAGATTAACCTCTTGAAAGTTTCGCCCGAAACGTTGAAAAAATTCACCGCAGTGAGTCCCGAAACCGTAAAAGAGATGGCTGAGGGAGCGTTAAAACTCTTCAATACCGATTATGCGGCATCAGTGTCAGGCTGCGCAGGGCCAGGTGGTGGCACAGATGAAATTCCAGTTGGCACAATATGTTTCGGATTCGCAGCCAAAGGGAAAGAAACTATTGTAAAAAAAATTCTTTTCAACGGAAGCCGTTTAGAGAATATCCAAGCGGCAACCAACGAAGTGATTAACACTATGATAAAGATAATTATCTAATTATCGTCATTCAACGGAATCTGAATACCGAAAATACCAGTTAAACAGCGTTGTCTTCCTCGTTGGCACACTCAGCACCGAGAATGGCTACCAATACCTTGTACTTATCGCCCAACAAAGCATTTAAGATTCCTAAGATGGTGAAACTCAATGTTTCATATTCTTGTTTGATATTGCCCCAGTAATGCTCCAACTCTAATAAATAATTGGGGTCAGAAAGGTCAACATCACCGCTCTTTACGCAAAGCAGGCACCTTTTCGGATATTTTTTTAGGGCGCTCCTTATCTGAACAAACTCGTACATACAATGAAGCGAGCGGAAATACTTGTCGGAAAAAACAAGCACTATAACGTCGCTTGACCTGCCTATCTTCTTTTCAAAATTAGATATATCATTGCATGAGTCCGCATTATTGTCGATGCGGTATTGGATATTATACTTGTCAAACAGTTTGACTATATTGTCGATACATTTGGGCAAGACAATATCGCCCTGGGAATTAACGTCTTCGCAAACAAACGAAAACCACACAGGATGCCCTGGGTTTATGCACTTGGGCTTGGACGGAACAAATACGGGCGGAGTTATGGGTTTATTTGGGACAAATGCCGACGGCTTATAATTTTATTTTCATCCACTTATACTATGAGTGATTATTTAATATTCGCAAATATAAAGAACAAATAGCACAATTCAAAATTAATTTGGATAAAAATCACCACCCGCAGCCAAAATCCCCGCAACAAAGCATTTGGTATTTTCTGGCGTAAGCATAAGGAATCCCGACACAAGCCTCCCTTCTGAAAAAATAGGTTTGTGCATGAAAAAATCCTCAATTTCAGTTTTTTGCGAAACATACAATTCTGCATCGGATTCTGACGAAACCAAATGTTCCAAATCCAAAGCGAGCCGGCCCATTGTATAACGGCAATTGATTTCCACACAAGGATTTATCTTCAATTCGCCGCCTGTTTCAGAATATATCATGCAGTCAACGCCCAAAGGCCCGCTGTAACAGCTGCAATAAATGCTCTTAACCAAACAACTGCTCAACGTATTCACCAAATCATCGGCAGTTTCCTTTGGAAAAAGCTCTATCTCGCTGAATTTCTTCACCTTGCTGCAACGATAAAGACCATTTTCGGATGTTGTAAAACGCGAAAATCCTCTGAAAACAGGCTTATGGTCAACAATGTCGAAATGGACTGAAAAATCCCTCAGCTTATTGTACAAAGGTTCGCACTCGACACCGCCCTGCGATTTTATCACAAAGCCTGTCCACTGGCGTATATTGTCAGAAAGTTGGTTTCTGCGGAAAATCCTTACACCTCGTCCGCTGCTTCCGTACAACGCCTTGAACACCGTCCCGCCGAATTGCTTAAACGCAAAATCAAAATATGCGTATGCCTCGTCTTCTGTTCCGGCAATCAGAGGAATGTGCGAAATATTGGGATAAATATCAGGATATGAGGACTTTGATATAAAAGCTCTGAACAACGATGCCGAAGATGTACGGTTGAAAAGCATTTTTTGAACATCATGGAAACCAAACCCCTCGCCCGAGACAAATTCTTGTGAAAAGCTGTCGCGAAACTTTTCCGCAATATTCCATGCCCTCGGCGATATTCCCCATGGGACAAAACCATCAACAGCGTTTTTTGGCAGGCTGTCATGACTGTCGGCAGTTACAAAGCTCGCATCGTAATAATTCCTCCAAAAACTCAAGAAATTGCAATCAGGTAACGACTTAACCACAACATAATCACCGTGTTGACTAAGATACATAGGAATAACGGCGAGGTCATCTTCAAGCATAGAGGGATTCTTAGGCAGATGAAAATAGCGCGAACCATTGGCCACCTCCAGCTCGCAACCCGGATTAAACAATCGCAATACCATGATTAGTTGTCGCGCCAAGTTTGATTTCTCTTGTATTCGAGACCTTGGAACAGCGACGAACCAAAAGATATTCTGAAGTTGTAACTCTTCAACATACCATACGGTATTATATTGAAACTCAGACTGAAACAGTGCAAATCACGAATCACAGTAAGCGATGATGTCGCAAATTTACCTTCCTGAATATCGTAACCTGTCGACATGCTCAACCTCCATTTGTCGGTAAAGGTAATAGAACCTGACACATTCACCATCTGGCTAATCACAGCAGCGTTGCGCCCCGGATGCGAGTAACTGAAAGAGTAACCGCCCGAAAGCGACCATGGAACACTGTAATAACTGTATTCGCCATCATCACGTTTGCGGCGTTCTTCACGTTCCTTGCGACGCTCCTCCACCTCCTCGGCAGTGGCTATGATGTTTCCAAATTCGTCAACCTCGGCTTCGTCGTCGTAATCTGCCGAACCATACTGAGACGATTCTGACGAACTGCCTGCCGAATTTTTCTTAAACGTTTTACTGTCAATAGAATATGATGTGGAAATCGAAGCGTATGTCAAACGTCCCCAGCGGTGTCCGTTAGTAGTTTTAAAGAGATAATATCTTGTGCGGCGGCCTGCGCTGTCGAGCTTGTAGGGGTCGAGAGTTCCGCTCATGGTTACGCTTACCTTGTCGAAAAGACGTGTGCCTGCGTTAATAGATATATTGCTAAGCTTGCACGAGTCGGCAGCAAGGTTGTAACTTCCGCTAAAATTCAATGTCTCAAGCAGTTTTACCTTAGTATACTTACCCTCTATGGTGTCTTTCTTGGTCTTGACCTTCATTTCAAAATTGTTGCCGAGACCGAATGTGATAGCTGCCGACTTGCCTTGAGGAGGATAACCGTAGATACCCGTTTCAAAAATTGAGTATTTTTTGAGGAAAGTTGTGTCGAGCGGATCCTGACGATAATAATCCCACATCGGGTCGGCAAAATCGGGACGCCATGCCAAACCAACCGAAGGCGTAAGCACATGACGGAACGCCTTGATATGTTTGGCGTTTTTGAAATTGAAAATACCATAAAGCTTGGTAGACGCGCTTACCGAAGTAGAGAAATCCATGTTGTGCCTAACGTGGTTTATTGTGTCTACTCCGTATTTCACATATTCCGAATAAGTGTCGCCAAAAGCCACTTGGGGATTCATGTAATGCACCACATAGTTGGGATATATTCGCCCCTTGTATTGAATCGACGGCGACACGTTGATATATTTCAACACATTGAACGACATGTTGATAGGCATCGAATATTCAAAACCGTAACGCATCTTATCAAACATCTCACGCTTCATGAACAGAGTGTCGTTAATACGGTCAACACTGTTGGTAAAGTTAGCCTGAAACGACGAACCGATTTTCTCATACCATCTCTGCTTGCCGACCTGGACTTTGCGCTTGAAGGGGAAAAACTTAGACACCGACAGTGCGATGGTGGGAAATGTGAACGAAATAGACGTATCGGCAAAGTTCTGAGTCATGTTGGAGTTAATGCCGAGATTCACAATGTTGAACATGGTGGTCTGATAATTGACGCTCGACTGCGTGGTGTTTTTGGTAATATCGGCGAGCCTCGTGGAGTTCTGGAGGTCGTAACGCGATTTCTGATACGAAACATTCGCGCCAAAACTGCTGTGCGGATTGGCTTTCGGATCTTGGTTGAAATTGAATGTCAGCGAATAAGAATTCATCGATGTATAGTTAACATCTTGATGCGCACCTTTAATGTCAGCAAATTCGTGAACACCGGTAATATTTTTAGAATAAGAGAAATTCAAGTTGCCGGTAAACTTGTACCTTACCTTAAACTTGCTCACCACCTTTGCGCCCCAGCCTCCGTAGGTGTAGAAACTTGCCATCATCTGCAAATCGCAGTAATCGCTTATGGCAAAATAATATCCGCCGTCCTGAAGATAAAGTCCGCGCTTGCTCTCCTCACCATATTTAGGGATAATCACACCCGACTGACGGCGTTTGGAAGCGGGGAAAATTCCAAACGGCACACCCAAAACATATACAGGCACATCCAAAAGCACCAAATACGATGGTCCGGCAATAATCTTGTCGTCGGGAATAAACTTGGCACGTGTCAGCTCAAAATAGAAGTGAGGATGCTCTTCGATGTCACAGGTGGTGTAACGTCCGTTTTTCAGGTGGATTTCGCGGTTGGCATGAATCCTCGTGCGTTCGCCATAGAGATAACCTCCCTGTTGCTTGGTGTTTACCTCGCAAACATAGCCCTCCTTGGTGTCAAAATTATATTTGATGGTTTTGGCAGTAAACTCGTCGCGGTTGTCCTTAAACTTAGGCTTGCCCTTAATTTCGTGAGTTATTGTGTCTTCGGTACCTTCGGCGTAAGCTATGTGCGTATCCACCTCTATCTGCATAAAGTCGGATTCAAGCTCCATGCTACCGCTCTTGACCTTGGTAGAACCATACATATACACATTGTTGGTAGTAAGCGAAACCATAAGCGAATCTTCGCACTCGTATTGGACAGGAATGTCCACAACCGAATGTCGGCGGGGAATCTCCAATGAGTCAACAGTTACCATCGTAGAGTCGCCAGGAATGCCCAAAGTGTCGGACATCTGCAGAGCCAACGTGTCGCCAAGCTGCAACGCCAATGTGTCGTTAAAATGAACCACCGAAGTGTCGCCTACAGAGGCTGGTATCGTATCTTGCTGTTGGGCAAACACTTGGCTTGCAAAAAGCAAAAGAATGAATATGTTTAATATTTTTTGCACAAATATTGTCAGATTTTAACGTTAATAGTTTTACTTTTGTACTATCGGTTTTAAATCAGCCGTCAAAATTAAAGAATTTTTCAGAAATAAAATGTATTTTGAACAATTCTGAATCATAAAAAAGGTTAAACTACTAACTATCATATAATTAAAATAAAAAATAATAAAATTCCGTTGTAAAAACGGCTACAAAATTAACTAACTAAAATGACAAAAAAATATAAAGCATCGATTATTTTATCGGTATTAGCATTTTTTCTGATTGCAACAATACAGGCAAATAGCGTTAATGCACAAGAAACCAGCAATATAGTAAAAAAAATAGTTCTTGATGCGGGACACGGAGGCAAAGACCCGGGTGCGATAGGGAAACGCGCCAAGGAAAAAAACATAACCCTGGCCATCACTCTCAAACTCGGAAAATACATAGAGGAGAAGATTCCCGGCGTCGAAGTGGTATACACTCGCACCACGGATAAGTTCTTGGAACTCAGAACCCGTACCGATATTGCCATAGAAGAAAACGCCGATGTGTTTATTTCAATCCACATTAATTCGTGTAAAGATAAGAATGTAAAAGGTGTATGCACATACGTAACCGGGCTTGCGCGAAGTCAAGAAAACCTTGAATTGGCTATGCTCGAAAACTCTGTTATCAAAAATGAGGAAAACTACGAGGCAAAATACGGCGACATCCTTAACCAGACAATCGACTACGAAAGCGAGTATATCGCCTCTACACTATTTCAAAATGCACATCACGAACAGAGCATCTGTCTTGCCGGATACATTCAAGATCAGTTCAGGACACGCACCGGACGCAAAGACCTTGGCGTTAAACAGGCAAATTTTGCAGTTCTCTGGCGGGCCACCATGCCGAGCGTATTGGTAGAGTGCGGATTCATAAGCAATCCCGACGAAGAAAAAGATATGACCACCGACTATTGGCAGTCGATTATCGCATCGGCTATTTTCCGCGCATTCCGCCAGTACAAAGAGGATCTCGAAGCCGGAACGCTCAACTCATCGCACACCATCGCCAATTCCAACGCCACCATACCTGCCAATCCAGAACCTACTCAACCCAAACCGGTAGAATACAACAGCACATCAACCAACAATTCTAAAATCTGCCTTAAGGTGCAGTTGAAGTCATCTACCGAGCGGATTCCCACCAACAGCAAGATTTTCAAAGGAATAGGAAACGTGGAGGAAATCAAAATAGACGGTGTTTACAAATACACAGTGGGCTGCGAGCAGGATATGCAAAAAATTCTTGATATTCAGACCGAGGTGCGCAAAAAAATTCCTGACGCCTTTGTAATCGCAGTCAAGGGCAACCAAAGGCTCGACATCAACACCGCTAAAAAGGAATTAGGTATCAGATAACCCTACTTTTTCTTGCCAAAAGACTTGAATACCGCCTCCACAATCATGCTCACAAACACATATATTAGCATGCAAAGTGCCGTGGACAGCACAAAGTCCTTGGGCTTATAAAACTGCCACACACCCAAAATAGCCGCTATTGAAAGTCCGATACGCAGCAGGTGGCGGAGAATGTCCATACCTGTAAAGTTAAAATTGACCTTTTCCATAAAGAGGTATTTTGATGAGACACACATTATATATATAGAAAAAAAATGCATAAAAAAACCCCGCGAACCTAAGCCCTCGGGGATTTTATGTTGTGACCAAGCTGGGGCTCGAACCCAGGACCCCATCCTTAAAAGGGATGTGCTCTACCAGCTGAGCTACTTAGTCGACCTAAATTAATTAATAATTCACAAATGAATTTGTGACCAAGCTGGGGCTCGAACCCAGGACCCCATCCTTAAAAGGGATGTGCTCTACCAGCTGAGCTACTTAGTCGACCTAAAAAACCCGGCAAAAAAAATAAAAAACCGGTAAAAAAATAGTTTGTGACCAAGCTGGGGCTCGAACCCAGGACCCCATCCTTAAAAGGGATGTGCTCTACCAGCTGAGCTACTTAGTCGACCGAAAACTATTATAATAATAAATCACTTTCAAATAACGTACGACCTTGTTTTTTGACGGTGCAAAAGTATAACAGATTTTGTTACCGCCAAAATTTTTTAACAAAAAAAAAGTATATTTTTTATATAACACTGGCAAACAGATATTTAGATTAATTTTCAATCAAAAAACAAGGTAGGTGAAACACGTAAAAAGACAAACTTTAAACATTTTAGATAAAAATACGCAAAATTATTAGTTCAATCGCAAACTTATTTGCATATTTGCACCAAATTTTAAAAAGACAACATTATTAAGAGCAACGCATAAAAAAATTAAAATATATTAATCACATGAAAAAGCACAATTTTTTCGCAGGTCCGTCTATTTTGCCGGATTACACAGTTGAAGAAACAGCAAAAGCAATCAACGATTTCAACGGAACAGGCATTTCCCTTATGTGTATGTCGCACCGCGACAAATCATTCGATGCTGTTATGAACCAAGCCGTAGCATTGTTCAAAGAAGTTCTCGACATTCCGTCGGGTTACTCGGTAATCTTCCTCGGCGGCGGCGCCAGCCTGCAGTTCTGTATGGTTCCCTACAACCTACTCAACAAGAAAGCTTTTTACGTAAACACTGGCACATGGGCTTCTAAGGCGGCAAAAGAGGCTAAACTCTTTGGCGAAGTTGACGACCACATCAGCAGCAAAGAGGCCAACTTCACATACGTTCCCAAAGGTTTTGAAATTCCCACAGATGCTGACTATATGCACATCACCACCAACAACACCATCTACGGTACTGAGCAGTTGGTAGACTACACAAGTCCCATTCCTGTGGTTGCTGACATGTCTTCGGATATTTTCAGCCGTCCTTTGGATGTTAGCAAATACGGTCTTATCTACGGCGGCGCACAGAAAAACCTCTCCTGCGCAGGCGTAACTTTCGTTATCGTCAAGGACGAAATCCTCGGCAAAGTTGACCGTCAGATTCCTACAATGCTCAACTACAAGACCCACATCGAAAAGAACTCCATGTTCAACACTCCTCCATGTGTTTCTGTGTTCGCAGCTGTTAAGACTCTCGAATGGATCAAACAAAACGGCGGCGTTAAAGAAATGGAAAAACGCGCTATCGCCAAATCTACAAAGCTTTACGACGAAATCGACCGCAACCGTCTGTTCAAAGGCACAGCCCAAGCCGACTCTCGTTCGCGTATGAACGTTTGCTTTGTAATGAACGACGAATACAAAGACCTTGAGCAGAAGTTTATCGACTTCACCAAAGAACGCGACATGGTTGGTCTCAAAGGCCACCGCTCCGTAGGCGGATTCAGAGCTTCGCTCTACAACGCCCTTCCCGAAGCAAGCGTCGACGCTCTCGTTCAGGCTATGAAAGATTTTGAAAAACAGAACTAAGAACCTTAATGATTTGGAGACACCTTATATAATATAAGGTGTTTCTGTTTTAAACACCATAAAATAAACAAAATGGCAACAATATTAGTAGCAACAGAAAAACCGTTCGCAAAACAGGCAGTTGACGGTATCAAAGATATAGTTGAAAAATCGGGCAACACATTCAAACTGCTCGAAAACTACACCGACAAACAGCAGCTTTTAGACGCTGTTGCCGATGCCGACGCCCTCATTATCCGCAGCGACAAAGTTACTGCCGAGGTAATGGACGCAGCCAAAAACCTCAAAATCGTAGTTCGCGCTGGCGCAGGTTACGACAATGTAGACCTCGAAGCCGCAACAAAGAAAGATATCGTGGTAATGAACACTCCCGGACAGAACTCAAATGCAGTTGCCGAATTGGTTTTCGGTCTTCTCGTTTTCACAGTACGCAACTTCTTCAACGGCAAGTCGGGTTCGGAACTCAAAGGCAAGAAACTCGGCATCCTTGCATTCGGTCAGGTTGGACGCAACGTAGCCCGCGTTGCCAAAGGTTTCGACATGGACGTTTACGCATACGACGCATTCTGCCCCAAGGACGTTATCGAAGCCGCAGGTGTTAAAGCTGTTGACAATCAGGACGCTCTCTTTGAAAACTGCGACATCGTATCGCTCCACATCCCTGCAACAGCAGAAACCAAACAGAGCATCAACTACGCTTTGGTTAACAAGATGAAAAAAGGCGGCATCGTTATCAACACCGCCCGCAAAGAGGTTATCAACGAGCCCGAACTCATCAAACTCATGGAAGAACGTGCCGACCTCAAATACATCACCGACATCGCCCCCGATGCCGACGCCGATTTCAAAGCTAAATTTGAAGGTCGTTACTTTGCTACTCCCAAAAAAATGGGTGCGCAGACTGCAGAGGCGAACATCAACGCGGGACTCGCGGCGGCGAACCAGATTGTAGACTTCTTCGCCACTGGCAACAGAAAATTCCAAGTAAACAAATAATACCAAAGGTAACCCAACATAAAAGGGAGGCCTGAAACCTCCCTTTTTAATTATCATAATAATCACAATGTCAACAGTTAAACCATTCTGCGGACTCCGTCCCGCAAAAGATATCGCTCAAAAACTTTCGTGCCTTCCCTACGACGTGATGAACGCCAAAGAAGCAGCACAAATGGCAGAAGGCAATCCTCAGTCGTTTCTCCACATCACACGTGCCGAAATCGACCTACCTGCCGATGTAGACCCTCATTCTAAGCAAGTTTACGACAAATCGGTGGAGAATTTCAAGAAATTCCAAGACAACAAATGGCTTGTAAGAGATTCAGAACCAAAATTTTACATCTACGCCCAGACAATGGACGGACGCACCCAGTACGGTATAGCAGGGGCTGCATTTTGCGAGGATTATCAGAACCAAATCATTAAGAAACACGAGCTTACACGTCCCGACAAGGAAGACGACCGCATGGTGCTTATCAACACTATGAACGCCAATGCCGAGCCGGTGTTCCTCAGCTACCGCGCTGTTCCCGAAATCGACGAGATTGTTGCCAATGTTATCAAGCAAGAGCCTGAATACAAATTCGTTAGCAACGACGGATTTGGACATACTTTCTGGGTAATCAACAACAGCGAAACAAACAAGCGAATCGAAAAACTCTTTGCCGAAAAAGTTCCCGCGCTCTACGTTGCCGACGGTCACCACCGCACAGCAGCCGCCGCACGAGTTGGTATTGAACGCAAGGCTAAGAATCCCAACCACACCGGCAACGAGGATTACAACTATTTCTTGGCAGTGATTTTCCCCGACAATCAGCTGAAAATAATGGACTACAACCGAGTTATCAAAGACCTCAACGGTCTGAGTAGCAAAGAGTTCTTAGACAAGCTTTCCGCATCGTTCGACATTGAGAACAAAGGCGCGGAAATCTACCGTCCTGCCAAACTGCACGAAATGAGCCTCTACTTAGACGGCATCTGGTACAGCCTCAATGCTAAAAAAGGTACTTACAACGATTCCGACCCGATTGGAGTTCTCGACGTAACAATACTCACTAAGCAGGTTCTCGAACCCATTTTGAACATCACCGACCTCCGCACATCCAAGCGTATCGACTTTGTAGGCGGAATCCGCGGCCTCGGCGAACTCAAAAAACGTGTTGACAGCGGCGAGATGGCGGCAGCTTTCGCAATGTTTCCCGTAAGCATGGCCCAACTGTTAGACATCGCCGACACCGGAAACATCATGCCTCCAAAAACCACTTGGTTTGAGCCGAAACTCCGCAGCGGATTGGTGGTACACACTTTGTAATGCTAAAAAAGATTAAACTAAATAATAAAATCGCAGTCAAATAGTTATAATATTACATAATAACCACACAAATTTATAGCATTATGAAAACATTACTATTTACAGCAGTCATTGCGCTGATGGTTTCAGCGGTATTCTGCACAGAAGCATCAGCTCAGAAAAAAACAAGAAAACAGATAAAACAGGAACAAGCGGAACTCGAAGCGGCAGAGGCGGCACGTAAGGCGGCCATTGCAGATTCTATTGCCAAACTCGAAGCCTCGATACAGGACGGCGTGGAGATGACATTCAAATACACCGAACACAATTTCGGCACTATGAAAAGCGGCTCCGACATCAGCTACTCTTTCGAGTTTGTAAACACCGGCAAAGAACCACTAATTATCAACAACGTAGCTACATCGTGCGGCTGCACCACTCCCGAATGGAGCAAAGAGCCCATTCCGAGCAAGGGCAGAGGCGTTATCAAGGTTAAATACGACTCGTCGCGCATTGGCTCATTCTCAAAAACAATTTCGGTGTATTCCAACGCCAAAAACTCGCCAGTAATACTGTCGATTCGAGGTAATGTGGAATACGTAAATAATTAACAAAAAAAATTATTATGCCTAATATATCGCAGACAGGTAAAATAATGCCTGCCTCTCCAATACGAAAACTTGTACCATTTTCAGAAAAAGCAAAACAAGAAGGAGTAAAAGTATACCATTTAAATATCGGCCAGCCTGACATTCACACGCCCGAGCATGCTCTTGCCGTACTCAAAGAGTACAAAGGCAAAGTAGTAGAATACTGCCATTCGGCGGGATTTGAATCGTATCGCCGCGCACTTGCCAAGCAATATGCAGGCATGGGCATCAACATTAATTACAAACAAATTATGGTAACGTTCGGCGGAAGCGAGGGTCTTATCTACGTGCTAATGAGCACAATGGATCCCGGCGACGAGATAATTATTCCCGAACCTTACTACACCAACTACAACAGCTACGCCACAATGGCGGGCGCTAAGATTGTGCCTATACAATCGTCGTTTGAAGACGGCTTCGCCCTTCCTCCTATTAGTGAGTTTGAGAAAAAAATCACTCCGAAAACTCGCGCAATACTTATTTCAAACCCCAACAATCCAACAGGTTATCTCTATTCTAAAGAGGAACTTTTGCAGATTAAAGACCTCGCTCTCAAATACGACCTTTACATCATTGCCGACGAGGTTTATCGCGACTTTTGCTACGACGGCAGCACACACACTTCGGTAATGCAGATTGAAGGTTTGGAACAAAACACTATATTAATTGACAGTACATCAAAGCGTTATAGCGAATGTGGTATCCGTGTAGGTTTTGTAATTACCAAAAATCAAGAAGTGTTAGATACGTTGATGAAATTTGCACAATCGCGCTTAAGTCCACCGTATTTTGGTCAGCTGGTGGGTATGGCATCTATAGACACACCCGAATCGTATTTTCAAGAGGTTCGTGCCGAATATGTTAAACGTCGCAACTGCCTGATCAACGGACTCAACAAAATCAAAGGCGTAAGCAGCCCAATGCCCAAAGGAGCGTTTTACACCATAGCGCGTCTGCCCATCGACGACAGCGAGATATTCTGTCGCTGGATGTTAGAGACTTTCCGCTATGAAAACCAGACAGTTATGATGGCTCCCGCAGCAGGTTTTTACGCCACTCCGGGTCTCGGCAAAAACGAAGTCCGCCTTGCATACGTTATCAACACCGACGACCTTCAAAAGGCTCTCAAATGCCTTGAGGAAGGATTGAAGGCTTACCCGGGAAATACGTATTAAACTATTGATTATCAAATATAAAAAGGGATTAGCCTTTGCGGTTAATCCCTTTTTTTCATAATATCATAACCAAAATCTTACAAAAGCTGACGTAATGAGAGCAAAGTGATAAGTGCGAAAGTCAAGAGGTTGCCAATCAACGAGCAGAAGAAAAACCTCAGGTTCGACACCTTGTTGGGACGGTCACGGAAAAACGCCACATCTACCAGCCATTCAAACACAACAGCTATCGCAAAAGCGATTGTCATCCATGTGTAGAACGAGAAACCGAGTTCTCCGTTGCCAGCCGGCATAAAAAAGCAAAACAACGTTGTAAGGGCGTTACCGCATAGCACCGCGAACAATATGCGCACGATATTGAGTTTCTTTTTTGATACAAGTATCAGAAACACTATAAATTCTATCAAAACTGCTCCGGCAAATATGTAGAGCGAGTTGAAACTTAAAGGAAGTATGTTGTTCATATCAACTATTATTTTTGATGCAACAAATTTACACAATAATTTAATTTATTACAAAAATAATAAAAAAATTAATAACAACAACTACTTTTTTCTTGAAAATTTCTGTTTCAACCTCTTAACGCCCTCCACGCCAAGTATTGTGATACCCGAATATTGAAAAGTTTTGGCAAGTCCGAAAAACACAACCCACAAAACCGTTTTGGCCGACGGACTAAGAAAATCCAAGCCCATCTGTGCGAACGAGATTATATAAAAAGGAACGCACAAGAAAAGCACTATCACCCCCGTACGAAACGACAGAGCCTTGAGCTTTTCCTTTACTGATGAAACAATATTGCTGAACAAACTCATAACTAAATCATATTTTATGGCTGCAAAATTAAATGTCAAAAAACAAATCAAAGATAGTTTAATATTAAATAGTGTTCGATTTTATAAATAACGGAATCGAAAACAACAAAGATATATCGTACACGATAAAAGTTAAACCGCTACAAAAAAGGCGGAAATTGGAGAATCAATTTTCGCCTTTTAAATCATTATGTAACTGTTAGTTGCGACGCGACAAAAGAGCTATCAGCCGGAGAATCTCAATATAAATCCAAACAATAGTAACCATAAGACCGAAAGCGCAGTACCATTCCATATAACGGGGCGACTGCATTTCCACACCATTGTCGATTTGGTTGAAGTCTAAAACCAAGTTGAGGGCAGCAACACCTACAATCACCAGCTGCATTACGATTCCCAACCATCCGAGGTTGAAAACCGATAGTTCAACTCCCACAAAGCGGAGCAGAATGCTCACCAAGTAGAAAGCACCTATGCCCAAAGTGGCGAAAACCAACACTTTGGCAAACATAGGAGTGGCCTTAAGAATACCGGCACGATAGCAGCCGAAAACCACAGCAACCACACAGACAGTTGCCAAAATAGCCTGCATAACAATACCATTGTAAGAAGCGTTGAAAATAGCCGACATAGCGCCGAGAAACAAACCCTCGCACAGCGCGTATATAGGTGCAAGAATGTGCGACTTGTCGGGTTTAAAACTTAAAACTATGGCGAGAATGAATCCGCCGATAGCTCCACCGATGGCAAGAGGCGACGCTGCAGTGTTGCCCACCATAGTGAGTTTCCAAGTGGCGATTCCGCTCAAAAGAACGAGCAGAAATAGTAGTATACTTTTATTAAGTGTGCCGTTGTACGACATGACACCGCCATCGGCATTGTTGGTAAGCGACTTCTCAAAAATTTTTTCTGAAAAAGTCGGATTTGAAGATTTAGATAAATTCATAATAGTGTCATTATTAGTTTAGTTTTACTTTATATGTGTGTTCAAATTTGCCCTTTGATATGTTGGCAAGCTTGTTCTTAATCATTTTTCGACGGAGAAGCCCCACCTTGTCGGTAAAAATCACTCCCTCCAAATGGTCAAACTCATGCTGGAAGACCCTGGCGGTTGCACCTTGGAGAGTTTCCTCGTGAAGGTTGAAATCCTCGTCGTAATATTTCACCTTCACACCGTCGGGGCGCGAAACATCCTCGTGAAGCCCTGGAACGCTCAGGCAGCCCTCGTTGTAACCCACCTTCGGTCCAAAAAACTCAACAATTTCAGGATTGATACAGGCGTGTATAAAATTTTTTGTAAAAGTGTCGTTATCGTCGTCGGTCATGGGCGATGCGTCTACAACAAAGAGACGTAGCGAGAGACCAACCTGGGGAGCTGCAAGACCAACGCCTTCGGATTTGCGCATAGTCTCAAACATATTGTCAATCAGTTCTTTCAAATTTGGATAATCCTTAGGAACAGGTTCTGCCTTTTTGCGCAAAACAGGATTTCCAATAATAGTAATAGGTAAAATCATATCTAATAAAAATTTGTATTCCAACTGTTAAATAGGGTTTTCGTCAATCCAGCCTTGGAGAATAAACGCCGCAGCCATCTTGTCGGTATTGCCCTTTGTCTTACGGTATTTGCGTTTGAAACCACCGGACAGCATAGCCGATTCAGCCATCCGCGAAGTGTACTGCTCATCGTAATAGTCGATAGGCAAATCAGGGAAAAGTTTCCGCAAGTTATCAACAAACAACTTGATATTGTGCAATACAGGATTTTCACCACCCTGCGGATTCACAGGATAGCCCACAACCACATGCTCTACGTTCTGTCTGGTAATATACTCTTTTATATAAGGTGTGAGATTTGTAGTAGAAACTGTCTCCAACGGCGATACTATAATCTTCGAAGGGTCGGTAACTGCCAACCCTGTGCGCACCATTCCATAATCGATTGCTAAAATTCTTCCCAAAATTACACAGGTTTATAACTTTTCCACAAAAATAGCAGTTGGCAACGAGAAAAACAAAAAAAAACTACATTTTATCAAAATTTTATATTTTTAACTTGACAAAATCAAACCGCTTTACTAACTTTGCACTACAAAAAAACCAATATTGATTGAGTATATAATTAATTTACATAAAACAATTATGGAAAAAATTACAGTTATAGGCGCAGGAAATGTAGGCGCAACATGTGCAGACGCAATTGCACGCAGAGATTTAGCCAACGAAGTGGTATTGCTCGACATCAAACCCAACCTTGCAGAAGGCAAAGCATTGGACATCTGGCAGACATCGGCATTAGCCGGTTTCAACCACCACATCACTGGTATCACCAACGACTATTCCAAAACAGCTGGTTCGGGCGTAATCGTTATCACTTCTGGTATTCCCCGCAAACCCGGAATGAGCCGCGAAGATCTTATCGGAACTAACGCCGGCATCGTTAAGGACGTTACCAAAAAAGCTATCGAGGCTTCGCCAAACGCCATCATCATCATCGTTTCTAACCCCTTGGACGCTATGACATACGTAGCTTACAAAACAGCTAAAACACTTTCTAACAAGGTGTTCGGTATGGCTGGAACTCTCGACACAGCCCGTTACAAAGCTTTCTTGGCTGAAGAAATCGGCGTAACTCCCCTCGACATCCAAGGACTTCTCCTCGGCGGACATGGCGACACAATGGTTCCTCTTCCACGTTACACCACTGTTGGCGGTATTCCTGTTACCGACCTCGTTGCCAAAGACAAACTCGAGGCCATCATCGAACGCACAAAGAAAGGCGGCGGCGAACTCACCAACCTCCTCGGAACTTCGGCTTGGTACGCTCCCGGAACTTCGGCAGCCTACATGGTTGAAGCTATCGTAAGAAACCAGAAACGTGTTGTTCCTGTTTGCGCTTACCTCAACGGCGAATACGGATACAACGATATGTACTTGGGCGTTCCCGTAGTTCTCGGTGCCAACGGTGTGGAAAAAATCATCGAACTCAACCTCAACAGCGAAGAAAAAGCCCTGCTCGATGCTTCTGCAGCAGCTGTTAAGAAGACCCTCAATGACCTTAAAAACATTGTAACATTCGACTAATCAATCAATTAGAAATACAATAATTGTATTATATTCATAAGCAGTATCGGCGGCTGTTGATAAAACAACCGCCGTTTTTTATTTTTGCCAACCAAAATAGAGAATTAGCGTATTAATATAAAAAAAACAACTCAACACATGAAACTCAAATATATATTACCCGCGCTGATGTGCCTGATGTGCAGCAAATTAAATGCACAAAAATTCACATTCCTTCCCCAATCCGAAAAAACCACGATTGAAATCATTGGCAATGAAGCAGTTACACAAATACGCATTCCGTACATCAATATCAACCGCAGCAAAATCAATGGTAAAACTTTCAACACAATAGACTATCCGCAGCTATATCCCGTTTTTGGAAATGGTGAGCCTATGCTACCATGTTATAACCAATTATTACAATTCAATACTGATGGAGAATATTGCTACAAAATAACAGCATTAGATTCTACCATAATAGACCTAAACCAATTAGCCAATGGTTACAAAATTATTCCGGCTCAAAAACCATCAGTCAATAGTATTCAAAACCAAGAAAACAAACTATTGTTCAACAATTTAGAATATCAAAAAACATCTTTCAACAATTCCCCGAAAATCAACATAACCCAGCTCGGCACCATGGGCGACAAATATTTGGTACGCCTTGACATCGTGCCTTTCGACTACAACCCTGCCAAAAATCTCCTCACCATATATCACACCATAGATATAAATGTTTATAACAAAAACACTAACAACTCTCTGCGCAAAACTTCGCAGGGAGATATGATCAAGAAAAATTCTAACACCTTTCTGATTATCACCCACCCAAAATTCAAAACCAGCATCGAAATGTTTTCAGCATGGAAAACCATCCAAGGATATAATGTAAAAACAGTTTATGTTACCAAAGACGTAACCAACAACACGGATGCCATAAGAAACTATATCAAAGACTTTTACTACAATCCCCCCGAAGGCTTTCAAACACCCGCCTACGTTCTGCTGGCTGGCGACGAAAAAGCTGTAGTAACATTCGAAGGCCGTCAGGAATATCCAGAAATAGTTCCTGTAAAAGATCAGGTTACCGACCTTTATTATTGTGATTTTACCGACGACTGTCTGCCCGAAATTCTCTACGGACGAATAAGCGCAACAGACAACACAACTATGGAAAACATTGTGGACAAGATAGTTAGATACGAAAAATCTGAATTTGAAAACGATGATTTTTTCAACAATATTATTTTTATTTCTGGTGTTGACCCCACCAATGCCAAATTTTACAGCAACACTTCGCTCAAATACATCACCAACAACTACGCCAACGCCAAAAACGGAATTACCTCATTCCTATATCCTTACGACGAATCTTACGGCGAAATGGATTGCAACGATGTTAACGCAGCCGAACATATAATCCAAAGCATCAACAAAGGCGCGGGGCTTGTGTTCTATCACGGACACGGAAACCCAGAAAGCTGGGACGACCCATACATCACTTACAACGACATCGACAATTTGGAAGAAAATTCATGCACGGGTGTATGGATCGCCAACTGCTGTCTCACTTCTAAATTTCAGGCTGTCAACAACTTTGCCGAATCTGTAATTCGCAAAAAAAACGGTGGTGCGGCGGCTTACATCGGTGCGGCAAATTCTACCATCTGGCAATACGACTTTATCTGGCTCATAGGCAACTCTTACGTCAACACTGTCAGCGAAAAATATCAGGACTCGCAAAGCGGCGTAGTGGACGCACTTTACCACATCCATGAAAACGAATTGGACATCAACAACCAATACATCACAGCAGCCCAAATCATGAACCGTGGCAACCTCGCTGTAATGCAAAGTGGCTCAATAGGTTACAAATATTATTGGGAAGTTTTCAATCTCATGGGCGACCCATCGATGCTCGTCCATTGGAAAAAACCTGACGCAAACCAAGTTACATTCTATCCGCAAAACCTCGTGAAAGGCAACGAGATGCTCACAATCGAAACTGTTCCCTACGCACTCGCGGCTCTCTCGCAAAACGGCGTGCTGATTGCCTCCGCCTATGCCGACCAGAACGGTACTGCAATGCTAAGATTCGATGCCGACAAAATCGAAATTGGCGAAGTAGACCTTGTGGTAACAGCCCAAAACAAAAAGACTTACATCAAGCATATCACTGTAAACAAAGCCGAAGATGTGGTAATTGGCATCACGTCGTGCAAATTCAGCCGTCAGCCTGCCAACAACGACTCAACCTTTATTTCGTTCGATATTAAAAACATGGTGGAAACCGAAATTGAACAGTTCAACGCCACAAACATTGACATAGAACTAACCTCCGACAATGCCGACATAGAAATAATCAAAAACGTTGGAACAATTGCCCTGCTCGCCCCGCAAAAGACTCTGACACTGCAAGATGCCTTCAAAGTTAAATTCAGCAAAAATTATCCGGACAATACCAACGCAAAATTCAACATCAAGCTCACCTACAACAACGGGAAAGAGCAGCTCTACTCAATCACCACCGAAGTTTACATTCCCGGTATTTATTGTAACTACCTCAGAATCATCGACCAAGGTAACAAATTCAAACTCGTCTGCGAACCCGAAACCAAAATAGATGAAAACACCTTTTATAATCTCGATATAATCACCAACGCAGCATCAATAGTCAACGGAATATTAGAAAACGGCGAAAATGCTGTAATCTATTACACCATAGAGAATACAGGAAAAAACAAGATAGACAACGCAACAGCGACTCTAACTTGTAAGCACCAAGGCATAACTATCACACAACCAACGTTTAACCTCGGCAGCATGATAGCTGGACAGAAAAAAGAAGCCTCATTTGAAATTCACCTCGACAGCACATACAAACAGTCCGAAAATATTCAGTTTCAAATGTCGATAGATTACGACGGATATACCAAAACATCTGAAAACCAAATCACTATCAACTCTCAAATAGAGAATTTTGAACATGGTGGTGACACACCCGAAAACATATCAATCAATTCGCGCAGGCCATGGGTAATTTCCACCAAAGAGCCATATGCCGGCAGCTACTGTTTTGAAAGCGCGACAATTCCCGACCAAACCAACACGTATTTCAAAATAGAAATCAACGTTAAGCAGAACGACACCATCAAATTCTATGTAAAAACCTCGTGCGAGGCATACCAACCATCGTCAGATATTTATTACGACCATCTTGAATTTGCTATAGACGGCGACATTAAGCAAAAATGGGCAGGTTTAACACCGTGGACGTTGGTCAGTCTGCCGATTACCAAGGGACTACACACCGTAAAATGGCTCTACGAAAAAGACGCCAACAGTGCCGAAAACGACGACAAGGCTTGGGTAGACAATATTATTTTCCCGCCGTGCGACTACATTAATTCCGAAAACATCTGCAGCATAACCGCCGAACTGCCCGAATGGTTAAAACTAACCTCAAACGGTGACGGAACAGCAAAAATAACAGGCAACTCACCACAAGATTATTCTATTGACACTGTGATAGTTACGGCAAAATACAAAAAGCAGACTATCATCAAGAAATTTACCATCACCACAGGCACAAAACCGCCAGAGGAAATCAAAGTCTACGCCGATTTTGTAAGAATTTATCCTCTGCCAGCAACCGACAATATCAACATTGAAATCGGTGAAAAACTTAATTATCAAAAACTTACAGCATTTGATACTAACGGCAAAAAAATCCTCTCGGAAGATATTGCCAACAATAAGTCGATACTCAATCTAAACAGTTTTAAATCAGGCATCTACATTTTAGAATTAACCGGCGACAGCGGAAAAATGCGCCGCAAGATAGCCGTTGTTAAAAAATAGGATACTCCCCTACTCCGAAAGCACAAACTCCACACGACGGTTCAACGCACGCCCCTCGGAGGTATTGTTCGGAGCCATAGGTGCTGACTTGCCAAATGCGCGGTACGACAGACGTTTTGAATCTATACCAACCATAATCAAGTAGTTATATACAGTGCGGCAACGTTTTTCGCTTAACACCATATTAAACTCGCTGTTGCCCACAGCATCTGTATGTCCGCAAATCTCAATTTTATACTGCGGATACTCGGCAAAAAACAACGCTAACTGACGCAATATCGCCTCGCTCGACTCTGAAAGTTTGGCAGAATTGAACTCAAAATTTACATTCTCCAAAACCCTCGGCACGCCAGTCTGAATCTTGTCGATGCGGATGTCCATGTGTGTAGGCGGAACATATTCCGAAGAGTCGGGCGTAATTATCTGCATATCATAGAAAAAACCTTTCTTCTTTATTGTCAGCAAGTATTCTTCGTCATCGTTAACCTGAGTTGACACTGCATACTCGCCATTTTTCTTGGTCATGTCGTGAGAGGTCTCAAAAGTTTTCAGTCCGGTGAGTTCCACATTTACATTGGATACCGGGTCGCCGTTTTCGTTGGTGATTTTACCCTTGATTAGAATCACCTGATTAGGACTTGCCTCGGGCGGAAGGTCTGAACAATAAATATCCCAACCGCCTTTGCCACTGAGCGTTTTCGACGAGAAATAAATCCTTTTGCCGTCAGCACTTACTACATAAGCCACTTCGTCGCCCTCAGTATTGATTGGAAAACCGATATTCTTAGGTTTTGTAAACTTGCCAACCGCATTGATACGGCTTACAAAAATATCAAAACCGCCCAAGCCGCCGTGTCCGTTAGATGCAAAATACAATGTGCGGTTGTCGGAATGTATAAACGGTGTTTTCTCGTCAAACTCGGTATTCACCGAAGGCCCAAGATTTATGGGCATACTCCACAGAGAATCAGAGGATTTACGCTCAATTTTGTAAATATCGTATCCGCCGTATCCACCCGGACGGTTGCTCGAGAAATAAATCACGTTGCCAGTAGCGTCAACTGTGGGCTGACCGTCGAAAAAATCGGAGTTGACTGTGTTAGGCAGTTTGATAAGCGGCTGCCAAACGCCATTTTCGTTGACAGAATAATAAATATCGCAATCGTCATGATTACAGATAGTTATGTAGAGAATACGGTTATCAACAGTAAAACACGCGCCACCTTGGAGCTTCCCTTGGTTAAACGGCGAAGGAAGAGGTTCGCCTACCGTATAAAGTTCACCCACAGTATCGTTCACGACTATTTTCTTGCTCATCACTATCTGCTCGGTAAAATCACCATTGCGCTTAAAGTGCCTACGAGTGAACACAAACAGCTCACCGTCGGGCGAAATCATCGGCAGATACTCGTCGTCGGAGGTGGAGAGTTTTTTCAGTTCACGTGGATTAAACTTAACTGGATGACTGATTATTTCGAAATACTCGTTGATCATATCCAAACGCTGCTGAGCCTTGTGACGGAGCGACAGCGCAGAGTTGTTTGACGACAAAAAATTGGAGAACAACCGCTCGGCTTGTTCAAACTTACGGTCGAGATAGCAACACTCACCCAAAAAGAAACCAGCCCGGCAGCTATCGTAATTGTCGCAAAATTCAAACGACAGCGAAAGATTGTTGCGGGCAAGGCGCGAAAACTCCAACGCCCTGTCGGTCTGGAATCTCAGCTGCGCGTCAAGCTGCTTGTTGAGATAGTACTCACCCAAAATCAACGTTGCAGGATAATATTTTGGATAATCCATGGTGATTTCGCTAAGAAACCTTACACCGAGATCCTGATTATCCGACATTAGTGCGACAGCATTATCGAATTTTTTATCCAAGCCCTTGACCTTGGGCAGCTGACATTGTTTCTGGGCAAAAGATGTCACTGAAAATATCACCGCCATCAATAGTGTAACCGTGCGTTTCATAGTTCCCGTTTTTCTATTATAACGGAAAAAAACTAAAAAAGTATACAGCTATTTTATACTCTCCGCCTTTTGCATCGCCTCATTGTTGATTTTTTCAGCCTGCTGCTCGGCTGTTTTCACCACCTTGTCGCCCTGCGCTTTGGCTGTGGCAATAATCTGATCGGCTTTTGCATTAGCAGTGGCAAGTGCCTGATCTGCTTTCGCCTTGGCTTTTTTCTTCAGCTCGTCGGCGGCTTTCTGCGCTGCTGCCTTGGCTAACGGATTGGAAGCTTGGGCAATAAGGGCATCCGCCTGGGCAGAAGCTTCCGCCAAAGCCTTGTCTGCCACTTCCTGAGCCTGTTTTTTAGCAAGGTCGCACTGTTTTTGAGCGGTGCTGATAATAGTGTCGCGGGTGTGCTTGGCTTGCGCTATCAAAGCATCGGCCTTTTTCTTAGCTTCGGCGATGTATTTCTTGGCATTTTCGGATAATTCGGCCTTCACTTCCTGAATTTTTTCCTTAACCACCTCCTTTATAACGTCGGTGGCTGAGGTGTGAAAACCTGTGATTTTAGGTTTGGTAACAGTTCCACCGATTGTGGCAACAACCTTAATCATGCCGCTACGGTCGCCTCCTGCTACTCTGCCAAGCAGTTCGTTTGCCATCGACTCTACGAGAGTAAGTCCGAAATCAAAGTTCAGCGACTGGTCAAGACCGAGCTTTCCGCCGAAAGTAGCATCCTGGTCGTTCATCTTAAACGCTGTAGTGTCGATAATTACATCGCCGTCAACAATCTCGAAGCCAACATTGATATTTTTAAGCGCAGGATTTGAAAGTTTTTCGTTTTTGGTAACAGAGCCAATCATCTTGAAAATCTCGGAATCCTTGATAGCCACTTGGTTAGTTACCAAACGTCCGTCTCCGTTTATGGTTTTGAGGTCGGGATTCAAAAATCTGTCGGTAAATCCAGCAAAATTGATTTTAGCCGTAACATTGCCCTGACAGCTGGTAGCTATTGGCGCGAGCTGCTGAACAGTGTTGAAAGTCTTGGCTGTGGTCTGAATGTCCACTTGGCTCAAATCAAGCTGCAAATCCAATCCGGGACGGTTAATGTCGGCGGCATTATAAACACCAGAGGCAAAGACTTTTCCACCCAAAGTATTGAGTTTAAGGTCGTTGAGATATGCCGCACCGTTCTTAAGCCCGATAACGCCAGTCAAGTTGCTGATAACAAGGCTGTCGTACAGAATTTTGCCAATAGAAGAATTAAGCGAAAAATCTATATTGGCAGGGATTTCGGGAGCTTCGATAGCCGAAGTATCTGTTACACCGTCGGTTGCAACCACAGAATGGTCGTAAGAATAAATATCGTTAACATCGATAAGGTTGCTCTTGTAATTAAATGAGGCTTTCAAAGTGCTGTCGGCAAAAACATATTGGAAAATATTGTCGAGCTTGCCGTTGAGATTGAAATCGCTCTTGCCCATGGTCATGTTCAAATACTCGAGGTTTCCGTTTTTGGGTGAAATTATGAGGTGAGCCTTGCTGATGTCGATAGGCGGCAGGTCGGTCATGACTGTACGGAAGTTAGCGAGATTGATGTCGCCTTTGGCATTGAACTTGTCGTATGCGCCGTCGTCGAGGTAAGATAGCTTACCGTCGAAACTCAGAATAGCCTTCACCAATCCTTTCAAAGTCATATCCTCCAAAGGAACAACGTCGGCGACAGAAGCAAGTTCGAGCGATGCGTTAATATCGCCCGCAAGGTTGATATCCTTTGCCGAAGTCTGTATCAGGAACCGCGCGTCAATGGGGTTTTCGGCTATGTTAAGATGGACTTTCTTGGCGTCGATATTGATGCTGTCCAAATTGCCAGGACATTTAACACGGACATCCACATTGATGTTTTCCACCGACTTGGGAAGGTCAGGATACTGGAAACGAGCATTGTCGATCAGCAAGTTAACCCAAAATTCAGGAAACGACACTGCGTTGAAATTACCCTTAGCGCCGCCATCAAAAGAAAAATTACCAGCGGTTTTAACCCCTTCGAGATCTTTGGCGTAATCGGCAGGAATCATACTCAAAACACTCTTGAAATCAGTATTATCCGCACCAAATTTTAAATCCATACGAATATTAGTGTCAGGAACAGCAATCCAACCGTCGAGATTAAGGGCTAACTGATTGATTTTAAATATATTATCTTTAAACGAGAACTTCATATGCTCCATATCAGCGTCCAAATCAGATTTCACATCCACAACAGCATCGTTGATATAGATGATGGGACCCATGCGGACATTGAGCTTGGCGATTTCCATAAGCATCGACAAGATAGTCTCCTTGTCGCTCAAATCGCCACGGAGTTTGAAATTGAGCGAATCAATAAGCGCGTGAACGTCGGTAACACTGTCGGTATAAAGCACACGCATATTATTGATTTCAAACTTTTTAAGAGCAAGTTTAAACGACGACGCAGACAGAGTGTCGATTTGTTGTTCCTCCACCTGTGCTGAATCGCTTTTAACAATATCGTAGTTAGGCTTCCCGTTTTTGAGCACGATAACATTGAACCGCGGCTGCTGAAGAACCACAGATTTCACTTTGATTTTAGCACCGAAAAGCGACATGAGGTTTACAGTGGTTTCCAAACGGTCGAAAGCTGCGAGTGTGTCTTTTTCAAACTCGTCAACACCTTTTAAATATACATCGTCCACACGGATTGTGGCATCAGGAAAGTGTTTGAAGAGATTCAAAGACAGGTCTTTGACGTAGAGATCGGCGTTAATATAGTCTTTGGCGAGCTGACAGCCATAATTGAGCAACTTATCCGAAAAGAACATCGGTATTATAATCATAAGTGCCACAATTACAACCAATAGCACACCAAAAATCTTTAACAGTTTTTTGAAAATTTTTTTCATATAATTGTTCCTCCAAAAAAAACTTTTTTACAACTACAAAACTAACAATTATTATTTATAATGATAATATATTTTGCACTATTTCGTTGATTTTTTTTAAATTTGCATCAACAAAAGTAAAATCATGGCGGAATTACTATTAAGCACAGCATATCTTCCTAATTTACAATACATTAGAGCAATAGCGCAGAATACTCAGACTACCATAGAAAGTTACGAGAACTTTCCAAAACAGAGTTTTCGCAACCGTTGCCAGATATATACCGCCGCCGGAGCTGCAAGTTTGAGCATACCGATCGTAAAGGTAAACAGCAAGCACTACACCCGCGACACAAAAATCAGCTACGACGAACACTGGCAGTCGCGCCATTGGCACGCTATAGTCTCTGCATACAACTCGTCGCCATATTTCGAATACTTCAAAGACGATTTTGAACCATTTTATCGCAAAAGATACGAGTTTCTGCTTGATTACAACAATAGTATTAACTCGTTGATTTTTAATATATTAAACATAAAAACAGAGATAAAGTTAACTAAAAAGTACATCGAGCCGGACGACCCGTTATACAATGATTTGCGCAATGAGATTCATCCAAAAAAGCGTCAGACAATAGGCGAAAACTATTATAACGAAACACCTTATCCTCAGGTCTTCGACAGCAAACATGGGTTTATAGCCAACCTCAGCATCATCGACTTGATTTTCAACATGGGTTACGAAGCTTCAGATTATTTGAAAAATGAGTAGCATAATACAAAAAATAAAGAACTTGGAGTTTTACATACCGCTAATAATCGGTGTGTACCTGCTTTTTGCGTTCAGGTTCAATGTGTTTGCCCTGCCCATGTCGTACAGCGAGATTGATTTTTTCAGCGAATACATGAAGCTTGCAGACGACGGCAGCCTCCAGCTTTTCAGCGACAGGATTCCAAATATTCCAATACTAAGTTACTTCTTGATATTCAAAATTTTCGGAGCGAATATCACAGTTGTTAGAATCACAGCCGCAGTTTTTTCAATTGTGCTTGTGTTTATAGTCTTGAAATTCGGAATCTTCTTTTTCGGCAAACAGGCTGGAATATTCGCCGCCACAATACTGATTGTACAGAATATCTACTTAGCTCAATTTGCAACGATACAGCCCGAAGTTCTCAACGCAATATTCTTACTATCAGCGTTATACTGTTTTCTCCGAGAAAAATACCGCACCATGGCTATTTGGCTGACATTGTCGGTAAATATCGACATTTCAGGGCTTTTGGCCATATTGTTCATGATTGTTGCCTTCCTGGTAAAGCTCAACAACAATCAAAAATCACAATCCATAGTATTCTTCATTATTCCATTGGTAGCCTACGCCACCGCCGAAACAGCCAACTATGTGGCATTCGAGCATCTTGGCATATTACAAAACATTGGTTTTGAGCAATTTGACAAAAACATTATCAACAACGCCAATTTCGCTTTTCTTGCACAACAGCGCATGACCCTAACTCTGATTCTGATAATATCTATCCTGGCAGCGGCATTGCAACGGCAAATTGAAAAATACGAGGTGAAAACCTATATCTATATCACAGTGTTTATGTTACTTATTGCCACTGTCCACGCCTTGGTAAACTCCGACCTCTGCAAGATGTTTCCCGTGGTGGTGCTTTTGGCAGTGGCAACAGGCGCGGCAATTTCTGAAATTAAGATGCTGTATGTTTACAAGTATATAATTATCAGTGTGTTAATCCTGTTTTTCGCTGTGTTCGACGCAAGGAGCAAAAATACTTCGTGCGAGTATATTTCACACACTCACCAAGTGGAAACCGACTGGAAGGCAACCAAGTTTATCAAAGAAAAAATGTCTCAAAACGATACGCTGATATGCAGCAATTTATTTTACAAAATATTGAGTAACAAATATTTAGGATACATCACAGAAAATAATATAAATATCGACACCATTTATTCAGCCACCAAATACTCTTACGTTATCAAAGGCAAAGAACCCTCCCCAAAAAACGTGAGCGCGGTGATTATCGACGAGAAATGTATGCTCGAAAAATCATTCACCAAAAAAGAGGCGGAAACCGAAATCTACAGCGTGGAAAAATAAAAAAGTCTGCAAACTCACGTCTGCAGACCAAAATAATAATATGCTAAAATACACTATAACTATCTTTTTAAAACTTCGTCGTAAGCGTCAAAATAGTTTTTCGCAAGGTTGGTCCAGTCGAAGTGTGTCGAGTTCTCTTCCACATTGTTGCGCATACTGATACGCTCGCGACGGCTGAGTTTTACAAAACGCAACATCAGGTTAGCCATCTGGTCTGCACTGTCGTTGTAGCTGACATTCTTACGGTTAACCACATAAAGACCCATTTTTTCGCAATCGTCGAATTTGGCCTTGATATAAGAGCCAAAACCAGCCAAGTCGCTGGTAATCGAAGGAATACCGCTCGCCATACATTCAAGCGGAGTGTAACCCCAAGGCTCGTAGTACGATGGGAAAACGCCCAAATGACATCCACGGATAAACTGTCCGTACTCCATGTGGAACAGCGGGTTAGCTGAATTTATGAAATCTGGGTGGTAAACAACTTTAACTTTGTCGTCGCGGTTGTTAATAAGGTTCGACATACGGAGAAAGTTCAAAACTGGGTCGTTCTCGTTCTTGAGGTTGTGGGTAACGATAAGCGGCAAGTTGTTCGACTTCCAAGTCTTCACATTGCGGCGGAGTTTCAATTCCTGATGTTCCTCAATCAAATCGTTAAGATTGGGCAGTTTGTAAGCACCGTTCTGGGTAACGGAATAGAAAAGTTTTTTACCAAGGTCGCGCTCAATTTCCTCGGTATTGCGCTTAATTTCTTCCATAAGTGCTTTTGAATGAAGAACTTGCGCATTAAACGAGTAGGTTGGCTGACGTGTTATCAAGAAAAATACAACAGTGGCGTCGATATTTTCTAACTTCATCTTGTAGTTGAGCCTTGCAAGAGCCTCCAATGTAAGGTCGAAACCTTTGTTCTGATATTCAAACCTTCCCGAAGAGAAGAAATAGAGTGTCTTGTCGAGATTGAAAGAGTAGCTCTGGAAGAAATGACCCATGACAAACTCGTTGATCTGCTCCTTGTAGTCCAAGTGGAGGTTCTGAAATTCGTGCATAGCCTCGAAACGCTCGATATTCAAGCCGTTAGGCAGGATAAAGTCGGGTGTGCGACCTAACAGGTGCGTACATTCCGCCGCAGTAATCTCGCTGACAGTGGTAAACACGTGCGAACCATGAGCCGCAGCGCGTTCGAGCTGAACAATCGGGAAAATATTGAAATGCTTTGCCTCGTCCTCCCAATTGTAGAAAGGCAGATTGTTGTAAAAACTGTGGTCGTTCATAGCAAGATAACGGCCGAGCATTGTGGCATGAGTGGTGAAGACAGTCTTGATAGGCATGTTTTCCTTGCGGATGTCCATAATAGGAACGCCCGCCATCCATTCGTGGAAATGAGCCACAATGTTGGTAGGCTGAATGTCGCTGTTAACCAAAATTCTGAAAAACTCAGTTACCTGAAATCCGAATGAGAGAACCTTGTTAGTAAGGTCGTCGTCGTAATCAATTGATATATAGTGGTCTGCCCAGAGTTTGTACTTAATATCACCGAGACGGTTGAAAATAGTGTAAGGATTAAAAAGAATCACCTTAGGTTTGCCGGTAACGAGCCAGTGTCCGTAATGCACCTCGAAACCGCTCTCGCGCATGGTATGCACCGCAAAACCCACAGGATCGGAAAGGTCTTCGATGGGGTCGAAAGCGGGAGACGCCTGATCTTCAAAATAAGGACCGAGAAGTATGTAATTATCTCTGTTCCACTTACTTACAATTGCTGGAATTTTTGAGCGGATTACTGTGTAAATACCGCCAACTTGGTTGCAGACTTCCCATGCACATTCAAATAGCATTGTCTGCTGAAAAAGCTCTTTATTTTCCTTTTCTTTGACCATTTTAGTTCAAATTAATAGTTCGGAAAGTATTTTTTTATAATAATACTTTGTATATCAATACGTTAATATTAATAATATATCTATTTTTTATAATATTCAAATTTACAAGTTTTTAAAATAAATGTCAAGCTTTTTTAAAGAAAAATTATCAATAATAAAACTTTTTTTTAACAATTTATATCAGATTGATTATCAATGGTATATGTAATAGAATTTTTATTTGAGCCGTGATGAGATAAAAAATCTACGACATGAAGTAACAAAAACGGTGCAAATTTCAATGAAATCAGCACCGTTTTTATCCAAAAGTGTAATAATTTTACAATGTTCCTTGCTTGAGTTTCTCAATATAATCGTCAATGTCGTGCAATTTTTGGGGAATATTGATATTTTGAGGGCAGTGAGATACGCAAGTGCGGCAGCCTATACAGTGCGCCGCCTGACGTTTGGGCTCTACCACGCGGTCGTAGCCGATAAGGAAACGTCTGCGCGCCTCCACATAGTTGGCATCCTGCTGCGAAACCGAGATATATCCCTCGTTGACACATTTATTATAATGTGTAAACGTGGTGGGAATGTCCACACCGTAGGGGCACGGCATACAATACTGGCAAGTGGTGCAAGGCACAAGCGGAAACTGCACAAACTCATCCGCGACGTGCTCAAGAAACTTGTTCTCGTCTTCGGTGCACTCTTCGAGGGGACAAAGCGTTGAAAGATTGTCTTGAAGATGCTCCATATATGTCATACCCGAAAGTATTGTAAGTATCTGAGGATGAGAAGCAATCCAACGGAACGACCACGATGCGATACTGCTTTCGGGACGGCGTTCGCGCAATATTTGTTGAACGTGGTTGGGCAGCTTGGCAAGTCGTCCGCCAAGTAGAGGTTCCATTATAAAAATAGGAATATTCTTTTCGGCAAGACGGTTGTAAAGGTATTCGGCATCGGTATTGCTTGGATTTATCTGCTTAGCGTGATGCCAATCCACATAGTTCATCTGAATCATCACAAAATCCCACTTGTAGGTGCCGTGATTGTCGATTAAATAATCAAATACCTTAATATCACCGTGATACGAGAATCCGAGGTTTTTGATTCTGCCCGCCTCTCTCTCTTTGAGTAGGAAATCGAGCATCCCATTGTCTAAATATCGCTGCGAAAACGTTTCCATACCGCCGTTGCCCACAGCGTGGAGATGCAGATAGTCGATATAGTCTACTTGCAGTTCTTTCAACGATTTTTGATAAATGGCTTTGGATGCCTCAAAGGTCCACTGCTGAGGAGCAAAGTTCGACAATTTAGTGGAAACGAAGTACTTATCTCGTGGATAGCGGCTTAGGGCTATACCCATAGCATGTTCCGAAAAGCCACGGCAATATGCAGGCGAAGTGTCAAAAAGATTGACACCGTGCGCAATAGCATAGTCGGTGAGTTGGTTTACGGTTTCTTGATCAATTTCATCGCCGCTCTCTCGCGCGCTTTGGTTGCTGACGGTGGGAAGTCGCATAAATCCGTAGCCGAGTATCGAAATTTTGTCACCAGTTTTGGGATTTGTGCGGTAGGTCATCTTGTCGGTGGGTATATTTTTGGAAACCGAAGCAGAAGTATCGAAAACCTCATGGGAATCAACCACTTTGCCGCACGACGCTGCCACAGCGGTAACAGCAACCGACGCTCCGGCTCTTTTAAGAAATTCGCGGCGTGATATATTGTTGTCTGACATTGTTCTAAATAATTACGAATTATGAATTTTGAATTTTGAATTATGCATTACCTACATATCGCCATGCACGAGGTTGCCTTCCACATAAATAGCCGAGAAAGGACGCACAGGGCAAAGGTGTTCGCACGCGCCGCAACCGAGGCAACGTTCTGTATCCACCGAAGGAATTTTAACATCGGGATTGCCATCAAGCGGAACCATAGTGATAGCTCCAGAGGGACAGTGTCTTGCACAGTTACCACACGAAACACCGTCGCTCACAGGAAGACAGTTTTGCTTAATCCAAACGGCATGACCGGCACGTACAGAGGTTTTGCGTTCCTTAGTAATCGGCAATATCGCGCCTGAAGGACACACTTCGGAACACCGCGTACATTCGGGACGGCAGTATCCGCGTTCAAAGCTCATCTCGGGCTGCATAAAATCTTTCAAAGCCGACGAAGGCCGAAGAACATTGTTGGGACACTGAATTACACACAACTGACAAGCTGTGCAATGCGTAGAAAAATGTTTCAAACCAACTGAACCAGCGGGTTTTAAAGGAATTTCGCGTTCTGGAACCAACTTGTCGGCAATTACAGCCAAACCACCGTCAACTGTTTTTTCCTGAGCCTTCAGAGTGCCAGCTATCGCGAGCAACGCTGTTGTGGCGAGAGTTTGGCGGAGCGAATTGTCTACACCACCGTCAGAAGGCTGTGGTACAGGCTTGGCAGGTGATTTCCTTACATACGAAATAGCATCCTTCTTGCAGACACCCAAGCAGTTCATACAGGCTACACAACGCGAATAGTCAATCTCATGTTTCTTATAATCAATAGCTTGTGCCTTGCAACTCTTTTCACAAAGCGAGCAGTTGACGCATTTGTCGGAATTGATACGCACCTTGAAGAGCGATTTGGTAGAAATCAATCCGAGAACAGTGCCCACAGGACAAACTGTATTGCAATATCCTCGACCAGTTTTCCAACTCCAAATAGTTACAACAAAGAATGTTACAATAGCCACACCGAGAGTTGAACCGCTCTTCAGCCATACATCCACATCGTACACAGCGTACGAATCGTAATGCTCGGCAATATTTGCGCACATATTGTGAATAGCTCCGGCAACGGGCTGCAAGATAGAGCTTACCATCCTACCATACGCACTGTAAGGTGCGATAAGAATGGCGAGAGGTGTGAACACGAACATCAAAACCACAAAAACGCCGAGTATTATCAGGCGGAGCTTGCGTTTTTCAGGGGTGAAAGAATGACGGCGTTTCTTGAATTTTCCAGCGATACGGTTGACAAAATCCTGAAACACGCCCATTGGACATATCACAGAACAGTAAACCCTGCCGAAAAGAAACGTCAAAGCCAATACCAGCAAAATAATTCCGACATTGAGCGAAACTACCGCCGGAAGAAACTGCATCTTAGCCATCCATCCCAAGTAAACGTGCAACCCGCTCGTATAATCCAAGAACAAGAGCGTAATGCCGACCCAGAATATCAAGGCTGACACAAAACGGATTTTCTTTAGCATAACATTAGTGAATTAGTGATTAAAATATAAAATGTGATAGAATATTTATTCTTTATTGAAAACCATGTTGGTGGTAATCTCGTAACCGTCGTCGTCAATTTCTGTGGATGTAATAGAGAGTTTCGACTTGGTAAGTTCCCGAATAAGAATGTCTTCTGTAGGTTTGCCCGCCAAAAGAGTATAAATCGTGTCGCCCTTAATCGACCACGAACCAGACAGGCTGTCGTTATCTCCTACAAGAGCGAAAGTCTTGTTGCTGCGGAACTGAAAGTACAACTGCCCGATAATGTTTTTGAAATTCTCGTCAAAGTCGGCTTTGATAGAGTCCACAACGTAAAGAGCCTTCTGCTGCTCAAGACCGCTTCGGTGCTGTTCCAAATTAGCCTTGAGAATGGGATCAGCATTCTGAATCTCCATATCTATCTGCTTCAATGATTTGTCGATTTCCTCGATGGACTTGCGGCTTTGATACTCGCAAAAATCATCAATATCAACGATTTCAACCTTCTGCAGAACCCATTTACCGAGAATAATAGTATCGTACCCTTCTTCACAGGCAGAAAGCAGAAAGGCTACGCACAACGCGACTAAGCAAAATATCTTTTTCATAAAGCGGTCTATTTAGAAACTTTTGTAAAAATCATCTTAGTAATAATGTCGAGATTGTCAACCCTCTCATTCACAACGATAATCATGCGGGTGTCGGAAAGTTCCTGCAGCTGCACCTGATCGAAACTGTCGCTATTTTCAGGCTGTAGCTTGAGATAGTGGCTCGACGGGTCATATTCCCAAAAGCCTTTTTCGGGTGTCTCGCTGAAACCAGAGCGGGTAAATCTGCGGTCGCTTGTAAAAACCATCTTGGCAGATTGTACAAGCGCGTCAACAAGCTGCTGATGTTCAATACTGTCCTGACGTGTGGCGCGGAACTGGTTGTCCACGTAACTTGACATTTGCCACGAACCTACAAGCGGACTCTCAAAAGAACGGATATCGACAGTCCTATCAACCTGGTTCAAACTCTTGTTTGTGGAGGATTTGTCGTCGCCACGAGGCTGGAACATGAGTATACCAAGCAAAATAAGTGTCACTGCACCAAGCATATAGCAAATATTTTTATACAAATTCCCCTGGTCGGAATCCGATTTGGCTACTACCTTTGAGGATGCCGGCGAACGGCGTTGCTTCTTGATTTCACGCTCCTTTTTTGCGCGTTTGCGGTCGGCAAGGTCGGCATAATTTTTAGTAAGCAAGTCAACCAAATCCTCCGCGGCGGATGAAAATACGGTCTCAGTATTGTCGATCCACACATGGTCGTTGAGAAAATAACGCTGCGTGGCGGTCTTGTCCAAATTCGTCATAACAAAGGGCACAACTGTAACATCCTTTTCCTGACAGGTGTCCAAAATATTTATAAACGCAGGCGTAGTATCCGCCTTGGCAGAGAAAACTGCAATCACAACCTCTGGTAAATCATTGTCGTCAAGCGAATTAACACCTAACGTAACGGCAAAATCATGTTGCATCAATATCTGCCTGAGTTTTTCGGCAACCGACTTACCGTCGGGCGCGTATTGAATTAGTATCTTTTCCAATTTTATTATTATTTTACTTTTGTAAATATCTGTCGTGTTTCTACTCCGCCGTCGAAATTGTTGAGAATCAGACGGTCGGAAGTTAGTTCTATAACTCCCATAATGGTTTTCTTACCAGATTCGTCCACCACTTGGAGCTGTTTTCCGTCGGCAAGGATAGTCCATTTGCCTTTGGTAGTGATGGAGTTAACTGTCTGCTCATAGCTAAAATCGGCATTGTATATCGCAGAAGTGCTTTTGACCAAATCCTGCACATAGCCTTGCAAGGTAGCATCGTTATTAGTTAACGCGCTTGATTCCACACCGATCATCTGCCACTTGCCGTGGAGAAGTTCTTCGGGCTTAGACGAGCACGCACAGATTAATGAAATCATTATCAGCACTAAAAGCGAAGATAAATGCTTTGTTTTCATGTGTAGCAAATTGTTTTTAACATCAAAATTAAGCGCAAATATGCGAAAAAATTTTAATAGAATATAATGGTTTTCACGTTTTTTTTCATTTTGTGCCCGACAAAATATTTTTTTCAAACGCCGAGGAGATATTATATAAAAGTGATGACAATTCAGCCAAATCATCTATAAGCTGCATGTGTATTTCGTGAGTGATATTTGCATTGGAATCCTGTGTCCAAAGACGTTTGATATGCGAAAGACGCAGACTTTCAGCCATATCAGCAGTTTTTTTGGTATCAATAGTGAGCTGGGCTATCTGTTTGGTGTCACGCGTGCTAACCGATGATATAAGATTTTGAAAATGTTTTGATATGTCGGTATAATATCTTTCCAACTCGGCTTTTCCTTCGGGCGAAAAGGTTTTACCCAAGGACAACAACTTGTTGTACAAAGGTTTGATACTTCGGTGAACCACATCACCCATGCGTTCGGTCTGCTCAAGCACCGAAATCATCGAAAAAATCTGAAGAGTAATGTTTTCTGGCGGATTCCTGCGGCCAACAGCAAAAAGATAAGTCCGGATTTGCTCCTCAATATAGTCGAGCTTGTTTTCCTTGATGTCGAGGTCGGCTACTGTTTTTTCCACATTCCGCTTAAAGCCGGCATCGTCGGGATTAAAGCTCAAAAGCGGCTTGAACGACTTGTCGAACATGCGGCCGGTAAGCTTAATAAGTGTCGCCGTTTCTGAAATCGAAAGCTCCATCGCCGACTGCGGCATGGTAATCACGTTGATATCAATATATCTGAGCTGCGGAATCGAATCTTCCGAAACAGCGCGGTCGGGCAGAAACTTCTCTATCAAGCGCGAAATCGACAACGTAAATGGCAACAGCAAAAACGCCGAACCAAACATATATAAGGTGTGCGCGTTGGCAATCTGACGTTCGGGCGAGATGCTCCAAATATCACCGAGCCAGTCAAGAAACATCACTAACAGCGGTGTGAGCGGCACAAACAATAATGCCGGAACAATTTTAACAAACAAATGCGCTATCATGGTGCGCTTGCACGGCCGCGACGAGCCTATTGCAGCAAGAATCACCAAAAAACTTGTGCCTATGCCGCTGCCGATAATCAAAGGGAAAGCCTCGGTCAATCCCATAACACCTTCTTTGGCAAACACCATCAGTATACCCGTAAACATACAGCTGCTCTGCATGATGGCAGTAGCCAAAGTTCCCACAAGCACGCCGACAAAGGGATTTCCTGCCGATGAAACCATGTCGAGAAACTGCGGAAGCTCTTTGAGATGCGAAACCGAAATGCTCAAAAGCTTCATTCCATAAAAAACAAGTCCGAAACCAAAAAGGGCGTTACCGGTGTCGCGGACTCTCTGATTGCGGTTGATACTTCTGAGAATAAAGCCGATAATTACAGGAATAATAGCATAAGCCGTTATGTCAAAAGCAATTAACTGACTTGTAAAAGTACTGCCGATATTAGCGCCGAGTATCACCGGGATAGTCTGCACAAACGACATCAGGTTGGTCTCCACAAAACTGAGCATCATGATGGTGGTAGCTCCCGTGCTCTGGGTAATAAGCGTGAGCAGGATACCTGTGGCGAGACTTGCAAAACGGTTTTTGTTAAGTTTGGTAAGAATAGTACGGATGTTGTTGCCAAGACTGCTTTTGAGGCCGGAGCTCATCAGTTCCATTCCTAAAAGGAAAAAAACCAATCCGCCAAGTGTTCCTGTTATTATCGCAAACCAATCAATATCTATCGAGCTATCCATTTCCACAATCTAACGGATTACAGCATCAATTTTTTTCAAGAGTTCAAAACGGTCAATTGGCTTGGCTATATAATCGGTACATCCGCAGTTGAGGATTCGTTCGCGCTCGTCGTCCATGCTGAAAGCCGTCTGCGCCACTATCGGAACGCCAGAATCCATCGCGTGAATTTCGCGGGCCGCCGCATAACCATCTTTCACCGGCATCTGCATATCCATCAAAATCAGGTTGGTGTCGCGGTTGTGCTGGAACAATGTGATGCACTGTTCGCCGTTTTGAGCCCAGATGATTGTGCAGCCGGTTTTGGAAAGAATTTTCTCCAAAAGTATATAGTTGATACGCGCATCCTCGGCTATGAGGATTTTCTTGCCTGAAAAATTGAAATCCAACGACTTACCGTATTTTTCAGTGTTGGTGTTACAATTAATATTATGCTGTGGCAAGCGGATGACGAACTCCGACCCTACACCTACCTGAGATGTCAGCTCTATCGTTCCCTTCATCAAGTCAACGAGGTTTTTGGTGATGGCAAGCCCGAGACCAAGACCTGAATTATTCTTAAGAGTGCCTACCTGGGTAAACCGTCCGAAAATTTTGGTCTGCATGTTTGGCGGGATACCTATGCCGGTATCCTTCACCGAAAGAACCAAAAATCCGTCCTCTATATCGTAACGGAATATAACGCTGCCTTCGGGCGTGAATTTTATGGCGTTGGTAAGCAAGTTGACCATTATCTGCAATATACGCTGCGAATCGCCAGAAACAAGACACTCCGACGACGAACAAGTTTTTACACACCCGACATTCAGATGCTCCTTATGGTTAACAGCGCAATACATACGGCAGCGAACCTCCAGCTCGTCGAAAAACTTGTTGATGTCGAACATTGATTCATCAAGCACTATCTTATTGTGTTCCAGCTTGTTGAAATCCGAAAAATCGTCCAAAAGATGCAACAGAGAAATACAGCCGCTGCGTATATAGTTGATATACATACGGCGGTCGGCAGGCGAGATATTCTCGTCGGCGATGATGTCGCTAAAACCGATAATGGCGTTCAACGGACTGCGCAGTTCGTGAGCAAGGTTCGAAGCCATCATCTCAGTGTCGTATGACTGTGGAACCTTAGTTAATTCGTGAACCATCACAAACAAGCCTGATTTCTCAACAATACGTATAAGAGTAAACCTACATAATAAACGTTTAATACTTCCGTCGGTCATTTTGATATTGATATAGAACTCGGCTTTGTCGGAGTAATGCTTCATTACTGATATATACTTGCGCCTGAGATTATAAATATCACTCTCTAAAAACAAATCCATCAAGTTGCTTTCCAGATATTTATAAGTACGACCAGTAATTCGTCGGATTTCGTTGTTGACATGAACTAATTTTTTCTCGTAAAAAACAGCAATGCCTGTATCAATAGATTGTACTATCTGATTCAGGATATAGTAATTTTCTATCAATTTATCTTTTACTGTTAATCCGTGGTTAGCAATAGAGGTATACATGTCAAATAATGCTTAAAAATCCAATTGTAAATATACAAAAATAATGAATAAAAATATATGATTGGTATTTTTGCACCAATTTTTTTTGCAAAAATACGTTATTCTTTCAACCAATAAAAAATTTTTTAATGATGTTAAACATGAAACAACTATTCACACTGCTCATCTTATCGTTATTGAGCGGAATCTGCGCGGCACAGAGCAATGTCAGCGCGGCACTCACAGGCGTCGGCATAGATTTTTCCGATAGAGTAAACGCTCCAATCTACCAAATCAAGGGCGGCGGCGACGGCAAGGTTCTTATTGAACCCGGAATCCGTCTTGGCGGCGAGCTATATGCCAACGACATCACCAGCCTAAAATTTGTTCAGACCATTAAGTTCGACTGCATGAAAAAAGCCGCCTTTAGCACGCAGTTGATGCTGAGGTTCAGAATTTTCAAGATATATAAGCACTCGCTTTCGGTAGGCATCGGCCCCTGCGGTTTCTACCGTCAGACATGGGAAAACATCGACGGCTACACCGACGAGGAAATCTACAAGAGCGGCACTATCCAGAACAAGATTTGCTGGCTGAGCGCGGAAATCGAATACAACTTTTATCTCTCGAAGAAAAACGACCTCTCATTCGCCATAACGCACTTCGACCCCGAGGCTGTGGGATTCGCAATAGGCATAAAGCACTGGTTCTCACGCAAGAGCAGCCATTGCAACACCTGTCCAAGCTTTCACTAAGCCAGCTATTTGAGAAACCCGTCGGTATTTTTGAGATTCTTGTAACTCTTTAAAATACAACGTATAGAGGCAATAGGCATATCCAACTTGATTTTGAGCGGAACGTAGTTGCCGTCGTTGGTAAACCATGCCTCAAGGTCGTCCTCTTTCTTAAAAACCGACTTGTCGCTAAGCACAGGCACAAATTTCAGGCACTCTATCTTGCCAAAATCCGATTTAATGGTCTCCGTAGTCTTATATTTAAGGTCTACGATGTAGAGTTCCTCATTAAACCAAGTGTAAAGCTGCATTGTCTCGTTTTTCTGATAAGTCTTGTCGAAAATAAAACGACGCGAGTAATAAAAAGCAGAAATAATGTCGAAACAATGTGGCGGCACCTCGTGTCGGCCGCTCTTCATGCTGTAAAGCACGCAGCTGTCTTGACAAAAAATATCCTCGTTGTAACGCTTGTAGTTGTTTTCGGTAACGTTGCGGACGGCTTTGAGCGGATAGCCGGTGCTGATGTCGAAAAGGCTCTCGTAGATGTCGAGGATATGCGCCAACTTGCTCACAACGCCGGTAGAGTAGCATACTGCCTTTACATGGAAATAGTAATCGTGACCAACAGGCTGGAGGCCCACGTTGATTTTAAGCTCGCCGCCTTTGACAACTCCATATTTAAGGTCGTAAATTAGTTCCTCGCCTGGCTGAAACGCCGTGTTCACCTTATACTTATCTTCAATAATCTGTACAGCCTTAGGTTTTTCCTGAGCTAATAGTGGCCGGCAAAATGCAAGGCCGAGAATAACGAATAAAAAATATTTCATCATGTAGTTATAATTTGGTTTTAAATGCAAAAATACGAATAAAACCGCAAAAATGATGTTAAAATTTGCCAAATAAATAAAAAAGTATTGACTAATAAATTTGCATTAAAGAAAATTTCATATATTTGTTACCCTAAAAATTAAACATATTGAATCAAAAAAAACGACTGTAAATGCGTAAGAGAATCATTACTAGCGTATCGCTGCTGGTAGTTTTAATAATTTTGGCGACAACATCTTGCCAGACAATAACAAATTTCGGAAAGATTACCGAAGGACGAATCGTCTATTCTATCGAATACCCCAAAGATGCCGAACAGAGCAGCCTCGTGAGCCTCCTGCCCGAAACTATGGAACTCAAGTTCAAGCAGGACAATACAGTAATCAACATCAACGGCTTTTTTGCGATTTTCAGTCTAATATATATCAGCGACCACAACTCGCACACCAACTATTCGCTGCTGAGAATCATGAACCAGAAAAAAATGTACAAGGCTGACACTGACGCAATTCCTTTTGGTTACGAAAAGATGCACGACATCAAAATTGAACAAACCGCCGACACCCTAACAATATGCGGCTACAAATGTAAAAAGGCTCTCGCCTACTGTCCCAACGCAAGCCAAACACCTTACGAGCTATATTACACCAACGAAATCGGCATCAAAAATCCCAACACCAACAATCCATTCCGCCAGGTAGACGGTGTTCTGCTCGGTTTTCAGGTTCGTCTGAGCGGTATAAGCATGAACATGAGGGCAATAGAAATCCACGAAGAAGATGTTGACGATTCTGTATTCAACATTCCCGACGACTACGAAATTGTAACACGAGAGCAGCTCGAGGAGTTTATCGACTCGTTTACCAAATCGGATGGCTAAGCCTTAAATTCTTTCAGAAAGTCCATTCCTCCAAAACCTTCTTCATAGCCATGTCGGTATAGTCTATCTTGACAGGACAAACCGAAATATATCCGTTTGCCAATGCCCACTCATCGGTATCCACGGCATCGGGTTCGTAGTTGACAAATTTTCCGCAAAGCCAGTAATACATCTTCCGGTTGTTGGGATGGATGTTCTTCTCGTAATACTCGTCCCACATGGCGTGGCACGACCGGGTAATTTTCACTCCGTTGATAGAATATTCCGATGGATTGGGAATGTTGACATTAAGGCACAAAGCGTTATCGCCTTTGTAATTAAGCACTTTGGCCGTGATATTCCTTACATATACTGAAATGCTTTCAAAATCGGCGTCATCGGCAAAGTTCAAAATCGAAAACCCTATTGATGGAATATCGTGCATCGCACCTTCTATTGCCGCTCCCATTGTGCCAGAATATAGCAGGTTGACACTCGAATTAGATCCATGATTGATGCCGCTGAGAATGATGTCGGGCTTGCGGTCGAGGATTTTGTAAAGCGCCAACTTAACGCAGTCGGCTGGCGTACCTGTGCATTTAAATGCCATCACACCCTCGTCAAACGCATGGGAGGGACGGTACCACAATGGTAGCTCAAGAGTGATACTATGTCCTTTGCCGCTCTGAGGCTTGTCGGGAGCTACCACAACTACCTGTCCAAGAGGCTGGACTGCCTTAACCAATTCTTTTAAACCTTTGGCAAAAATTCCGTCGTCGTTGCAAACGAGAATCAACGGTGATGAGTTTTCTTCCATAATTATTTGTTTTGTGAGCAAAGGTAGAAATAAAAATCATATTCACCTTTATATATTGTTTTTACAACCAATGCTTGTGCCGCGAAAACTTGATTCCAACAAACGCCATCAATATTGAGAACACAAGTATAATAGGCATAGCCCAAACCCATTCCTCCATACCGTTGGGAACGTTCATACCAAAAAAACTGGCTATCAACGTAGGAATCATCAGGATAATCGACACCGAGGTCATCTGTTTCATCACCACGTTGAGGTTGTTTGAGATAACGCTGGCGAATGTGTCCATCATGCCGCTCTGGATGTTGCTGTAAATCTGCGCCATCTCTATAGCCTGCTTGGTCTCAATCATTGCGTCTTCGATAAGGTCTTCGTTTATTTCGCTGAACATAGTCTTTTTGGAGTTTTTAAACTTGGCAAGAACCAACTCGTTGCTTTTCAACGATGTAATAAAGAATACCAAACATTTTTCCAATTTCAAAAGTTTGTTGAGCTCCTTGTTTCGTATGGATTTTTCTATCTCCTTCTCTATCAACGATGTATGCTGATTGATCTGCCGAAGGTAGTACATAAACGAGTTTGCGCTACGAATAAACAGGTTGAGGGTAAAGTTGATACGGTCGTACACCGGCTGCGACGAGTTGCGGTAAACCGAAGGCTGGTCGACCGGCAGAACGTTGTTGGGAACGTTGCATATAGTAACGGTGTAGTCCTCTCCCATAAAAATACCGAGCGGGTAGGTGGTATAGTTCATAGTTTCGCCGGGACTTTCTACGGGAATACGAAGAATTATCATACTCCAGTCGTCGTCTACCTCGTAACGAGGCCGCTCGTCGTTGTCGAGGATGTCTTGTATAACATCTTGCGGAACTTTGAATTTTTCCTGTAAAAGCTCTACTTCCTCGCTGTCGGGCTGCACACAATGCACCCAACATCCATTTTCAAGTTCACTGAACTTCTCTGCGCCCAGGAAACTTCTGTACATCTGAATCATTTGCCGTACCTCCAAATTTTAACTCCCAAGTGGGAAAAGGAGATTCCGGCGAGGAAACGTTCTTATCCCAATGGGAAAAATCTACAGTTTTCTAAATTATAAGGGTCTTCGTCCATAGGATAAAAACTTATTGGTTTGTGATGCAAAAGTAAGAAAAAAATTAATTAGTTGCTCTTTTTTGCGAAAAAAAACAACTAATTAATCAAAATATATCCAACTTATTGATAATAAGACAAATATCATTAATCGCCCAGTGTGGCTACCATAACAGCCTTGATGGTGTGAAGACGGTTTTCGGCCTGGTCGAAAACTATTGAGGCATCGGATTCAAAAACCTTTTCGGTAACTTCGATGCAGTCTAAGCCGAACTGGTCGTAAATCTCCTTGCCCACTTTGGTTTCCAAATTATGGAACGCGGGAAGACAGTGCATAAACTTGACATCGGGATTGCCTGTAAGTTTCATAACATTGTCGTCGACACGGTATTTTAAAAGCATATCAATACGCTCTTTCCACACTTCGGCGGGTTCGCCCATCGAAACCCAGACATCGGTATAAATCACGTCGCAATCTTTAACACCTTCTTCAACACTTTCGGTAACAGTGAGTTTCGCGCCGGAAGCAAGAGCAAGTGCCTGACATTTATCCCATATATTCACGTTAGGGTTAAGAGCTTTTGGACCTACCAAACGAAAATCCATACCCATCTTTGCAGCTGCCACCAAGAGCGAATTGGAAGTGTTGCCATGGATGTCGCCAAGGAAAGCGAACTTAACATCTTTCAAATCTTTTTTGAGATGTTCCTGCATGGTGAGCATATCGGCAAGTGCCTGAGTGGGATGAAATTCTGTTGTAAGACCGTTCCAAACGGGCTTGCACGAATATTCGGCAAGCTGCTCCACAATAGTTTGAGCGTAGCCACGGTATTCTATAGCGTCGAACATACGTCCGAACACACGGGCAGAATCCTTGATAGACTCCTTGTGTCCGAGCTGGCTGGCCGAAGGAGTGATATAGACGGTTCTCGCGCCTTGGTCGGCGGCTGCCACCTCAAATGCACAACGGGTGCGGGTGGATGTCTTTTCAAATACTAATGCAATATTTTTTCCTGTAAGGTACTTAACCTCTGTACCTTGCGATTTGGCTTTTTTCAAATCGGCTGCCAACTGCAACAAGTAATTGATTTCTTGCGGTGTATAATCAAGCAAAGTCAGCAGACTTCTGTTTTTTAAATTTATGTTGCTCATAGAAATAATGTTTGCACAAAGGTAAACATAAAAAAGGAATATCTAATTAAGTGTTTCACATAAATAATTCAATTGTCCAAAAATTTGTAGATGGTGTCAAAAAACATTCTCAAATAATCGTATTCAGCCACGGAAAACATAGTTCTGGAAATATCAATGTCGAGATGCAGTGCCGAAATTCCATCAGTATCAGTAGAATAGATATGCGCCAAAAGATGCTGTCCACAAGCGTCAAACTTCTGTTCTGGAATAGTTAACAGGTCGTTGGAATATACCACAAACCGATATTTGCAGGGGAAAACAAAATCGACAGGCACAGTGCGCACCAACTCGGGAAAAGGATTAGGGCCTAAAAGCTTGCGCATCAGTGCTTTTTCGCCCACGTTGACGAGCGGTATCCGCGCGCTGAACTCAAAAACGCCATCCTTGTTGCTGCTGCCAATCGGCTGAACATCAGCACCATCGAAATAAAAACGGCTGTCGAAATATTGTTTTGCATTGTGGAAATAGAAGTAATCGCTGTTTTCGGCGGCAAACACTCCGGTAGACCTTTCGGAAACCACACAACCGCCTTCTTTCAGCTCGGCAGACACCATACGCACGTTGTAGTCATACGGAGTATAAAAAATGAAGGAATGTGTTGATTTGTCCAAATCCATAGCCAAATACATATTATTGATATTCAAAGTATTAAGCATATCAAAACTTCGGGTGGGACTTGTAGCGTCCATAAGATAGGTATACAACGAGTCGTTTTGCGTAAATGCCACATAAGCGAGTATATTATTGAATTGCAAAGTGTTAGCGTATGTTGAATCTACCATACCGAAATTCCTTGTGGCGGAGAAGACCGGTAATGAGTTAAATCCGGCACGACGCAAAAGCGATACTAATGTGCCGTTGATTTCAGCACTACTGCCCGAACCTTTCTGCAGAACTTTTTCGGGCTCGGTGGCTATATAATTGGCAAATGTACTGTCCCACATAATGTTAGAGGTTACGTATCCGTATATTTGTTTCAAAATCGAAAGCGAATCAAGTCCGTCAAAATTATCATACATGGCAGCCAACTTGTCTGGTAACAAAAAAGACTTGAGTATAGGTTTCCAAAACACAGGGCTTTGCCGTTGACGCTTGTTGAAACGTTTCCAGTTTCCGCTTTCAAAAGTAACGTATGAAGCAACAGTATTCATTCTACTAACCTCAAACTGCGACATATAACGGCAGGAAGGATCGGCATATTTTCGGAGCATGGAAATTAAAGATTGCCACCCTGGCATATTGGCGGTATATTCGTCGGTAAATTTTCTTGGACGAAGATATAGCTGCGCGTCGTAATACTCTTTTTGCGGCATAAAATTGTACACCGTATCTACAGGTACGGTATTAAAAGCGGTAAAAATTGTCCTTTCACCAGGAAGTCTGAAAGATAACTGGTCGGTAGCCCTCGCTCCATACCGCGCATAATAAGGATTATCAGCGTAATATACAATAGAATGCGGTTTAACTGTTTTGCTTACGTGAATGCTCTCCCCTGTAACAATCTGGTCGTATGAAATATTGTTGGGAAAATCAGTTACCACCTGCGAAACCAAGCAAGGATACTCGTGATGAAAATTCCATTTTTCTGGATCAAGATAGTCGTATGATGCCACATCATACTCAATATCAATAATATCACCTCTTTTGATTTCGGGAAACGAGATTTCCACGCGGCTGTGAAGGCTGTCGCGGTTGATAGTCCTAATGTTACCAAACTTTATCTTTTTAGAAACCACTTTGCTGCCGTTGAAAGAAAAAACCTCCGCCTTCACTTTAGGCACAATCTCATATTCGAAACGACCGCTGAATGGAATAACGAACTTGTTGTCAGCTAAAAAATTGTCTTCCAAAGCCTTGTACCTGATGTGATAGGTATTTACAAAACGCAAATAGCTATAAGTGGAATTCATAGGTGAGTTAGTGTGATCACCGAGAAAAACATCGAAATATATCCACCTCTGGTTCTGCAATATCACTGCCTTATATCCGCCAACCTTCTCAAACTCAGTGGGTTCAAAATCAGCAGGCGTTACGTTGGCAAACTTTATAGCGGCAGTGTCTTTCTGAGCCGAAACAGACAGGCATGAGAGAATCACAATTCCAAAAACGAGTAATCTTTTCATAACTGAAACAGTTTTAGTAAAACATTTTCACAAATATAGACAAAAAAAAAGCGTTCTCCCCCAAAAAAGGAGAACACCTTTTATTCACAATCGATAAATTTTTTTCAACTATACGTATTTAGACTCGCGGAGGGCTTTGATTTTTTCGTCTTCCATATAGTCTTCAAAGTCCATATACTTATCAATCAATCCGTTAGGAGTAATTTCAAGAATACGGTTGCAGACAGTGTGGATAAACTCGTGGTCGTGCGAGGTCATAATAATGTTGCCCGGATAGGTCTTCATGTTGTTATTGAAAGCCTGAATCGACTCCATGTCCAAATGGTTGGTTGGGTGGTCGAGCATAATCAGATTAGGATTCTGAAGCATCATGCGGGCTATCATGCAGCGCATTTTCTCGCCACCCGAAAGAACTGTGCATTTTTTGTTGATGTCATCGCCCGAAAACAGCATCTTGCCCAAATATCCGCGCAGGAACACCTCAGTAGTGTCGTCGGCAAACTGAGCAAGCCAATCCTTAATAGAAATATCTTTTTGGAAAAACTCGTTGTTGTCTAACGGAAGATAGGCCGTTGTAATGGTCTGACCCCAGGCGAAAGTTCCCGAAGTGGGTTGGATTTCGCCGTTGATGATGCGGAAAAACGCTGTTGTGGCACGTTGGTCGTGCGAAAGGAGTGCGATTTTGTCGTTGCGCTCGATGTTGAATGATATGTTTTTGAAAAGGACTTCGCCGTTAGTTTCGTAGCACAAATCCTTAACTTCCAGCACTTTGTCGCCAGCGGGACGTTCGGGTGTGAAAATTATGCCCGGATAGCGGCGTGTAGAGGGCGCAATTTGCTCAACATTGAGTTTCTCAAGCATTTTTTTACGGCTGGTGGTCTGTTTGCTCTTGGCAACATTCGCGCTAAAACGCTGGATAAACTCAAGGAGTTCCTTTTTCTTCTCCTCGGCTTTCTTGTTTTGGGCAGCAAGTTGACGCTGAGCAAGTTGCGAACTTTCGTACCAGAAAGAGTAGTTTCCTGAGAACTGACGTATCTTGTTGTAGTCGATGTCCACAATGTCGGTGCAGACATTATCCAAAAAGTGGCGGTCGTGCGAAACCACTATCACAGTGTTCTGAAAATTAGAGAGATAGTTTTCTAACCAAAGTACGGTGTCGAGGTCGAGGTCGTTGGTGGGCTCGTCGAGCAACAAGTTGTCGGGATTACCAAAAAGAGCCTGAGCAAGGAGCACTTTCACACGCTCTTTGCCGGTAATATCTTTCATCAGCTGGTTGTGGAGTCTCTCCTTGATGCCGAGACCGCTGAGAAGCGCAGCGGCGTTGCTTTCGGCGTTCCAACCGTCCATTTCGGCAAATTCGTCTTCAAGCTTGCCGAGAATGATGCCGTCTTCGTCGTTGAAATCGGCTTTGGCGTAAAGCTCGTTTTTCTTCTGCATATTGTCCCACAGTTTTTTATGACCCATAAGAACGGTGTCTAAAACTGTAAACTCCTGAAACTCAAAGTGGTTTTGTTTCAACACAGAAAGACGCTCTCCGTGACCAAGTTCCACAGTACCGCGAGTGGAATCAAGGTCGCCTGCCAAAATTTTTAAAAAAGTAGATTTGCCTGCGCCGTTTGCGCCGATTACACCATAGCAGTTGCCTGGGGTGAATTTCAAGTTAACATCCTCAAACAGAGGCTTTTTGTCAAACTGTATCGCTAAGTTTTGTACTGTAATCATTTTCTTAATTATTTGCCGCAAAGGTAATAACAAAAAATGATTTATAAAAACAAGCGTCAATACATTTTTATTCTTGACAATGTATTCAGAAAGAAAATTTTAGCAATAATTTTGTACAAATAGTATATTTCATTACATTTGCGGTACTCAAATTTTAACGTATATGAACAAAATTTTTTGTTTGGAAACCGAATGGGATAAGTCGATTCAGGATTTGAAGAAAAAATCGGCGGCAAAATCGCTGCTCGAATTTCTTGAAAACACGCTGAACATTCCATACGCATTCCGTCAAGTGGCTACCTCTCAGGATTTTGAATATTACATCAACCACCTTAACTATAGTTCGTACTCTGCCTACGACATGGTGTATCTATGCTTTCACGGCGCACGGAGCGCAATAGAGTTTGCCAACGGCGTAAACCTCAACCTCCGCACATTTGCCAACAAGCACGAAAATCTGTTTCTCAACCGCAACGTTCATTTCGGGTCGTGCAGTTCGCTACGTATGAAAGAAGATGAAATAAAGGCGTTTAAAAAGCACACAAATGCGCGTATGATTACCGGATATACTCGCGATGTTGACTTTATGAACAGTTTTGTTTTTGAACTTTGGTTGCTAAGCACCATTGCCACGCATCCGAGTTACACCGCCAAAGGCATTATCACCCGCGCAATGCAGGAGATGCCAAACCATGTAAAAAAATTCGGATTTGTGGCGTACTAAATGTTAGTTATGGTTAAAAACGTATTCGATAATGTTTGCGCCCATCTGCAGTGCCTCTAAATGTTTTTCTTGCGTATCGTGGTGAACCTCAGTATCTTCCCAGCCGTCGCCAAGGTCGCATTCCCAAGTGTATAGAAACACCAGACGGTCTTCCACAAATATTCCGTAAGCCACAGGCGGATGGTTGTCGTGTTCGTGAATTTTTGGAAGTCCGTTGTTAAAATGGTATTTCTGGTGAAAAATCAAATGCGAAGACGGTATCTCAACTAACGGATTATCAGGGAAAACGCGTTTCATCTCGCGGAAAACATATTCCTTGGTTCCATAGTTGTCGTCGAAATGCAGAAACCCACCCGACATGAGATAAAGTCGAAGATTTTCAATGTCCGAAGCCGAAAACTCCACGTTGCCATGACCTGTTGCGTGAACAAAGGGATAGTTGAAAATTTCCGCGCTGCCCGGCTCCACGGTAGGAATATCGTTCGACAAATTGGTTGTAAGATTCTGATTACAAAACTTTACAAGATTAGGTAGCGATGTAGGATTAGCATACCAGTCGCCACCGCCTGAATATTTTAAAAGGGCAATTTTAAGAGACTGACTCTGAGCAGAAAACGAAATCAGACACAATAATAAAGCTGCTACAAATTTCATAATGACATTTTTATAAATAAGGGCGAATAATACTATCCGCCCCCCAATTCCAATTTAAATAAAATACTAAATGCTTAAATGCCTGTATAGTTAAATGGAGTAATCTTCATAAGTTCCTCTTTTACAGAGTCTTTCACATCCAATGTCTGTATAAAGCTGTGTATATCGTCCGCTGTAATCTGACGGTTTACACGTGTCAGCTCTTTGAGTTTTTCGTATGCGTTGGGGACACATTCGCGGCGGAGGATGGTCTGAATAGCCTCGGCGCACACAGCCCAATTGTTTTCAAGGTCGGCATCGATAGATTCCTGATGAAGAATAAGTTTGTCGAGACCTTTGAGAAGCGATTTCATAGCTATCATAGTGTGAGCTATTGGCACACCAATGTTGCGGAGAACGGTGCTGTCGGTGAGGTCGCGCTGGAGGCGAGAGATAGGAAGTTTCTGAGCCAGATGCGTGAACAATGCGTTGGCAATTCCGAGATTACCCTCAGCGTTTTCAAAGTCAATGGGATTAACCTTGTGCGGCATTGCCGATGAACCAACCTCGTCTGCTTTGAGTTTCTGCTTAAAGTAGTTCATCGAAATGTACATCCAAATATCCCTGCAAAGGTCTATGAGAATGGTGTTTATGCGTTTCATTCCGTCGCAGAAGGCGGCGAAATTGTCGTAATGCTCAATCTGAGTGGTAACTTGGCTGCGTTCCAAACCGAGAACGTGGTTTACAAACGAATTGGCAAACCTTGTCCAGTCGATTTCGGGATAAGCCACATTGTGGGCGTTGAAATTGCCTGTCGCACCGCCGAACTTAGCTGAGAATGGAACAAGTTTCAAAAGTCCCATCTGAGTCTGCAGACGCTCCACATACACTTCAATCTCCTTGCCGAGCTTTGTAGGACTCGCCGGCTGTCCGTGGGTACGTGCGAGCATTGCAACATCAGCCCATTCGCCCGAACGGTGGTAAAGTTGAAGAGTAACTTTGTCTAACAAAGGAAGATATACATTGTTGAAAGCCGCCTGCAACGAATATGGCACTGCAGTGTTGTTGATGTCTTGCGATGTAAGTCCGAAATGTATAAACGACTTATACTGAGCTATATTCAGCTCGTCGAATTTTTCGCGTAAGAAATATTCCACAGCCTTGACATCGTGGTTGGTGGTTTTTTCTATCTCTTTGATTCTCAGAGCGTCGGAAGTTTCAAACCTGCGATAAGCGGCACGCAAAGGTTTAAAAAGCGCACGGTCGAAATCTTTGAGCTGTGGCAGCGGAAGTTCGCAAAGAGCGATAAAATATTCCACTTCTACCATTACTCTGTATTTTATAAGTCCGAATTCCGAAAAATACTCGGCAATTTCGTCAACTTTGTTTCTGTATCTGCCGTCTACAGGCGATATGGCGGTTAGTTCAGTCAATTCCATTGTTTATACATTTTACATGGCAAAGGTAAAAAATTATTAAAAAAACGCATAGTTTTACGCAAAAATTTTTCAGTTTTTTACCATTTTCAAGATTTTTTGGTAGTCATCGTCACCTTCTGCAGCCTCCTTCTTTATCTTTTTGAGAATTTTGCTACCACCTTTGGGATTGCTAACTGCTTGTTTAAAAAGCTCTTTGGCCTTGTCCATGCTTTGATCAGTGCCTTTACCCTTCATGTAGCACTTACCAAGTTCAAATTGAGCGTCGGCATTGCCCTGAACAGCGGATTTTTGGAAAAACTCGAATGCCTTGTCGATATTTTTTTCAACCCCCTCCCCTTTTTTATAGCATCGTCCCATTTCGTACAGAGCTTTGGGATGATTCTGAGCCGCTGCCTTGCTGTACCACAACACTGCTAACTCATCGTCCTCTTCCACTCCATGTCCTTTGTCGTAGCAACGTCCAAGATAATATTGGGCTTTTTTATAACCTTGATTGGCAGATGTTTGGAATTTCGGAACAGCATCTTTGTACTTTTTCGAGTCGTAGAGAGCCTTGCCCTCTTTATAAATATCCTCGGCAGTCTGTGCACTCGCAAATCCACATAAAAGGCTGAAAACCAACATAATAAAAACTTTATTCATCATTATTCAGTATTAATAGGTGATTATTAACAAAACAAACGCACACCTTATATATATAATATGCGTTTGCTTACAATTAAAAGCAAAAATCGTGAAAAAACCGACACGACAAAATATTTTTAAACATATTTTTGATACATTTGCAAAAATTATCAGCATGACAGACATTCAGATTCACATATCAGCCGACCAGGAAGAGACATTGCCAATCACCGACCGCGAAGGCAACGTCATAGGTAAAGCCCTGCGTAGCGCATGCCACGCCGACAAATCGCTCATACACCCTGTGGTTCATGTACATATATACAATTCAAAAGGCGAGATATACTTGCAAAAACGCTCGATGAACAAAAAAATCCAGCCCGGCAAATGGGACACGGCTGTGGGCGGACACATAGTTTACGGCGAACCCGAATGTGAGGCTCTCAAACGCGAGGCTTGGGAAGAAGCAGGAGTGGAAAACGGTGATTTTGAAAAACTTACACGCTATCTTTGGAAAGGAAAAATCGAAACCGAGGTGATAAACGTTTACAAATGCCATTACGAAAATCCCCAAATAATATCTGTAGACGAAATAGACGACGGAAGGTTCTGGACTAAGCAAGAAATAGAACAAAACATTGGCAAAGAGGTGTTTACGCCAAATTTTGAATCTGAGTTTGAAAAAATTAAAAAATTGTTGTAAATAATAATTGACATTATGGACTTCGCCCACATCAAAGAGTTGAAAGACAAGATATACGCAGGCTACCAAATCACAGAAGAGGAAGCTATCGCCCTGTCGCAGACACACAACATCGAAGCCCTCTATTACAGCGCAAACCAGATTCGCGCCAAAATGCGAGGCAATAAATTTGAGATATGCTCGTCGATAAGGGTGGAGTCTGCCAAATGCCACTACAACTGCCAATGGTGCTCGTTCAGCCAAAAAGCCACAACACCAATAAAGGAGTACAACATAATTGACGACGACACCGCGATAAATTACGCCGAAAAGTTAGAAGCCCAAAGAGTTAAAAAAATATCCCTCGTATCTACAAGCAACAACATCACCGACCGCAAACTAACGCAGATAATAGAACTCAGCAAAAAAATTGCAGGACGTAGCAAGGTAAAACTATGCGCCACTCTCGGCAATCTCACGCCAGAACAGCTTCAAAGGCTCAAAAACGAAAGCCGCATTACCACATTCCAATGCAACCTTCACACCTCGCCCGAGCTTTACCAAAAACTCTGTACATCATGCAGTTACGAAAAAAAAATAGAGACAATTGCCAACGCTCGCGAAGTTGGCTTTGAGCTTTGCTGCGGACTAATCATCGGCATGGGCGAAACCATGAAAGACCGTATTACCGTGGCACAAAAAATAAGAGAACTCGGTGTAAAATCTATTCCGATACACATACTAAGTCCTCAAGACGGAGTGGCACTTACACCTTCCACCCCTCTCGACAACGAGGAGATACTCACAACAATAGCAGTTTGCAGATTTATCAATCCACGTGCCGAAATAAGGTTAGGCGGAGGCAGGTCGCTTATAAAAATTATTGAAAGCGAGGCACTTAGAGCCGGTATCAACAGCTGGTCGTTGGATTCAGAAACGCATTTAGAAAACGAAATGTCAATAGGCGAAAGCCAACAACGTATTGAACGTGAAGGCTTTACCATCTAAGAGATAACCAAATTTCGCCCTACTGAACCGAAAAAGTGAACTTGAGAGTAGAATAAGGCTCAACCACTCCCACACGTTCCTTTCCGTAGCCCTTGTTGTAGGTAACGAGCAACACTCCGGATGAATTTTTCTTCAAAAATGGAAGTGCTATTTTCCAACCCTCCATCAATTGGTTGTCGCCGTATTTTACAGTAACGGTATCGTTCTTGGCAAAAGTAACATTGCGCTGCATGGCAACTCCTGTAAATATGATTGTAATGTATTCGTCGGGAAGATACTCCTCCTTGCCCATCTTCTTGACATCGAGAATAATTCCGCCAATCTCATATACATTGAGAGTGTCCTTAGCTATCGACTTCTTGAACGACGCAATCTGCTTTTCCTCAGCGTCTTCGCGGGTTTCGGCCTTATTGCACGAGGCCAACGGAGTAGCAAGCACAACAAATGCCAACATTACCAACAGTACTGAAAATAATCCTATCTTTCTGATCTTTTTCATAAAATCCAATTCTATAAATTATTTAAAATCAATCATTTCTATATCAAATACCAAAGTTGAGAACGGCGGAATGCCCCTTGTTCCCTCAGGCCCGTAGGCAAGGTTCGACGGAACTATCAAACGTGCCTTCTCGCCTTTTTTCATTGTGGCAATGCCCTCTTCCCAGCCGTCGATAACGAGATTTTCGCCAAGCTTGAATGTAAGCGGACGGTTGCGCTTGTAACTGTTGTCGAACTCGGTGCCTTCAACAAACATTCCCACATAATGTACAGTAACAGTCTTGCCAGCCGCAGTCTGAGTGCCTTTGCCTGGTGTAAGAATCACCTTGTAAAGTCCAGTAGGCGAAGGAATTACAGTAACCTGTTCGCGTTCAAGATATGTGTTGATAAGCATTTTTTCATTAGCCATCATCTTGCTGATATATTCACCAAACTGCTGGTCGATTTTTTGTTTCGGCACTATTCCGTTACATTTGGCGTAAAAAGTAAGTTTCTCGCCACGTTTAATAAAATCAGGAAGCTCAATACCGCGCGAAATTGTAAAAAACCTCTCGGCATCTACCTTAATAATCATGCTGTCGCCGCTGTGGAGCATCATAAGACCTTCCTCTACACATCCGAGCATCGAATCGGCAGGACATTCCATTGTGAACTTAGAAGTTACGCTGCGGCTGTCGAACAAAAGAGAGTCGTGCTCAGAATAATATCTCACGTCCAAAACCCAGGCATCGCCGGGTTTGGCTTTTACACTGTCCTCATTTTTAACAACATAGCAATATTCAACACCCGAAGGCAAAACAGAAAACTCAAGCGGCTTTTCATCGTTGCAACCAACCAAAAGTATCAGTAAAAGATAATATGACCAAAACTTCTTCATTTAATAAGACTCAGAATCGTTAGGAAAAGTTCCAGATTTTACATCGCTAACATAATTAGAAACGGCATTCTTTATAACCGACGACAAATCGGCGTACTTGCGCACAAACTTTGGCATCGGCATATCGGTAATGCCCATCATATCTTGATACACAAGCACTTGACCATCACACTGATTGCCCGCGCCTATGCCGATAGTAGGAATGGAGAGAGTGTTGGTAACTTCGGTGGCAAGCTGTGCGGGAATTTTTTCCAAAACAACCGAAAAACATCCGTATTCCTGAAGACGTTGCGCATTTTGCAAAAGAATCTGCGCTTCGTCGCCGCTCTTGGCACGAAGTCCGTAACCACCAAACTTATTGACACTCTGAGGTGTAAGTCCAAGATGCCCCATAATTGGAATACCAGCGGAGAGAATACTCTTGAAAGAATCCTCAATTTCTTGTCCGCCTTCGATTTTAACAGCCTGACAACCAGTCTCTTTCATAATTCTAACAGCGTTACGCACGGCGGCTTGCGAATCGCCCTGATACGAACCGAAAGGCATGTCCACCACCACAAAAGCACGTTTAACTGCGCGAACCACACTTGCGGCGTAGGTAATCATATCCTCAACGGTAACTGGAAGAGTTGTGGAATGTCCGAGCATAACGTTGCCGAGCGAATCTCCCACCAAAATAACATCAATACCGGCGGCATCCACAATCTTGGCTGTGGAATAGTCGTAGCAGGTGAGCATGGATATTTTTTCGCCATTAAGCTTCATCTGCTGAATAGTCTGCGTGGTAACTTTTTTGATTATATTAGAATCTGTCATGATGATATTAAAAAAATTTGCACAAAAATACATTTTTTTTGAAACAAAGAATGATATTTTACGTAAAATGATTGTGTAAATAATAAAAGAAATATTTGCAAAAATTTTAATTTTTTTTAACACAGAATATTTGCAAGATATAAAAAAAGACTATAAATTTGCAGTGTAAAAAATAGGAGATTTTTAAGTATGTTTTTTTCATAATATAAAGGTTTAGGTTAATAATTAGCTAAGGGGAGAATCGTGAGATTTTCCCTTTTGTTTTTTTTATTGGTTCACAATCATTTATAGATGATTCTCCTAACAAACCAACAGACATTATCCATAAAAAAAGTCCGCCCATAGACAACGCCACGAACGGACTATTCTATAAATATAGATAACATCTCTACTATACAGCTTTCAGGCTCATGTCGAGGCTCTTTATCTGATGAGTGAGCGCACCCACCGAAATAAAGTCTACGCCAGTGAGAGCGTAATCACGGAGATTATCCAATGTAATTCCGCCAGAGGATTCGGTTTCAAACCGTCCTGCGATAAGTTCCACCGCCTGACGAGTAGTGGGAATGTCGAAATTGTCGAGCATGATACGGCGTACACCCCCGATTTCCAACACCTGACGTATTTCGTCGAGGTTGCGTGTCTCGATTTCGATATCAAGATTCTTGCCTTTTGCCTTGCAGTAGGTCTGGGCTGCGAGAATGGCGTTTTTGATACCTCCGGCAAAATCTACATGATTGTCTTTAATAAGAATCATGTCGAACAGACCGATACGGTGATTTTTTCCGCCACCTATCTTAACAGCTTCTTTTTCAAGAAGACGCATACCCGGGGTCGTCTTGCGGGTGTCGAGAACCTTAGTGTGCAGGTCGGCAATCTTGGCGGCGTAAATGTGGGTCTGGGTAGCCACACCGCTAAGACGCTGCATAAAGTTGAGCACAAGTCTTTCGGCCTGAAGAATCGAAATAACCCTTCCCGAAACGATGAAAGCAACGTCGCCTTTTTTTACCTCCGCGCCATTGTTTAAGAAAAGTTCCACCTTGAGATTCCGGTCGATAATCTTGAAAATCTCCAAGGCAACATCTACTCCGGCGAGGATACCGTCCTGTTTTATAATAAGTTTAGCCTTTCCCTGCTCGTCGGCTGGAATAGTCGAGAGCGATGTATGATCGCCATCGCCAAGGTCTTCGGCGATGGCAATTTTTATAAGGTCGTCTACTAATTGGTGCATTTCTATAAAATTAAAATTCTGTGTGCAAAGTTAATAAAAAAACTATTCGGTCAACACCACTTTGAAACTTCTTCCGCCAATAGTTACCACAAACAGACCATTCTTGCCAAGCCTGATTTCGTCGCGGTCGGTTTTGATTTTAGACATCTTGACAGTTCGTCCACTGAGGTCTACTATTGAATAATCAGCATCAACAGCGTTTTCGATATATATAACGTCTTGGTAAGCCCAAACACGCACATCGGAATAATTTTCAACGCCGGATACAGGAGTAGGATTATCCTTTGTAAATGTTCCTTTGACAACCACATCATTCGAAGGCATCGAACTAATTTCAACATCCCAACCCGAGAAGGTGAAGCCCTCTTTCTGAGGTGCTGCACGCATAGTTACCGCATCACCGAAATAGTACTTCACAACCTCGCCATCTATCTTGTCGTCAACATAATAGGTGACAGAATATTGAATTTTTTCCCATACTGCGTTAACAGAGAGGTCTTTCGCTGGCATTTTGTCAGGCAGACTCGGAGTCCAGGAAACAAAATCTGCGCCCTCCTGAGTTGGCGGAGCAATTGCTGCGATAGCTTGGTTGTAAGCAACGGTAAGTTTTGAATAAACAGTGTCGGCCACTATATAAGTTACTGTATAAGAGTTGATTTCAAACTCGGCAGCAACGGTCAAATTCTCGGCTGGCATTTTTTCAGGAATGGCGGGTGTCCAACCTTCAAATGTATAACCCTCTTTGGTGGGGGCGGCTTTCATGGTGATTGCGTCGCCGTAGTGATATGTTTCGGCTTCACCATAAACCTTGCCGTCAACATAATAGGTGAGCGAATAGTTTATGTAATCCCATTCGGCGTTAACCTCAAGGTCTTTCGCAGGCATCTTTTCTGGAAGTGCGGGCGACCAGCCTTTAAATACAAAACCGGTCTTTGCAAGTCCGTCGATGGCGGTTATTGGGTCGTCTACTTCCAATTCTACTGTTTTATATACTTCATTGTCAACCTTGTAGGTGATAGTAAAAGGAGGATAAGCAACAGTAACTTTGAAAGTGGCGACAAAAGAACTGTATGTTACATTTACAGTACACTCGCCAATGTTTTCGGAGTCAAAACCTGAAAGTTCGTAGCCGAAATCTACTTCTTTTTCAGAACCGTCGTTGTAATGCGCCGTAACTACCATACCCTCAGTAGACAACTCTTCGCCAAGCAAATACTCAGTTTTGGTAGGCGCAACTACGGAAATAGATTCTATAACTGGGTCGTTGTTGCTGACTTGCTTCTCTTTAAAATCCTTTCCTGCAGCGTTTTCCCACAGCTCGGTAACTGTGATAGCATCAAATGTCTTGTCGTCGTAATATGCGTAGAGCGAACCTGACCATCCGGCGTCGGTGCGGTAGGTGTACTTGCCGGTTGCATCAGAAATAACAAAAAAGTTGTCGCAACCCCAAACCTGATAAACCAACTGATGATTGGTTTCATCTACATAATAATTGCAACGGTTGTCGTCGTTGCAGACATCCGAAATGAGATTGATAGTGTAAGATTGTCCAGGAGTAACTGCAATAGGCTTTTCAAACTTACACTCCAAAAACTTCTTACCACCAGTAGGCAAGGTAGATGATGGAATGTCGTATTCCCAAAGTTTGTTACCAGACATGTCGGCAATTGAAACATTAATAAATCCAGGATCGCCCTTACGGAACAACATGAGATCTAACTGCGCAAGGCATTTTTTTGTTGGCACAAACTCCTTGGTAACACCATTGGTATAAACTCTGTTACCATTGTTACCCGGAGTAGGATTGCTTTGGTCAATAGCCGAAACAGGCTTGGATTTAGCAGTGGTAACTAACGCTCCTTCTATCGGATTGTTATCTTTGTCGAATACAGAACCAGAAATATCCACAAATCTAAAGCCGGTTTGAACTAAATTCTGGTCGGTAAGGTTTTCTGTTACGTTGTTGAATTCGTTACTATTGAAAAACATATCATCGGAAAACGCAGTGAGTGTCAACGAAGAATATTTATTAACAGTATATGAATAACTACCATCGGAACCAGTTCTAATAAAAGGGGCATCGGACGCATAAGTACGGAAGGCTATATTGTGAGCATCGTCGCAAAAGCAGTAATAAGTGTTGGTTCCAGACTGCCATTCCTCAGAAGCAAGAGCCACATAGTAAGTTTCGTAGGGAACAAGGAATGCTGTTTCGTCAAAATCAACATGCATCCATCCGCCCGTAATTACATCGCTATAAGGTATCTTCTTGCTACAAACCACTTTGTTAGAGTTGTCTAATATGGCAACAATAAGGGCACCGGGTTCACCCTTTTTGGAATGGAGTTTGATATCCACACCGGCAAGGCAGTTTGACGACGGCTCAAATGTATTTTTGCGCCATGATGGATATTTGGGCACAGACCAGTTGATGGAAGCAATCTCGTAAGACTGATCTTCTATAATCACAGGCATATCGTAATAAGTGGATACCAATGCGCCAGCTACAGGATTGTTGTCTTTGTCCAAAACCTTGCCCGAAATGGCAACATTGAAATCCAAACCCTCGATCATAATCTCGCCAGAATTTAGCTTGTGCCAGAAATTAAGTTTGTACCCCTCTGTAATAGTGAATTTTGCAGGATTGGAGGTAAACAAACCCGTCCAAGCGAATGGACTTGTAGAGTAGTCGAGTTCAATGGCTGACGAAAGGCAAGGAGCGATTTTAGATCCGTCTTCGTACTCAAAATAAAACTCGTAAGTACCGGCAGGAAGGTCAACAGGCTCTTTCTGGCAGTAAGACCATTTGTTAGAACCGGTCTGCTGCATATCAAACTTGTCATCAAAATCGTTGTCCACACCTTTAATATATAGATATTTCGGGTCAGCTTTAAGATACGCAAAATTTTCAATATTTGGATGAGCGATTATGAAGTTATAATTTTTGCAATATTTAGCGGGAACGGAAAACCAGCCGTTATCAGTGCCGCCCCAGCCATACTCAAAGTGAAACATATCACCGTTCACACCGTCGATAATGTATGAGTGTCCGCTGCCTTCCTCGGTCTGACCGCCAACAATCACAGGCCAGCCCTTTTTGATAGCATCGGCAATTACATTATTGTAAGTCAAATCCAAATCGGCGATGTCGCGGTAATTGTAATTCACATAGTCGTAACCATACTTATTTTTGATAGCGCTCATCTGCTTATCGCGGAAAGTGAGAGTAACGTCAAGTCCGAAACCAGCCTGCTGAACAAAAGCGATAGCCAACAGATACTTGGATATTTCCTGAGGGTCGGAATCCATAAGGTCGAAATCAGGAGTAAATGTCGAAGAAGAGTATTCGTTGGCAAAATCGTATGAGAATGTAACTGTAGTCTTACCGTTTGATAATGAAGAAGAAAGGTCGGTAAAAAAAGGAGATGTAAGAGTGGGCGAAATGCCTTCTATTGTGTTAGTCCCCTTGACCTCAAAAGGAGTGCAGTAACGGTAAAAATACATCATCATACCCGAAGAAATTGATGTACAACCAGTCAGAGTCTTTTCCAATTCGTTATTAGAGTTCTTGGCCTGAGGAAAAAGGTCGTTGTATGGCGAGCCCTGTTTCCATTTGGTCTTGATTAGCGGGCCGTATTCCTCTGTCAATGCAGGAGCAGCCTTTTTTTTGGGACGTTTAGACACCTTGGTAACAGGCTCAGCGGCATAAAAATCCAATAGTTCCTGAAACGCTGGTGAAAGGTTTTCGGTTTGAAAAGTGCCCTCGCCATAGCCCACAAGGTTGGTGCCGTGAAGAATTTCCCAGCCGTCGGGATACTGATAAACAGCCACGTTGCCATCCTGATAAACAGGAGCGTTCTGCGCCGACAAATTACTGTTGCTCAAAAATACAAACAACGCCGCCAACATCAATAGCATTCGGCATTTTGATAGGTTATTATAAATGTTTGTTCTCATAATTAGATAAATTAAAGGTGTGAAATAATAAAATTAACTAAGAACCTCTGCTATCACATAGTTGCTTCCGCCGAGAAAAATGAAATCTTCCACGGCAGAATCATTCTTTGCTGCGGCAAATCCATCCGCTACCGATGAATATGTTTTACCCGAAAGACCGTATCTCTGCGCCATATTACATAAATCATTCGCAGGTAACGCTCGGTGGTTGGCGGCATTTACAAAATAGTATACAGCATTTTTTGGCAAAAGTTTCAAAATAGAATTTACATCTTTGTCTTGTACAAAACCTATCACCATGCGCAACTGACGGCACGGCTGAGAGTTCAACTGCTCGGCAACATAGGTTATACCGGCGGGATTATGACCAGAATCGCAAACAACAAGTGGTTGGTGGGCAATTACTTGCCAACGTCCAAAAAAACCAGTGTTGCTATTGACGTTTTCAAATCCCTTATAAATATTGTCGTCGGAGATAATCAGTCCCAAACGGCGCAACTGCTCAACAGCGGCAATGGCGGTAACAATGTTTTTTTGCTGATACACACCAAGTTGAGCGCATTTGATACCACGGTATACTGGTTCGCCGCATGAAAAAACATTAAATAACTGTTTGCCTTCGGGCGTGATTTGTCCCGAAGATGCCGACAACTTGTTCGACGCAAGTATTATAGGAGCTTCCATCAGCTCCGCCTTGTCTAAGAAAACAGGGTTGGTGCGCGAATCGCCCTCTCCTACCACCACAGGAACACCGCGTTTGATAATTCCGGCTTTTTCGGCGGCAATCTCTTTTAGCGTAGAGCCGAGAAACTGCGTGTGATCCAACGCAATATTTGTGATAACGGAGAGTATAGGAGTGATAATGTTGGTACTGTCCAAGCGTCCGCCCATGCCCACCTCGATAACTGCGATGTCAACCTTTTTGTAACGGAAATATTCAAACGCCAAAGCAGTTGTGAGTTCAAAAAAAGTGGGTTTCAAATGATTGAACTGTTCTGCATAACGGTTTACAAAGTCTGTAACATACTGCTCGTCGATTTTTTTGCCGTTTATACGTATACGCTCCTTAAAATCAACGATATGCGGAGAAGTAAAAAGTCCCACTGTGTAGCCAGCCTCCTGCAAAATAGACGCAAGAAAGTTAGATACCGACCCTTTGCCGTTAGTACCAGCAATATGGATGGTTTTGTAAGACTGATGTGGCGAGTTGAAAAAACGGTCGATCTCCAAAGCCGTCTGAACGCCGGGTTTGTATGCGCTGCCGCCAGTTTGCTCAAACACTGGCAGCTGGGTAAAAAGGTAATTTTCAGCTTCTTGATAAGTTAGGTTCATGGTTGGTTGTTTTTATTCTTCAAAAGCAGTTAAAAGCGTTGCTCCTAATTTTTCAAGAGGTTTTGAAGGTATTGTAGTCCACTTTTCCTTCTCCTCTCCCTCTTCAAACATATTGTAAGTGATAGTCTGCTTTTTGTGTGTAAGATAGTTTTCGCTGACTTTTTCTGCCTCGCCGCTGTAACGCGAAAAAGAGCCGTAATCTTTGCCAATCAAAAAGAAATCACCGTTTTGATAGCGGAAAACATACTCAGTATTAGGGACATCGGAACCACCGGCAGAACAAAAAACGCCAATACTTATACGTATAACTCCTTTGTCATTAACGCTCATATCAATTTCGTGCAAACAGTTTTCGTTCTCCTCGTCATCGCTCGGAATAGTGTTGTTGTATTCCTTAAAACGCTTCAGACTGCCATCAGCCTGACCGAAATATATAGCCAAAACACGCTTGTTGAAATTGTAGACATATCCGTCTTCTTCACGAGTGCGCATATGAGTGGGATCTTTGGGCAAAGCTATTACGGCAAGGTCGTTGATGCCGTCTTTGTTGAAATCGCCCTCCACTTTATAACATTCAGATTCGATATTAAGCGATTGTTCACCGCCCCAGATTGCAGGAAAAAGATTAGCTGCGAACCCCTTTTGAGCCTCGGCTGCAGTTGAAAACATAGCAGCGCAAACGGCTGCTGCCAAAATTTTTTTTATCATAGTTTGTATATCCGTTAAATTAATAATGTTCAAAATTAATAAATCCAACGGAAACAGCAGCAAAAAACGCACCGAAAAATTAGTTGGCGTATTTTAGTTTGGTCTCAATCTCGTCGTAGATGGCTTTCAATTGCTTGTCGGTCTGGAGAAGGTCGGCTACGGTTTTGCAAGCGTGAAGCACAGTAGAATGGTCGCGATTGCCAATCTGCATACCGATAACAGCTAACGAGCTGTTTGTCAAGTTTTTAGCAAAATACATAGCGAGCTGACGTGCCTGAACTATCTCGCGCTTGCGGCTCTTGGTGTTGAGTACTTCGGGGCTCATCTTGAAATATGCGCACACCACCTTTAATATATAGTCCAAGGTTAAATCGTACTTGGGCTTGCGGACAATCTTCTCGAGCAGACTTCTGGCGAGGTCGAGTGTAATCTCCTTGCGGTTGAGGGTGCTTTGAGCAAGAATGGAGATGAGCGCGCCTTCGAGCTCGCGGACGTTGGAAATCACCGTCTGAGCGATATATTCCAAAACATCTTCGGGAATATCCATACCGTCGTTGTAGGCTTTACGGCGGAGTATGTTGAGACGTGTTTCGAAATCAGGGGAGATGATTTCGGCAGCAAGTCCCCATCTGAAACGGCTTAAAAGTCGCTTAGAAAGACCCTTCAGCTCCGAAGGATTTTTGTCACAGGTAAGAACTATCAGCTTACCGCTCTGCTGAAGCTGGTTGAAAATATGGAAAAACGTATCCTGAGTGCTCTGTTTTCCGGCAAATTCCTGAACATCGTCGATAATAAGCACGTCGAGCATCTGGTAAAAATGGATAAAGTCGTTACGGTTGTTGCTGCGCACGGCATCGCAATACTGTGTCTGGAATTTGTTGGCAGAAACATACAGCACAAGCTTGTCGGGATAACGGCTCTTGATGCTATTGCCAATAGCCTGAGCGAGATGTGTCTTGCCTAAACCGCTGTCGCCGTAAATCAGCAGAGGATTGAATGGCGTGGCACCGAGCTTTTCGGAAAGAGCTTCCGCCGCGCTGCGTCCAAGGCGGTTACATTCGCCTTCCACAAAATTTTCAATAGTATAGCTTGGATTGAGCTGCGGATTGATATTTATTTTTTTGATACCAGGAATGATAAACGGATTGCGGATAACCGGCTCGGCCTGCTGCTGAACATAGTTGACAGAAGGATTTGCGGCAGTCTGGGTATTGGTATACGGCTGATGGGGAGTGTTACCCGGGAAAGTGTACGTACCCTGCGAGCGACCGGCTACAGGACGTGCGGGAGTTTTTTTGCCGCTGTCCACAATAATACGGTACTCAAGCTGAGCGTTTGCACCCAGCTGACGCTTGAGAGCCGCGCTCAAAATATCAAGATACTGCTCCTCGAGATATTCGTAAAAAAATGGAGAAGGAACTTGAATAGTCAATATATTTTTATCAACATTTAGCGGGATAATAGGCAAAAACCACGTCTTGTAGCTCTGCGCATGTATATTATCCTTGATAAAATCCAAGCATTTGTTCCATATTTCCCTTGCCGAAGCTTCCATTTTAAAAAAAATTTGTTTTTCTTGTGTACGTTTATATTTCTGTTTCGGCTGTAAAGTTTGCTAAAAAAAACGAGAAAAAAAAATCTATTTTATCACCTTTTTTTTTGTTTTCTTTTATCATTATAATTATCAACTAATTAGTGATGAAAAAAATTTTATTTTTTTTAAACCGTTGATAATCAGAATGGAAGGTTATAAAACATTGTTAATAACTTGTTTACAACCTCCTACCGGGGTGAATATTTGGATGTCAAGTTCGCTATATGTTAATAACTTGTTAATTATGCGTAACGATACTGTATACATGTGATTTTCACCAAAAAACAATTTGCAAATTTGGTCTTCCAAAAAGTGCTTGGAATTTTACAAAATAATAAAAAAATATCAGATTCAAGATTTTACACCGCACGAGGAAGCTCGCAAATCTCAAGATCGGAGATGTCGCCGTTGTTGAGTTTGAAACGGATAGCCGTCCGCTGATGGTGAAAACCGTAAAGACCAGCCGCACCGGGGTTCATAACGAGGCACTGATATTTATTATCATACATCACACGCAGTATGTGGCTGTGTCCGCAGACAAATATCTTAGGGGGATTGGTTTGGAGCAGAGCCCTTGCTGCGGCACTATAATGTCCGGGGTAACCGCCTATGTGAGTAATATATACATCGGTGTTTTCTATTGTAAAACGCTGTTCCATTGGATAAGAAACACGTGTAATATGGTCGTCGATATTGCCGCTGACTGCTATAAGGGGTTTAAACTGCGCTATCTTGTCGGCGAGGGCAAGAGAGCCTATGTCGCCGGCGTGCCATATCTGATGACATGGTTCAAAAAAGTTGAAAAACTTGTCGTCCAAGTGGTTATGCGTGTCGGAAAGCAGTCCTATAAGTTTCATTCCTCGATAGTTTTAGTAACGGTAGATTCGGCAGAACCGTTGTAAAAAACGGTTGTAATGGTGTCGCCGTAAGTCAACTCTTTGGCAGAGAGTACAGGTTTGCCGTTGTGCATGGTGTAAGAATAGCCTTTGCGGAGAATATTCGCCGGATTCTGGAGTTCGATAGAGTTTTGAATGGCGTCGAGACGTTGCGATTTGGCATTGAGAATAAGCCTCATGGTTGAAATGATTTTCATCAAAACACGGTCGACCACAGCGAGTTTGCGTGACGAAAACGTGGCAAACAGATTTGTGATTTTAAAATATAGCTGGTTGTATTTAGCCTGCTGCCGTTCCATAGCATTGCGGAGTGATTTTTTGATATTCTCAACAAGCTGGTCTACCATAAGGTCGCAGTTGTGGGCGCGGTCAATGATAAACTGAGCTACGGCAGTGGGCGTTTTGAGAGCTACGTTGGCAACCATGTCGGCAACCGACTGGTCGCGATCGTGTCCGATACCAGTAATAACCGGCACAGGAACTTGACAGAGGTTCTGACAAAGGGTAAAATTGTCGAAACAGCTCAAATCTGCCTTGCTTCCGCCACCACGTATAAGGGCGATACAGTGAAAATGCTCAGCAAGCGAGGCAATCCTGTTGAGCTGACTTATGATTGATCTTGGAGCCTCATCGCCCTGGACAACAGCCTCAAAAAGATAAACGTTAAACTTGTAGCCGTATGGATTGTTGTTGAGCTGCTTAACAAAATCGCCGTATCCCGCCGCCGAAGATGAAGAAATAACAGCCACATTCTTAACAAGCATAGGGAGGGCAAGTTCCTTGTTCAAGTCGATAACGCCATCGTCGGTAAGCCGTTGGATAGTGAGTTTGCGCTGCATGGCAATTTCGCCAACGGTATACTCGGGCGAGATGTCGGTGATGTTGACACTCAGACCATATACCTCGTGAAAAACAACCTGACCACGCGCCAAAATCTTAATTCCCGAATGGAGGGGCTGACCTGTAACCGATTCAAAATAAGGCTTTATGATACGGAAAACGCCTGCCCAGATAGTGGCTCGCGACGATGCAATGATGTTTTCGCCATTTTCGGATTTTTCTACAAGGTCGAGATATGCGTGACCGCTACGGTTGGTAGAAATCGAATTGATTTCGGCAGTAAACCATAGCTGATCAGGGAAAGCCAGTTTCAACTCATTCTTAATAAGCGAGTTGAGTTGACACAAGGTAAGAATCGAAATATCCATCTTCTGCTATTTGGTCTTTATAACATAGACATCCTCGTTGTTAGCCTTCATCATATACTGCTCACGGGCAAACTTAATGAGGTTTTCGTTATCTGTCTTGAGATTGTAAAGCTTGATAGAATCCTCAGTTTTTTTGGCTACATAGTATTCAAGTTCGGAATCGAGCTTGGAGATTGCAAGCTTGGCTTTGATATAATCGTAAAGATTGTACTGGTTGAACAAACAAACGTAAATCACTACAGCGATCAACATCACCAAGTAAGGATGACGTACAACAAAACGGACAACGGAGTAATTTTCCACCTTGCCATATAACCGTAACAATAAGCTTTTCATACGTTCAAATTTTTGAGGTTCAACAACAACTTCACCGAGGCAAAAATATAAAAAATACTTTACTTTACTATCCCTTTTTGAAAAATTTTTTCAAAGAAAAGCGTTTTTTGTCACCGTTGTCGCTGTAGTAGCCGTTGTAGTACGAATTGTAACGGTAACTGTATTTACCGTATTTGCCATACTTGTTGGTAACGCCGTTGAACACTACGTTCATGTGCGGGAACCCCTGAGAGCGAAGTTCGTTGTAGAATTTGAAAACCGACTTCAGCGTATAGTTCTGCCGCATGACATAGAGCAACGATGAAACATTGTTCTTGAGCATAAGAGCGTCGCTCACAATACCCACAGGCGCAGAGTCGATAAATACAAAATCGTATAGCTGGACAGCTTTTTCAAGATACTCAGCCATTTTGGTGCTGCCAATAAGCTCGGCAGGATTAGGAGGAATAGGTCCGGGAGGCGCAAAATCCAATCCCGGATACTGAGTTTTGTGAATTGTCTGCTCAAAACCACACTCGTCGATAAGATAAGTGCTTATTCCATTGTTAATCTCAACATCAAAATACTCCTGAATACGCGGTTTGCGGAGGTCGAGACCTATGAGCAGAACCTTTTTGGCATTGGCGGCGGTGATAATCGAAAGGTTGACCGAAATGAATGTCTTACCCTCGCCGCTCACCGTGGAGGTAACGAGGATTATTTTATGCTTAGTGTCGGCATCAACAAACTGAAGATTGGTTCGCAATCCTCGGAAAGCTTCTGCTATTGAGCTGTTTGGATGTTCGCTTACGGGCACTGAGGAACGATGACGGTTTTGAATAATATGCCCGATAGGTGTCTGCCCTGTGCCTTTCTCGATTTCAGACTCGTCGGTGATTTTGTAGTTGAGCAAAATGAGCAACGCTATCAATACCGTAGGAATGGCGATACCTATTATAACCGCCTTGGCATAGCTAAAAGTGCCGAGCGGAGCCATGGAGTAACGGGTAATCCAAGTGGCGGCGTCCACTATTTCGGCGTCGGGCTGGTTAGAAGCCAATGTTATGGAGGCATTGTAACGTTTATCTAATAAACTGTTATACAACGAGTTGTTAAGGTCATACTGCTTGGTGATAATGGTTTCGTTCCACAGGTCGGTAGGCACGGTGGTGATAGTGGCTCTGAGTTCAGCAATCTGTGTATTGAGTTTTTTCTTGCTTATTTCCAAAATGCTGTCGGCAAGGTCGGCGTAACGGACGCACTGTTTTTTGATTTCAGAAATGTCGTAGTCGATTTTGGTGTATGGAGCAATATTGTCGCCGTTGCGCACCGAAAAGTCAAGGCCAGTCCGTTCCGAAATTTTCTCGTTGATTTTCTGCAGATAGCCGTCCACAACAGGATCGCTGACTGACGCCAACGACGGAGGCACAACCGACGAAATAGAAGAATTGTTCAAAAGCGCGTCTTTGAGATAACGGTAATAATTCTGCTTAACGATAGTTTCCGAAATCTGATTTTTGAGAGTTTTAACAGTTTCGTTAATATCCTTCAGTTCAAGTTCATTGTTTTCACGGTTGTTCTGCTTGATACGGAGTATGTCTCGTTGCGCGGTGTTGATGCTGTCGCTAAGGGAAACGAGCATGGTGTCGATAAACTGGATGGTCTGAAGGACAATACGGTTTTTGCGCTCGAGGCTGTGCTCAAGATACGAAAGTGAGAGCGTATTGATGTAATCTTCAAGCTTTTCGGGCACTTCGCCATACATAGTAAGCGTAACGATGGAGCTGCTGGAATTTTTGGTAGAAATTCTCAAATTGCGCGAATATTGAGCCACCATAGCCTCGAAATTATTTTTCACAAAAAAGAACTTATTACCCTTAGATATCTGGGGCGTTCCCTCCGAAAGCAAAAGACGGAATTTCATGTTGTCGGTCTCTACCCACTGACCTATCTGCGATGTGGTTATAGGCTTGTCGTCGTTGAGCGAAACCTCGAACACATTGTCGCCGGTGAATCTGACGCGCACTTTTGCACCTTCGGGCTGGGCGTGAGTAGGGTCGTACTCCACATCGAACGGTTTGTTCTTATAAAGCTCCTTGTCGGCAGAATAATGTCCTTCTCGGTAATATGAGGTTTCAAAGTTGAGCTTTTTCAAAGTCATGCGGGCAAGGGTGTTGCTCTTGAGCTGACCAATCTCGTTTTCGATGTCGGTAGTGGGAGCAAGAGCATTGAGACCGACAATCTTCTGAGGATTGTTGTAATTCTTGAGCATTATAGTGGCGTTGGCGCTATATTGCGGAATTATGTGAAGATTCTTATAATAGGCATAACTCAGGCATATCACCAACGATACAACGAACCAATACCACCTCGGCAGTATTTTCAACAGCATTGATTTGATGTCGAACTGGCTTTGCTCAGTATTCGTCTTGTTAATTTCCATTATTTCAATCTCGAAATCAAATAGTATGTTGTGAGCGCAGAGCTAACTATGCTCAATACGGTTGTATAGTTTTTGAGACCGTTGGTAATGGCAGCAAAACGCCTCGGCTCTATGTACACTATATCGTTGGGTTGCAGGTAAAAACGCGACGCCTCCATAATCTTGCGGTCGGTGATGTCGATTCTGTAAATACTGTGTCCGGTGATAGTCTTGCGGATAACCATAATCTTCCGCCGCTTGCCATCGTAGTTGATACCGCCGGCCTGCGCCACAGCCTCCAATATATTAACGTGTGTTCTGTCGAAATTGATTTTGGTATTTTGCGACGCTCCCAAAAAATAAACATCAAAGTTGAGCAGGTTGGCGGTAACAACTGCGTCGATAAGTTTCCGGTCTGCCATCAGCTGCACGTCGCCGCGAATCTGGGTGATAGTTTTTCCCTCGGCGCGAATGTTGCCGAAAATAGGCAGAAGTACATATCCCGAATCGCTCACTATGTAACCTCCTCGGCTGCTGCTGTTCTGTTGGTTGCCAATACGTGGGCTGTAGCTTTCGTTGTTGGAAAACATCTCGTTAATCTCCTTGTTGGTGGAAATAAGGTTGATGCCAATAATGTCGCCGGATTTTATTCGGTAATCCTCGGTAGAATCTATATACTCGTGCGGCAAAGGCGTCTTGTCGTCCACCACATATCGGATGTTGCGGTAACACGAACAGTTAATAATCATTACCGCGAAAACTGTGCATATATATATAAGGTGTCTCATATCAGTTATTTTTTTTGCGGCGGCGCAATATCAGCCAGCTTTTTAATGCTATAAACAACCATCCAATAACAGGCAAATACATTGCCAATACTATCGGACGTTTAAAGATTGTTTTTATACAATTGAAAATAGAAAACTTGACAGAGCCTCTGCCGTTTTCTTCTTTATAGTTGACTTCAAAATATGTCATTGTTAAAGGCCAGAAAGCAGGAAAATACCTGAAAAACATACGTTTATTTTTCCACATCTGTTTTATCAGGCTGCGGATATGATAGTATTTCTTGCCGTATATCTTCGACAAGTCCGAAAGATTTTTCTGCATCTTAACGCGAATCTCCTCTCCTATTGCCTTGAGTTCTTTCTGCGAAAGCTGGTCGTAGGGTTTGTCGGTCATTTCGTAAACCTTGATACGCTCGCCGAGGACAAATGTCAGCTGCGAAGGCAACGACACATAAAAAATCCACGGCTGAAATATCGCAAGAAAAATCACCGGCCCGAAAGGAAAGAACGGCAGACCGAACTTTTTGCAGAACTTGCTCAACGGTTGGATATTGTAGGCGAGCGGGTTGTTGTATTCGCCGTTGATAGTGTAAAAAGGTATAATGTCGGTCTTGTAGCGGATGCTCATTCGCAGAAAAGATGTTTTGAAAGGTTGGAAACAGTATTTCTTGTCGAAACCTTTGCCAATACCCTCGATGCCTTCGGGAAAAATAAGTATGTTGCTCTTGTTGAGTTTCATACCTGTCTCGAAATTAAGGAATGTGGCGTTAATACAACCCGCCTTCCACCATAGTCCGTCGATCATAAACGGACACATATAGGGATATTTGGTGAGCATCGGCGAAATCAAAGCCCTAACGCTGTCGGGCGAACTTCCCTGACACTCAATACTTTTGCTGATAAACGCTATAGCATCCCATGGAAAAGCCATTCCCGAATGGTTGGTGGCAAAAATCAACGGAGCTTGCGGATTGTTGCGCTGAGGCAAATTCTCAAACCCAACGAACTTGGCTCTGAACCACACCCTACGTATATGGGAGAGGATTTTTTCACAAAACAGTTCGGCATACCTAAGATTGAACCGGTTGGTATAGGTGTCACGGTTGCGCTCTATATCTTCGTCCGATATTAGGAATCTGTTTTTTCTCTCGGGCAATGCCTCTGCTGTCTGGGTATACATTTTCGACTTTTGTCTGCTTATTCGGGGTGCAAAGTTAGCAAATTACCTATTAAAAACAAACTTTATAGAGTAAAACCTAAAATTGTGATGTCGTCGGTAAGCACTCCATGGCTCCAATCTTCGAAGAATGTCTTAAGCTGACGCCGCTGTTCGCTCATCGAGTAGAGAGCGTTGTTGGCAAGCATCTTCTTAAAGTTAACCGCCATCACTTTGTGGTTGTTAGGACCACCCACAAGACTAGTGCATCCGTCGGTGTAAATATAAATCTTGTCGTCGGGACGGAGGGCAATCTCCTGGCAAGAGAATCTGAACCTGTCGGGCAGCTTGCCTATGGACACGCTGTCGCCGAAAAACTCGTTCGACTCACCCTTCCTTACAATCACCACCGAGCGGCGTGCGCTTGCAAAATATGAGGTCTTGTTCTTGATACTGTAGACAAATACCGAAAGGTAGATGCCGTCGTCCGAAATCTTGTTCTCCTTGGCTACCGACTCTATCTGCATGGCAAGACGTGTAAGAACCTTGTGCGGCATAGGTATCGACTCCTCGTCGAAATAGTTGATGATGGTTTTTTCTAGTGCGTACATCACAAGGCTCGACACTATTGCGCCCGAAGCACCGTGGGTATTGCAGTCGCCTACCGCCACTAGAATGTAATTATCGGTATGCTTTACAAAAAACAAGTCGCCGCTTACCTGCTGTTTCGCCATCGTAAGGTAGAAGAAATCAGAGAAAACCGACTTGGTTGGCATCGCCGAAATGGTGAGCGTTTTTTTGAGCGTGGATGCAAATTCTACGCTCTCGGTCAGCAGGAGGTTTGCGTTCTGAAGCTGCTTGTTATTAAGCATCATCTGGTGGTACATATCCTCAAACTGGTTTTTGTGCAGCTTCAATGCCTGTGCCTGTTCCTCTATCTGCGACTTCTGAACGAGGATTTTGGTGTTTTTCATCTCCATCTCCTTGTTACGGTCGGAGAGCTGGAGATTAAGCACGTTGACATTCTCAATCTGTATGGCGATTTCCTCTTTCTGTTTCTGAAGCTCCTCGTTTTTCTTAATCACCTCATTGTGCTGCTGTTCCATAAGCTTGTTGAGGGTCTGCAGCTGGCTTTGCTGTTCAAAAAAGTTGTCGATTTGGTTAGAAAGCAGTCCAAACTCGGTGGCGTTTTTCTTCAACGGTTTCACAATAGAAGAATCACCCTCCTCAAATGCGATACCCAACTTTTTAAGCGGTCCCGTAACACGTATCTTCACATACAGCACTATCACTATAAATATAAATATGCACAAACCCGACACGCCGAAAAACACAGGCACAAAATCGTCGAAAAGTTTCTGCACCTCGTTGTCCGACGAAAAATACAGATATGCAATAGGATTGCCGTAAATATTGTTCAAAGGCGCGTGGGTAATAATAAGGTTCTGCTTTTTTCGGATGCTCTGTTGCTGGAGGTCTTCTACGGCGGTAAGTTCCACCACCTTGCCCACCTTGATATTGCCGAGCGACTTGCTGTAGTCCACAAGCACCGAGTCGTTGATTTCGCAAGCCATAACAAGGAAACCCACAGGGTCTTCCTTACGGGAAATAATGTCGGACGAACTAACAATTCCGGCGCAGAAATATTCAAAAAGGTTATCCTCCTCGTCCATAAAATAAAACTGGCGGAAACAGGTGTCCTTAAAATTGTTTTCCAAATCGCTCTGCTTGAAGGTTTGAAACTGCGTAAAATCAAAAAACGGGTCGCGCCGCTCGTACCTTACCTTACCTTGGAGGTCGATAACGCTAAGATATGCAGCATGGTATGATTCGAGCATATAGCCGATTTCCTCCTCTATCCATTCTTCGTCGGGTTCGTCCATGTACGACTTCAAATCATCCCACGCCGAATTTTCAAGCACCACCTTCCTGTTAACATCCTGTTTTGAGAGCAAAATACGGTTGATAAGGTTTTCCCTCTGCTCCATCTCCTTGGAAAATAACTTTTGATTGCTATCCTGCTGAAATTTAAAATAAAACACAAGTATTGTTACAAGCAACAACGTGCCTATCAGCGTGATAGCCATAACTCCCGTCTGTACCGACCTATATTTCATTTATCGAATATTTTAATTCAAATTAACTACTAACAGTAAGGCTCTGCCAAAATCGTACCTTACTAAAAGGCAAATATACAAAAATTACACATTTATCGGTTAAGTTTTTTGCATTTTTCAAAAAAAATAAATTACCTTTGCGCGGATTATTCCGCAATAACGCGGTAATTTTGAATTTTTAAACAAGAAAACATAAAAAATAAATACATAATGGGTATACTTTCAGGTTTCCTAAAAAAATTTTTCGGAGACAAATCGAGCAAGGACATAAAGAAACTGCTCCCGATATTAGAGCAAATCAAAGAAGAATACGCGAAACTGCAGCATATCAGCAACGACGAGCTGAGAAAACGCTCGGCAGACCTCCGCGAACTATTAGCCAAATCGGTTGAACAGGAGAACAAAAAGCTTGAATCTTACAAGAAGGAATTAGACAGTCCGGAACCTCTCAGCGTAAAACGTCAGGAAGAGCTCTACGACTTGATTGATGAGTGCGAAAAAAACATCGACAACATTATAAAGGAGAAACTCGACGAAATACTTCCAAAAGCTTTCGCCATTATAAAAGACACAGCCCGCCGTTTCAAAGAGAACGAGACTGTGGAGGTAACAGCCACACAGATGGACCGCGACTTGGCTGCAGTCAACGAAGCCGTGGTTATCGAAGGCGACAAAGCCATCTACCACAACGCATGGTACGCCGGCGGAAACCTCATTAAATGGGATATGGTTCATTACGACGTGCAGCTCATCGGCGGCATCGTACTCCACCAAGGCAAAATCGCCGAGATGGCAACGGGCGAAGGCAAGACACTCGTGGCTACACTTCCCGTATTCCTCAACGCCCTCACAGGCAGAGGCGTACACGTGGTAACAGTCAACGACTACCTCGCAAAACGCGACTCCGAATGGATGGGTATGCTTTACCAGTTTCACGGGCTTACCGTTGACTGCATCGACAAGCACCAGCCCAACACACTCCAACGCCGCAACGCTTACCAATGCGACGTAACTTTCGGAACTAACAACGAATTTGGTTTCGACTACCTCCGCGACAATATGGCAATAACACCCGGCGAGCTTGTTCAGCGCAAGCACATTTTCGCCATCGTCGACGAGGTTGACTCGGTATTGATCGACGATGCCCGCACACCTCTTATTATCAGTGGTCCTGTGCCCAAGGCTGGCGACGACATGAAGCTGTTCATGGACTTGAAGCCCAAAGTTGTGGAACTATACCAGCATCAGAAAGAACTTGTTAACCGTCTGCTTATCGACGCAAAAAACTATATCAAAAACGGCGACCGCGAAAAAGGCGGTATCGCATTGCTCAAAGCATGGAAGGGTCTTCCAAAGAACAACGCGCTTATCAAATTTCTCAGCGAAGAAGGCAACAAGGTGCTGCTGCAAAATACAGAAGGTATTTATATCGCTGAAAACCAGAAACGTATGCCCGAAATTACCGACGAGCTCTACTTTGTTATCGAAGAGAAACTCAACTCGGTAGACCTCACCGAAAAAGGTATCGACCTAATATCCAAAAACGCCGAAGACCCCACATTCTTCGTCCTTCCCGACGTGGGCAGCAAGGTGGCAGAAATCGAAAACTCTGGAATGTCTGACGACGAGAAACTCAGCGCCAAAGACGCGCTAATTTCCGACTATGCCGTTAAATCCGAGCGCGTTCACACAATCCATCAGTTGGTTAAAGCCTACACGATGTTTGAGCGCGACCAAGAATATGTGGTTCTCGACGGAAAGGTAAAAATCGTTGACGAGCAGACAGGCCGTATAATGGAAGGCCGCCGATACAGCGACGGTCTCCATCAGGCTATCGAGGCCAAGGAAAACGTAAAAGTGGAAGCCGCCACACAGACCTTCGCCACAATCACCCTGCAGAACTACTTCCGCATGTACAAGAAAATTGCTGGTATGACAGGTACAGCCGAAACAGAGGCGGGCGAGTTCTGGGACATCTACAAGTTAGACGTGGTAACAATTCCCACCAACGTTCCCACCAAGCGTATCGACGAAGAAGACCTCGTATACAAGACCAAACGCGAAAAATACAAAGCCGTAATACAAGAAATCAAACGCCTGCACGAATTAGGCCGCCCCGTACTGGTAGGCACCACTTCGGTAGAGGTTTCGGAACTCCTAAGCAAAATGCTCAACATGGAGAAACTCCAGCACAACGTTCTCAACGCCAAACTACACGCTAAAGAGGCAGAAATCGTTGCGCAGGCAGGTCTGAGAGGAACAATCACCATTGCTACCAACATGGCAGGACGTGGTACCGACATCAAGCTGAGCGACGAGGTACGCCAGGCAGGCGGTTTGGCTATCATAGGCACCGAACGCCATGAGAGCCGCCGTGTAGACCGTCAGTTGCGCGGTCGTAGCGGTCGTCAGGGCGACCCAGGAAGCTCGCAGTTCTTCGTATCGTTGGAAGACAACCTCATGCGCCTATTCGGCAGCGACCGCATCGCCTCACTCATGGACAAGATGGGCATCGAAGAAGGCGAGGTAATCCAGCACCGAATGGTAACAAAATCTATCGAACGCGCGCAACGCAAGGTGGAGGAAAACAACTTCGGCATCCGCAAACGCCTTCTCGAATACGACGACGTAATGAACAAGCAGCGCGAGGCTATTTACAAGCAACGCCGCAGCGCACTTTTCGGCGACGGTCTCGACATTGAGCTAAACAACATGCTCAACGACGTGTGCGAGAATATCGTTGCCAAACTCCACAACGACGGCGACTATGAATCTTTCAGTATCGAGCTTCTCAAATCGCTCGGAATCTCATGCCCGGTTACCAAAGACGAGTTTCTAAAACTCACCGACGAGAAAATCACCGACAAAATTTTCGACCACGCATACAAGGGCATGGCCGACAAGATGCGCCTTCTCCGCGAACAGGCAGCTCCCGTTATCCAGCAGGTTTACGAAAATCAGGGCAAACTTAACGAAAACCTCCACATACTCGTGCCAATCAGCGACGGCAAGAGAATTTTCCAAATAAGGGTAAACCTCAAAAAGGCATACGAAACCAACTGCCGCGAGATTACCAAGTCGTTTGAAAAAATAGTGATGCTCGTTACCATCGACGAAAACTGGAAACAGCATCTCCGCGACCTCGACGACCTCAAGCAGTCGGTACAGGACGCACGTTACGAACAGAAAGATCCGTTGGTAATCTTCAAAATAGAATCCAACAGACTGTTCGACACCATGCTCGACTCAAACAATAAGGCAGTGATTTCCACCATAATGAAAGGACATATCCATGTGGCTACCCCCGACAACGTGCAACGCGCGCCTGAGCAACAGCGCAACACACAGAACCAGCGTCTTCAGGCTACCAAAGCAGATGCCGACGCACCTCAGACAGAAGGCAAGCAGCAGCCTCAGCTCACACAGTCGCCCAAGGTTCGTCCCGTAAGAGTGGAGAAAAAATATGGCAGAAACGATCCCTGTCCTTGCGGCAGCGGCAAAAAATACAAAAACTGCCACGGCAAAAACCTTAACTTGGATTAATCTGATAATTTGTGTTCATATAATCAAGGTGGGACTTTTTACCGAGTCCTGCCTTTTTTTAAAATTTTTGGATATGAAATATTTGCCTAAATTATTAGCCACATCAGCGGTTTGTGCATTTCTTACCACGGCTTGCAACACAATCCCCGAAATTCAGGAAGAGACCACAGGTCCGTTTGTAGCGGTGTGCGTTGAAAGTTTCAAACCGTATACACACACATTTGAGCTAATCGACTCGCTCAAGAATGAACTCAAGCCGCTCAACGTAGAAATCGACTACGACTTCGCCATAATATACGAGCGAAGACGGCAAGGTGTGAAACCGCACAGCATTGTAGGCAGTATTATCAAAACCGCAACCCCCGAAGACTCGGCGGTAATTGTCAAACTTATCCGCAACAACTTTATGGTGAGGACAATAGGCAAGACAAAATCTATGGTTGTTTCCGTGCCTATCGAGCCATTCACCGACACCGATATCCGCTTACAGATAATCGAAAAAATCGACAAATACATCAAAGACAATAATTATTTACAAATTCCAAACGGCGAAAACGGCATCTTGGAACTTTACAAGGACAATAAGATGACCATTGCCGCCGAAATACGACCAAGCAAATAATCTTATCACGATGGCAAAATTAAAAAACTTCCTTCCGCTATATTTTACAAACATATTCGGGGTAATAAACGATAACGCCCTCAAATTCATAGCCGCTTTTGTATCTGTTGGGTGGGTGAGCAGCGAACACAGCTCAACCGTGGTTAACATCACAGCAGCGGCATTGGTGCTTCCCTACCTGCTGTTCTCACCTCTGGCAGGCAAGCTTCCAAAATATTTCCGCAAGACAAGGATTGTAAAAACTGCCAAACTTGCCGAATTTCCAATAATGCTTTTAGCATTGTCGGGATTCTATTTCCAAAACCTATATATCTCAATAGCCTCGGTACTGCTAATGGGACTCCAGAGCGCGTTGTTCTCTCCGGCGAAATACGGACTTATAAAAGACATCGGCGGCGAAGAAGGCATTTCGCGAGGCATGGGCGGCATGGAAGCTTTCTCTTTTTTGGGAATGTTGTCGGGTGCTGTAATTGGTTCGTTCATAAGCGATTACAATAATATTGGATTATATGCCGGAGTGCTTTTGGGATTGGCTGCGCTGGGTTATGTGTCGAGCCTGACCATCAAGGTCGACGAGGGCGAGGCGGACACCGACATTTCTGCAAATCCCATAAAATTTATAAAGTCAACATCTAAAATAATATCCAAATACAGAGGTCTCAACCGCGTAATTCATCTGCTGAGCCTTTTCTGGTGGCTTTCGGCATCGCTGCAGACACTTCTGATGACCTACTGTCCCGAGCAAATGGGCATTTCCAATTTCAACACCGGCTGCATACTCGCTATCATGGCGGTAGGTGTGGCTGTAGGCTGCGTTATAAGCGGCCGTTTAGACAAAAAGCACTTCATGGTGGGACGTGTGCACCTCATAGGCATGCTTCTCGCCGCAGTATTGTTGGTAATTTACTTTACCAATGTTTCAGCCACTGTATTCACTGTGCTTGTTACAATTGTGGCATTATTGGGCGGAATGTTCAAAATTCCTTTGGATGCCGAAATTCAAAAACGTGTAAAAACTGGCGAACTTAACATCGTACTCGCATATTTCAATCTTATTTCATTTGTCTACATATTCGCTGCTTGCGTTACTAATATTTTGATAATAAACTATTTAGGTATCAAATATGTGTTCTTGTTCTTGGCTGTGATATTCGGGCTGGCATCATTTGTGTTCACGTTTATCTACAAACCGGTAATTTGCACATTCACCATGCGCAAAATGGAACTTCATTACCGCTTGGAAATGGTAGGCGAAGAGTGCCTCAACACCAAAGAGGGCGAAAACTTCCTGCTCCTGCCCACGCACCGCGCCGTAATAGACCCTCTGCTGCTGCTGGGAGCGTTCTGGAAAAACAACATCCAGCCCTTATGCGACGAAAGATTTTTCAGAATACCATTAATAAAAGGTGTGCTCAAACATTTTGATGCTGTGTCGGTACCCGACCTTCGCAAAAACCGCAAAGGCGTTACACAGGCATTGCAACTCGACTCCATCGTAACTGAACAGCTAAACAAGGGCGGCAACATTCTCTTTTATCCTTCGGGACACGTTACCACCGACGGCAAAGAAACCATCGGAGCGCGACGCCTTGCCCACGACATCTGCGCCAAACTGCCCGAAAATACCAAAGTTATAGGATTGCGCATACACGGACTATGGGGAAGCGAATGGAGCCGCTACAAAAAATCCGCAACGCCGAACATCGTCAAGCTGCTATTAAAGAGTTTCTTCCTGATATTCACCGGTCTTATTTTGTTCAAGAAAAAACGCACCGTGAAATTCGAGTTTTTCGACATTACTTCGTCGGTGAAAGAGTGGAGCCAGCTTCCCAAGATGGAGTTCAACCACAAGATGGAAGAATTTTACAACGTATATCCCGACGGCGAGCCTCCCGTGGTTATCAAATAAGATTTTCCTAAATAATTCCGGGAACCTCAGGCGACAGAACATTGATTTCCAAAATTGCGCAGACAACCTTGTATATTTTGCCGTAATAATTCTGCACGGGGTTGTATAACTCGGTTATAGTGTAATGCAAGTTGTTGATTTTAACCTCTTTTTTCACGGTCTTCATACGTCCGAGCCTCAACTGCAGCCAAAAATCGTCAGTTTCTGTCCGCTCAGTTTCGCTAACCGTAACATAAAGATCTTCGCCGTTGTCCACAAAATAGTTTTTAGGTTGCTGCAGCCATTTCACAGCCTTGGAGTTAACATCTATCACCTTGCCATCGGGGGTGTAGGTAACAACGCACACCAACTGTCCCAAAGCGTCAATAGTCTGTTCAAACTCCTCGTTTTTCTGACTCATGGCTTCCTGCGACGCCTTCATAGCCTCCATGTTCTGACGCATCTCCTCCTCCTGCGAGGCAAGCTCGTTTGACTGCACTTTTAGTTCCTTGAGAAGCTTGTTGGTGCGGACGTTGATTTTTACAGTAGCGATAGTAGATGCGATACTGTGTCCCACCTCTTCTACAAACTGCTGCTTGTACTGGTCTATCTCCGTAAACGAGGCAATCTCTGCCACGGCGTAGATGTCGTTGTTGAATTTGAAAGGGACAATCAACAGGCAGTTAGGACTTTTTTCGCCGAGACCCGACGTAATGTTGATATATTCCTCGGGAAGATTGTTGATATAGATGCTTTCAGCCTCGAGGATGCAGCGTCCAACAAGTCCCACGCCGGGTTTTACCTTCTTTTTCAACATTTTGCGGATATTGTAGGCGTAACCGGCCGTAAGTTCAAAAAATACATCGTCCTTGTCGTCGTCGTTGATAACGAAAAGTCCGCCCTGATTTGCGCCTACGTATTTAACAAGGTTTGAAATAATGTTGAAAGAGAAATCCTCCATATCGTTGTTGTACTGACGGAGGATGTCACCGAATTTGGCAGAACCCACTGTAATCCAGTTCTGTTTTGAATCCATGTCCTTGCGTTTGGCATCCTCTTCGGATGCGGCGTTCAAACTGTCGCGCATACCGAGCAGCGAAAGACCAAGCTCGTCGGTTTCGCTCATGGGTACGAAAGAAGCCTTTAGGTTTCCTTTACCGATTTCCTCTGCGAATGTTACCGCGCGTCCGAGACCTGTTTTCAAGGAGTTGAGCGACGTTGCGATATTGTTCAGTTCGCTCATGCGCCCCGCCTCAATATCAGGAATGGCGTTGAAGTTGCCTACCGAAAGCTTGCCAAGTATCGAGCTTGTCTTGGTAAGGAACTGAACCACGCCGGATGTAAGCACGTAAACCACTATTCCCACAGCGATAAGTCCAGCTATGATGATAAAAAATACGGTAACGGTCTGAGTGTTTTGCGGAGAGTTAAGTCGTTCGGTAGGCATAGCCGAAACATAAGTCCAATGATGGTCGAAAACATCGTTATCGACACCTACGGCGCAAATTGTAAGACTACGTCCTAACGAATCGGTCAACGGATACGAGCAAAAACCAGTTGAATCTATCTGAGTCTTAATCTCATACGAATAATTATAGATATTCTTTACTACCTCGGTCTGATTTTCGTAAAGGTTGAGCGATGTGCCGGCCACCTGCCCCATATCGGTAAGGAGCACCGAAACAGTGCTTTCGTAAAGCGAGCAACGTTTAACAAGTAGGTTGAAATTCTCCACATCAATATCAGCCGAAACAAATGCGCAGAAATTGTCCTCGTCGTCAACAATCGGGATATAGAGAGTAGATTTGTAAATCGGTGTGATATAGGCATTTCCAGAATTGTCGTTGGCTATCTGGGTAAAAACCTCCTTCATGTTGACCTTCACCTTGTAATATACGCTTGAAAAATCGTCGCCTTCGAGATTGTCTTCCGAAACTGTATGGCGGATACTGCCGTCGCCGCGTTCAAAAGTGTAAATACGTCGTCCGTAAGATTTCTGCCATCCTGGATTTATGTAATTAAGCTCCCACGAAATCTTAACATTGTTGAACCCAGGATTGTTTTCCAAAAACACATTCATAGCCTTGCGGTAAATAATCACACGCTGCTGCTCGTCAACGGTGTTGGTTCCCGACACGGAAGCTGCGAGCGAACGCAATGCGCTGATGTCCGACATAATCGACGATTGGATTTTCAACGCCGAATTGCCCACCGACTCGCGCAAGGTACGCGAACGCGAATATTTCACCTCGTTGGCTGTGCTACGGTTCATATAAAACACTGTGGCCAACATTACCAATAATGCTGTAAAAAGGATGTACAGCACAAGTTTCGACTGTATTTTAAGTTTCATCTCTTCTGCGTATTGACAATACTACGTGTTAGTTTTACATTTAAGCCAAAAGGCTTGCCAAAAACAGCCTAAAATTATAAAAAAAAATTATTAATCACAATATTTTTTAACAAAAAAAAAGAGACGTGCATTTGCACGCCTCCAATAAAATAATAAATAACTAACATGTTAGAACTTAAATCTTGCCGTAGCCATTATATAAAGGTGTTTGTTATTGACATCGTAAGCCTGGGTAACATCACTGTAGCTTGGGGTGTCGGGTGCGCCATACAAGTAGTATTGGGTGTTGAAGATATGGTATGTGCCGGCGAGGTCTAACGAAAACGACTCGCTGTTGAAACCAACACCCGCGCTAACTATCTGACGCTGAATGTCGTCTTTGACCCATTTGTAGGGATTGCCGTACATTGCGTATCCTGCGCGTATCGAAACTGGCCCTGCAAGCCCCTCCAAGCCGATGCGGAGATTTTTGGTGCCTTTGTATCCCTTCTTGCAGGTCTCATTTTCTTCAAAGAACGAATAATTGTCCTCCTCGTTGGTTTCAAAACGGCATTTCGAATAATCAACACACTCAAAGTCAACACTTATAAGACCGTAGTTTGGAACGATAAACGCGCCGCTGAAAATGGCCTTGAACGGAGTGAAAAGTCTGTACTCATAATCGGATTTTGGGGAAACGCAGTCCCAAGGCTCAGGATCGATGTCGGTATCGAGCTGCGAGGTGAGATAAGAGTAATACTTTTCGGTGAGCGAGTAGTACGTGGGAGTGTGGATGGCAGCACCTACACGGAAAAAGTTAACTGGCTTGTAGATAACACCCGCCTTGAGGTTGATACCTGTTCCGCGTACTTCTTGTTCCTCTTTGAAATCCCAGTAGTCGTAATCCACCACGTCGTTGGGGTCGTCTTCGCTGTAAGTTGCTACAGATTTGTATTTGACTGTCTGAATGCCGAGACTTGCACCGAAATAGAGTTTCTCTGCATATACGCCCGAGAATGCGAAGTCCCAAGAGTTGATACCGCCTTTCACAGTCTGGATATTTTTCTGATACTGACCGTATCCTCCGTGAGGACGCTGGTGAATGCTGCGGTATGTTCCTTTTCCGGTGCTGTCGAGCAGCTGGCAGAAATATGCGAGAGATTCGGCATACTCGTTAAGCTGGTTGGGATTGTCGCCTGTGCCACGTTTAGCCCAGTAGTCGAGAAACGAATTGTTGTCGTTGCGGCCATACACGAGGTTGTTCGCGCTGAAATCGTTGAGGCGGTTGAACGCCATGCCGAATGCGAAACCTGAAAAACCGCTTTCGTTGCCGTTGTGAACCGAGCTTACAAATCCAATGTCGGACAGCTTGAACGAAAACTTATCGTCATCAGACTCAAAACCGTTGAGAGTGGCGTTTGAGTGGGTATTACCAAAAACGGGAGTGAAACTAAACTCGCCATTCTTGTAGATACTCATGCCGGCGGGATTGGTGGCGAGTACTGACAAGTCGCCTCCTAATGCTCCGAATGCACCGCCCATGGCTGCGGAACGTGCTGTTCCCTGTTGATATGTCTGCGAAAAACGTAGAGCATCTTCTGCGCTTTGCGCCATAACCGCCGAAGCTGCGATTATTGCCGATATGGTAAGAACTAACTTTTTCATGGTAATCAAGTTTTAATTAGGGTTTTAAATTAATTAGTAAGTGTAAGGTCTAACGATGCGAGCTTCCGCTGTGACTCGAACCTGAATGGCTGGATCCGCTGTGACTCGAACCTGAATGGCTGGATCCGCTGTGACTCGAACCTGAATGGCTTGATCCGCTGTGGCTTGAACCTGAATGGCTTGATCCGCTGTGGCTTGAACCCGAATAACTGCTGCTTGAACGCCCGCTCGAACTGCTACTACGCGCTCCAGAATATGTACTGCCGGAATGAGAACCAGAATAAGAACTGCCGGAATGACTGTTATTGGTTGAAGGACGTGACGTGGTACTTCCCGTATGGCTACGGTTTCCCGAAGAATAGGTAGAACCGCTATGCGACGATGAGCTACCGCTGCGCGAAACCGAGCTGCCACTATGCGACGATGAACTGCCGCTATGGTTAGAATAATAGCTCGAACTACGGTTGGTCTGTCCGCTGTAGTTGCGCGAAGTGGTGTTGCCGCTTACATTAGAGCTTGAGCCCGAATGACTTGTGTTGGAGTAGTTGCGGCTTCGTGAAGTTCCGCTGTGTGCAGATGCGTGGTGTCCGTAAACAGTATTGTTATAGGAAGCGTTACGACCTGTAGACCGGTAATAGTCGCTGGCGTAGTGACGGTCGATGGCAGAATGGTGCGAATGTCCGTAGTAACGGCTGTCGTAGTAGTAAGGGCTGTAATAGTGGTGATGATAACCCCACCAAGAGTATCCGTAGTAAGGCTCGCCCCACCAAGAATAGTGGTAAGGACTTCCCCATCTTAAGCTCCAGTACGGACTGTAATACGAAAATCCGAAACTCCAGTACCAGTCGTAATACCACGGATCATAGAAAGATACGTCGTAATATCCTCCGCCACGGTAGGGACGGTGAAAACGGTAGATACGTCCGGCATAGCTGTCGTCGATAACAATTACATCGCTACTTTCGGTGTAATATTCGTCATCGTCATAAACATATACATTGTCTTCGGCAGTGAGGTTGCCGTCGGCGTAAGCCTGTTCGTTGGTGTTGCTCTGAGCCTGAGCGTCTGAAGGCGTGGTAACGGCCTGTTTCTTGGTAGTGTATCCGTAAACGTCATCGCCTCCGTTGGTGCTCGTTCCGTTTAGAACCGAGCAGGAGCTGAATACTGTTAAAATCATCGCTGTTGCGACAGCTCCTAATAGTTTTGCGTCTAATGGTTTCATTTTATGGTCCTCCATTTATTATGGGTTGGTTTCTTTCTTTTGTCTGTTTACTATTTTGACATTCAAAATTAAAATTTCCCCCAAAGAAAAAGAAAAAATATAGTGTAAATAATTGTTAAAAATATAATAGATTAATTGTCAGAGATATACAAATGCACAAAAAGTAAAATGCAATATTATTCAGTATAATATTAAATATAAAAGGTGTATTTTTATCCAAAAATTTTTGGAAAAACCATACAAGACGGTATATTTGCAGACAATTTTTAATGGAACATAAAAAAACAAACCATATAAAACTTATAATAAAATGTTTGGAATATCAGACCCGGCAATTTGGTTAGTGTATCTTCTGTCGATACTATGCGTTATAGGTTCGGTAGTGTTCGGCGTGCTTACATGGAACAAAAAAGACAAAGAAGAAAATACCAGCGAAAACAAAAAGACCAACATCAACTCTAAACAATAGCAATAATGGAAAACTTCTGGATGTACCTGATAGTAGTAATCTACTTTTTGTCAGTAGCGTACCTCGGCTATCTCGGCTACAAGAAAACCAACGGCACCAAAGACTACCTTATAGGCGGCGGCAAGATGAACTCAGTAGTGATGTCGCTCTCCTACGGTGCAACATTTATTTCCGCGTCGGCCATCGTAGGCTTCGGCGGAGTGGCAGCCACATTCGGCATGGGCATACAGTGGCTCATGTTTCTCAACATGTTTGTAGGCGTGGTGATAGCCTTCATACTTTTCGGACGACCTACCCGCAAGATAGGCGCAAGGCTCAAATCCAACTCATTCGCGCAGTTTCTCGGTTCGTTCTACCGCTCGCGCCGGATTAGGATATTTGTGGCAGCGGTAATATTCATATGCATGCCGTTGTACGCGGCAGCTGTATTGCGCGGCGGAGTATTCTGCATGCAGGAGGTGTTCGGCATAGGATTCGACCTTTCGCTGCTCATATTCACAATAATTGTGGCATCCTACGTGATGGCTGGCGGTATGAAAGGCGTTATGTATACCGACGCTCTTCAGGCTGTAATCATGTTTTTCTGCATGGCGATACTCGTTGTGGGCGTTTACAAAAAACTCGGCATGGGATTTTTCGAGGCAAACGCCGCCCTCACCGAAATTGCCGGACAAGTTCCTGAAAAACTCGCCGCCATAGGGCACCAAGGCTGGACAGCGATGCCAGCCTTTGGAAGCCAGCAGTGGTGCACACTCGTTACTTCAATGATTATGGGCGTAGGCATAGGATGCTTGGCGCAACCTCAGTTAGTGGTAAGGTTCATGACAGTAGACAGCACCCAGAAACTCAACCGTGGAGTAGCGATAGGCTGCGTGTTCCTGCTTATCACAGTAGGCATTATCTACCACGTAGGCGCAGTAAGCAACCTCTATTTCTACAACACCGAAGGCAAAATAGCAAGCCAGATGGTAGACGCCAGCGACAAAATCATTCCATTCTTCATCGGCAAGGTGATGCCCGCATGGTTTGTAACAATATTCATGCTCTGCATACTCTCGGCAAGCATGTCAACACTTAGCGCACAGTTCCACACAATGGCTGCGGCAGCCGGCAACGACATTATCGGCACACTCAGCCGCAAATACCGTGGCAACCAGAAGAAAATGACATCAATTATCCGTCTCGCGGTTCTGGTGTCGATTCTCATCAGCTTTATAATATGCTTTGTATTAGGCGAAAGCAACGACTCGCCAATCATAGCCATATCCACATCGCTCTTTATGGGAATATGCGCCTCGGCGTTCCTCCCATCCTATTTCTGCGCCCTCTACTGGAAAAAAGTTACCAAACGCGGAGCATACGCCAGCATGTGGGTCGGAGTAATCACCACCATACTGCTGCTCGTATTTATCCACGCCAAGGAAGCCACCGCCGTGGGAATCTGCAAGGCTCTTTTCGGCACAGACGTGCTTATTACCGACGGACTTATGAAGTTTATCGACCCGATTATGTTCGCCTTTCCTTTGTCGGCAATCACAATTGTGGTTGTAAGCCTTTTGACACAGCCCAAAGTTAAAATCGAAAATGTTTATCCCCATGCATAAAACAGACTCAACATATAGGACGCTAATCTTCGCCGTAATATCCGCTGCAATACTCTCCGCATGCGTAGTAAAAAACGAGGTAAAGCCAGATAGCTCAGTGGAATGGGATTCGATTTCGATGAAAATCTATTTTACCGACACCAACGGCTACGACCTGCTCGACACCTCGCAGACATTCTACGCCGGATCGCAAATAACGATATTGCACCACGGCAAAAAATACAAAATCAACTATCCGCCGCCCGAGGACAGCACAAAAAAATTCAAGTACGAGGAGCTTCTGCTTGAACAGTGCGAAGACAGCGCGAGATACTGCATTAATTTTGGAAAGTTCGACGGGTCAAAGAGTTACGACGAAGACATCATCATAAGCTGGCGACTGAAAAAAGCAACCGCCAACATGCCCAAAAACGTTCAAGACATTATACACCTAAGGCACATTGTCTACAAAGACAAAGCACAGACACGATGGAGTTTCAACGGCGTTGAGCTCGACAACGATTCCACATTTGCAGCGTTCTGCATAAAAAAAATAGTCAAATGATTTGAGTTATATATTTTGTTAATCGAGCCGCAGAGTTTTATTAGGCGATGCGGCTCTCTTTATTTAATAACCAGAGCGTTATGACAAAAAATTATTTTTTATTCAAAAAAAATAATCGGCTATCGAAAAATTTTATAATTTTACATTTTGGCAGAAATTACGCCGATAACAAATAGGGAAATGCGCAATATCGTTAACATTCTTATACTTATAGCATCATTACTAATGACTGTTGAGTCCTCGGCTCAAAGTTATTATGTGTATGGCGATTTGCGCAACCAAGAAGAAAAACAGCTTTCGATTCATCTTATGCTTGTAGACACGATAGTGTCGGAAGAGAACATTCACAAGGCGACAAAAGAATGGATCGACGTTCTCGGCAACGAAACCGACTACCGCAAAACCATTGGCTCGCTCAGCCGTATTTGCGAGTTCTGCCAAAAAATCAACGACACCGCCACAGTCAACTACACCATACGCACCATCGACAGCCTCGGCAAGGCGCACAAAGACCGAAACGCCAACATACAGACATTCATACTGCGAGCCAAAACGTACCAACTTGCCGACAACGAATCCAAAGAGTTGGAAATGCTCACTAAGGGCTCACTCCTTGCCGAGAAAATCAACAACCAGAACGCCCTGGCTGAGATTTTCCTTCAGCTGAGCAAGACATACGAAAGAATCAAAGACACATACAACTGCACCAAATACCTTCTCGACGCAATCAAGTTAGCCGAAGAACGCCGCGACTTAGAGCTGATGGGCGATGTGTATATCTACGCCGCCGACTTCTTTCTCAAGACCAACGAATGCCAACAGGCCTTGGCATACATCACCGCCGCCAACCAGCTTTTCAGCATAATCAACAACCACGAAAAATTAGGCAAATCCTATATACTAAATGGTTACGTAAATATTCACAACCGTCACTACATCGATGCACTGCAATATTTAAAACAAGGTATCGACCTATTGAAAGCCACACAGAACAAGCACTGGATGGCGAGGGCGTACAGCGGAGCGGGATACATCGGCGAACAGATCGGACGAAAGGATTTTGCTCAGAAAAACTACCTCAAAAGCCTCTCGATACGCAAATCGCTTGGAATCGAAAGCGAAATTGCCGAATCGTTTATATCTTACAGCGAATTTCTGCTTCATATCAACGGAAACAACGACACCATCATCAACTACCTCGAAAAAGCTTACGTAATTGTAGACAAATACCAGCAGATGTCGCAGATGATACGAATTTACAGCAACTTAGCAAATGTCTACGCAAAAAAAGGCGATTTTCAAAAAGCCTTCCAATACGCCAACTATATCATCACCATAAAAAAACAGGAAAGATTCAGCCAAGACCCCGACAAAATCAGGGCAATAATGGAATTTAACTCCGACCTCGACAAAGAGACCACCACAAGGCTCATACAAGAATCTTCCAACGAGCAAATCGCAAAACAAGGCAACGAGATACTTATACTAACAATAGGTATCTCAATAATTATCATACTGTTGCTAATAATCATCACCGCGCTCAACAACCGCACCAAGCAAAACAAGCGTCTTCTCGAACAGAAGACCCTGATACAAGAAAAATCGCTCGAACTCCAGATTAAAAACATGGAACTCGAGCGCACTTCGCTAATTGCCCGCCACACCAACAACGGCATAGCCATCGTAAGCAGCATGTATGTGATAGAATGGCTCAACCAAGGCATCGTAAAACAGTTTAACGTCAACGGCTCTGTAGAACAATACCTTCACAAACCTGTCCGCAAAATCATTGGCGAGGAACTTATAAAGCATTTTGAACTCTGCTTTAAACAGGATATTGGCGTATCTTTTGAAATCAAGCGAGATGGCAACAAGTATTTCCAAGTAACGCTCACCCCATACACCAACCAAGTGGGAAGGAAACAGATTATAGTTATCACCACCGACATTTCGGAACTAAAGTCGGTAGAAGAGGAAATCGAAAAAAAGAAACGCGAACTGGAAATGCAGGCAGATATGATGGTAATAATCAACTCAGAACTTGCCGCCCAGAAAGCCGCCATCTCGGAACAGAACGAACAGCTCGAGTTCAAAAACCGCGAAATCACCGAAAGTCTCGAATACGCCCGCAAAATTCAAGACGCTATCCAGCCGATGCAGGTATTCTTAGACGCTGTGCTAAAAGAGTATTTTGTAATCAACTTTCCACGTGACATCGTAAGCGGCGACTTCCACTGGTTCGACTACCGCGACGGAAACACCTACATAGCACTTGCCGACTGCACAGGACACGGTATTCCGGGCGCGGTGATGAGCATGCTCGGCACAGTTACACTATCCAACATAATTTCCTCAGGAAAAACCACCAACGCCGCCCAAGTGCTCGACCAGCTGCGCAGCAAAATTATCAAACTGCTGCACCAGCGCGGCATTTTCGGCGAGGCGCAAGACGGCATGGACATTTCGCTATGCGTCTACAACGAGGAAAAGCGTTCTCTGCACTACGCAGGAGCATACTCCTACACATATCTCGCCCGTTTTGGAACACCCGACGAGGAGACCATCGCAGCCGTAGAAAAGAGCAATTCGCGCATTATCCTAAGCGAAGACGGCAACTCTTATCTTATCTGTTTCAAAGCCGACCGTATGCCTATCGGAATCCACACCAAAGACAACATTCCGTTCCGCGACGTGAAACTACACGTCAATCCTGACGACATTATCTACATGACCTCCGACGGTTTCTGCGACCAGTTCGGCGGCGAAAAAAATAAAAAATTCAATTCCTCAAACTTTGAAAAACTGCTCTTGTCGGTTATCCCCCTGACCATCAACAAGCAAAAGGAGATTATCTCCAAAACATTCATCGATTGGAAAGGTATCAACGAGCAGGTAGACGACGTTCACGTAATTGGTGTTAAACTATAATCGATAATAATGGATCCTTTACAAACAACCATTGCCGGAATTAACATTTGGGAACCTCCCACCGCGCTTACCGACCTGATTGTTACTATTGTATGCGCAATTTCGTATGTAAAACTATACAAAGGTCTGCCGCGCGACAAAAAATACGAACGGCAATTTCTTAATTTTTTTCTCTTTATGGGACTTTGCACCCTTTCAGGAGCATTGATGACGCACGCTTTTCCATACGCTTTCCACTTCGACGGTGTGCTGCGTCCCGACCAATACCGCGACCTTCCGTGGATTGAGCGTCTCACAGCTAACTATCACAACCTGCCAAATTGGATTTGCAACATTGTGTCGGTAACGTTTTTTGCTTACGCATCGGTAAACCGTGCCCACAGCATACTCTCAAACAAGAGCATCAAGGCTATCCGCATTGCCATAGCCATTGAGTCGCTTGTGGTGCTAATAGCCACACTTTATAAATATACGTTCCTTTTTGCCGAAATTCATATCGGTGTGGCGTTACTGATTTTCTCTGCTCCGTTGCAAATTCAGGTTTGGAAAAACTTCAAACGCAAGGACGCTCCGTTTATTCTTTTGGCTACTTTTATAACTCTATTTGTACCAATGGTGCTGATAGGCAAAATGCAGTTTTCCGAATGGTTTAACCACAACGATATCAGTCACATACTTATAGCCTCGGCAATGACGGCATTCTATTTTGCGGGTAGACATTGGATAAGGGAATACAATACAGAAAACTTAGAAATCAAACCAGTATTAAACTAAGTATCAACA
>JAFYFR010000082.1 GCA_017543645.1 Bacteroidales bacterium
AACATTTGCGCAAAACATCTCAGGAGCGTCGGCTGCTGATTTGCAGAAAAACATCAACGACGCAAAAGCAAAAATTGCGAAGAGTGATGCCGACATTCAGAATCCCAAAAGCGCAGCCAAAATAGCCACTTGGGAAAACCGTGCAAAAGTATTCACCGAGGCTGCAAGCGTCAACATCAAAGGCGTTTATGCAGGAATGGAAGCCGCCAAATCGCAGAAGAATATGTTCAACAATTTGGAAATCCTCGTTGGTAGTCCTACATCGAAAAAAGCCGCTCAGGACGGCACCGAGATTTGGGTTTACCCAACCATCAACTTCTACGTACAGAACAACCAAGTTCAGTATTGGGAAGAGACAGTAACTCCTGATCCCGCTCCGCTCGACAAGGCAGTTGAGGCTTACCGCAAAGCCTGTGATTTGGACACCAAAGGTGCTTTCAAATCCAAAAAAACAACTGTTGAAGGTATCAAAACCATCAAGCAGATCTACACCAACAACGGCATCAACAAATACCAGCTGTCGAAATACGAAGATGCTGCCGCCAACTTTGAAAAAGCTTTGGCTCTGGCAGATTTTCCCAAAGACCCGAAAGATACTGCCCAAATTGATGGCTTAATAGCTTATTACGGTGGTTTGTCAGCTTATCAGGCTAAAAACTATGCAAAAGCTCGGAATATGTTCAACTCAAGCATCAACTTGAAATACGAAATAGGTAAGAGCTACCACCACCTCTATCTGATGAAGATGGAAGAAGGTCAAAAAGACGAAGCTTTGAAAATTCTCCAGGATGCTTACGAAAAATATCCTCAAGAGGAGAGCCTATTGTACGACGTAATCAACTACTACACTTCGCAAAAGGAATTCGAAATGGCTGAGACATATCTCGACAAAGCTATTGCAAAATATCCCAACAACCTGAGCGTTCTCGGCGTTAAAGGCAGCATCTACGTAGAATGTTATAACAAAACAAAAGACAACTACTTGCAAGCCCGCAACGAAGCCGACTCTCTTAAAAAACTCGCCTTCAGAAACCGCAACAATCAAAAAGAGAACGACCGTCTCACAGCAGCTGAAAAAGCTAAGTTAGAAGAAGCTAACGCTCTCAGAAACGAATTTGAGGTTCAAATCAAGAAAGCAGAAGACACATATAACCAGATCTTGAGCAAAGATCCTAAGTATTTCGACGCATATTTTGCATTAGGTTTGATCAGTTACGACAAATCTGACATGGCTAAAAAAGAGGCAAGCTTAATTCCATTCTCTGAGGACAAAGACGGCTCGAAAGTAGCTGCAAAACAGGCAGAACAAAAAGAAGCCTGCAAAAAATCAATCGAATTCTTCGAAAAAGCCCTTGAAATCAGACCTACCAACCGCGACGTACTCACCAACCTCCGTATGCTTCACATACAGCTCGGCGAATACGACAAAGCCAAAGAGTTTAAAGACAAACTCGACGCATTAGGCAACTAAACGAAAACAAATATAGATATCAAAGCCGTGAAACACAGTTGGTTTCACGGCTTTGATTTTTTAGAAGCTTGTTTATTTATGTAATATAACCCATTTTCAATTGCAAAAAATTCCGATAATTGATATTATGTTAAATAGAACATCTAATAAGCTATAAATTAAAGGATTAAAAAAATAGATTTATCACAACAAATAATCACGACAAATGCGTCTCTGGATAATGTTACAGAATTACACTCAAGGAATCCACGTATTAATACAATCCGATTAGTCAGCAAGACATTCATTGCATATGACACCTTGGAGACAAACATTGGTATTAAAAGGGGAATTTAAATGTTATGTTAAATAGAGGAGCGGATGAAATTGGCTCCTCCCCTATTACTATAATGAATTATAACTACTATCAAAATATTTTGTTAAATAGAAGATGTGTATTAGATAATTTGAATGAAAAATGAAAATTTGGATAGGTTTTTGATAGTTGCAATGATATCAAAAACATCATAAACAATATTACAACCATCAAACCGCGTAGGGACATATATGAGAGCAGAAATTTTGTAAAGGATATCAACAAATTTTTGATAATCAAATTGTTGATACCATTTATATGTGGAATATTAGTACAGTATTTTTTTTATCCAGGATTTTGGACAGCCACAGCAGGATTGGCATTGTCAACAGCATTTTTAGTGAAAGCCAACAAATTACAAAAAGGGAAACATAAGTACAGGTATCTGTATGGCGTGTCGGCATTTATGAGTTTTATGTTTTTAGGAATATGTGTGGCAAATATTCGTCACAAATCTTTACCAGACATATCTGATTTTAAGGATAATGGAAAGAAAATAGCCATAGTTTCCCAGCCCTTGGAAGAAAAACCCAAATCGTGGAAATGCCAGCTACTGTTGCTCGACAACACCATGACGGAACAATTTGAAATAGTCTCGTATTTTGCCAAGGATTCAACATGCCAGTTGCCCGAAATGGGTGATTTAATAATGTTTAACAGCAACTTACAACAAATTAAAAACAGCGGAAATCCATTAGAGTTTGATTATGAAGAGTATATGGCAAAACAAGGGGTGTATTATTCGGCGTATATCAAAAGCGATGATTATTCTATTCTGCATAACGGTTACCAAAAAGGGATAAAATATTATAGCTGCAAAATCAGGACATATCTTATAAATATTTATAGGAAATTTGACTTTTCGGAAAAGGAACTCGGTGTTTTGGAGGCATTGACATTGGGCTACAAAAACGATTTGGACGAGGATACCAAGTCGGCGTTTCAATCGAGCGGCGCGATGCACGTTTTGGCAGTTTCGGGACTTCACACCGGCATTATTATGATGATTACCAGTGCGTTGCTATGTTTTTTGAACAAAAGCCGCCGACAAAGAATCATCAAGTGCCTGATTATTTGCAGCGTGATTTGGATGTTTGCCGCAATCACGGGTTTCAGTTCAAGCGTCAACAGGGCGGCATTGATGTTCTCATTAATGGCGATTGGCGACGCAACAGGCAGAAACACAACCACATACAACACACTTGCATTGTCGTGCTTCATTCTGCTGATGATAAATCCGTATTTGATATTCAATGTAGGATTCGGATTGTCGTATTTAGCTGTTCTTTCGATAGTTGCGTTGATGCCTCTGTTCGAAAAAATTGAAATATCCACTTCGAACAAAGTTTTGAAATATGTTATAGGAATAGTTTTTGTGTCGATAGCGGCGCAAGTAGGGACATCGGTTTTGAGCATCTGCACATTTGGACAGTTTCCTGTATATTTTTTATTAACAAATATAATAGTAATACCATTAGCTTATATTATTATGATAGTTGCCATAATATTATTGGTGGTAAGCGGTATGGACTTCATAGCCAACGGAGTGTTCTACGTGTTGAAGTATGCTGTTAAGTGCATGACGGGAAGTGTTTCGTTTATAGAAGATATTCCCGGCTCATGTATCAAAAATATTTATTTGGATAATTGGAGCGCGATATTAATTTATTTCATTATTGCATCATTAATAATATTTGCTTACTACGACCGTTTTGCGTGGATAAAAGCTGCCGTTGTAAGTTTGGCGTTGATTACCACCTTATATTATTACAACATTATCAGATACAAATGCCACGAAGTGTTTGCTGTATATAACATAAGCAAAACGAGTGCGGTACAAATCAACAACAAGCTAATAATCAACAATTTAGACAACAAAGAAAAGACAATAACAACAGCTTCTCCCCTACTGGGTTACTACGGATTCGACCGCATGGAGATATTGAATTCGGATTCGCTGAAGTATTCGGAAAAATTTTTTAATGTTGAAGGCAAAGTGGTGGGTTTGATTAACAACCGGCAGTTACTTGAAGCTTTGCAGGATAACTTTAAGACCGACGTACTGATTTTGAGCAACAACGCCGACTGCACCGTGGAAGAGTTGAAGCAGAGGTTTAACCCGGAAATAATAGTATTTGATTCATCTAATTCGTTTAAATACAGGCAGAAACAAAAAGCATCCGACACAACAGTTCACATTCACGATGTGGCTGAAAACGGCGCGTTTGTTCTCGGAGAAATAAAATATTTTTAAAAAAATGCCAAACTTTAAAACATATTTTTAAAAGCACCGTTATAAAAGAGTTGAAATGTATATTTGAACATACAATTAATTTAAAAATAAACACTAACAATTAATTTAACGAAAAATGAAAAAATTGACATTAGGATTCATGCTGTTTGCTTTGGCAGCAGCAACAATGTTCACTTCGTGCAAGAAAGATGACGACGGTGATAACAGCGGTAGTATGGCACAGATTACCGCCAGCGGCGATATTAGTTTTTCAGCCACTGCAGCAGCAAGACTCACCACCAATAATGACGCTTCTGCTTCTGGATCTAAATTCTCACTCTCAAACTTATTGAGTCAAAGTGATACAAAAACAAGTATCTTCGGTTTGAACAAAGAACAGCAAGGTATTTATATCACCGTAAACGGCACTTCTGCTGGTGATTACAAATTTGGTCTTGACGTAAACCAAAATAGCGCAACCGGTTTGCTGATTGATTATTTAACAAACGGCAGCATCGAAGAAACATTGAAAGGCGCAATAGATGCAAACACAGGATGCTTCATAATTTACAAAGCCTCCTCTAAGGCAGAAGCTGGTGGCGATGATTATTTTGCTTCAACGAAGGCTACTGTCACAATGAAAGAACCTCTCACTGTTGGCAAACTCAGCTATATTCAAGGCAGTTATACAGCTGAACTCCAGAACAAAAGCGGAAAAAAACTTTCTATCTCAGGATCGTTCAAATGTCCTGGCTTAAACAGCACTGGTAACTAAATAGGTTCATAAAAAAACAAAAAATCCGGTTGATATTCTCAGCCGGATTTTTTTTTATTTATTATTTATTGCTTAACTTTGCGAAAGATAAAGTATTGATAGTACAAGAACTAAAAGATATCAATGCCTGAGGAGCGACAAGCAAAGTATTATTTAAAGAAAAACTTGAACACTTTATTTCCCACAACGACCAAAACGGACAACTATTAATCGTTGAAGACTCAAATATTAATTTTTACTAACCTTAAATATAACACATCATGGAAATGATAATTATTCCGATAGTGGTGTTAGCCATTATCCTATTTTTCTCAACTATCAAACAGATAAACCAATACGAGCGCGGAATCAAATTCCGTTTCGGTAAATTCGTAAAGATTCTCTCCCCGGGATGGAGCGTGATTATTCCTGTTCTGGAAAGCGTCAAAAAAGTGGACGTGCGCACCAAAGCCGTGGATGTGCCGTCGCAGGAGGCAATCACACGCGACAATGTGTCGGTACAAATCAACGCAGTTCTCTATTTCAAAATCTTTGATGCGAGTAAAGCCATTCTCGAAGTAGAAAAATTCCTGTGGGCAGTAGGACAGCTCGCCCAGACTACCATGCGCAACGTTGTAGGCTCGGTTACGTTAGACGAGCTTCTCTCCGAGCGCGATAAAATCAGCCTTCAGAAAATTTCTAACAAACAATAAAATATATGAGTATGAAACTAAAACAAATATTCGCGGCCGCACTGGCTTGTGCCGGTGTGGCTTGCCAAAATGCTGAAACACAAGATGATTATGTATCGAAACTGATGTCAGAGATGACGTTGGACGAGAAAATCGGCCAGTTGAACCAACAAGTGGCAGGCGGTATCACAACAGGTGCACCCCAAGACACCGAGTGTGGCAAAGCCATTATAGATGGACAGATCGGTTCTATCTTCAACGTGGTGGGCGTTGAGAATATCAAAAAACTTCAGAAACTCGCCGTTGAAGACTCACCTCACAAAATTCCGCTTTTGGTTGGAATGGACGTGATTCATGGTTTCCAAACGATTTTTCCAATACCCTTGGGATTATCATGCACATGGGACATCGACAAAATAGAGCACTCTGCAGCCATCGCAGCCAAAGAGTCGGCAGCCAACGGCATTGGGTGGACATTCTCGCCGATGGTTGACATTGCTTTGGACGCTCGCTGGGGTCGTCAGGCTGAAGGCGGCGGCGAAGATCCGTTTTTGGGCGGAGAGATTGCCAAAGCTATGGTTCGCGGCTACCAAGGCACTGATTTAAAGCAAGATGACAAAATCTTGGCTTGTATCAAGCACTTCGCTCTTTATGGCGGAGCAGAATCCGGCATTGACTACAACACAGTGGATATGAGCCGGATGCGTATGTTCAACCAATATTTTCCGCCCTACAAAGCTGCCGTAGAACAAGGCGCAGGCTCGGTGATGTCGAGTTTCAACGTAGTGGACGGAATACCTGCCACCGGCAACAGATGGCTCCTGACCGACATTTTACGCAACCGCTGGGGATTCAAGGGCATGGTAGTTACCGACTACGCCTCGATAAACGAAATACAGATTCACGGCGTGGGCGAAAGCTTGAAAGAGAACGCCGCACTTGCCCTCAAAGCCGGAACCGACATGGATATGGTGTCAAAAGCATTTCTAAACAATTTGAAAGATGCTCTTAATGAGGGACTTATCACCGAAAGCGACATCAACACAGCCTGCCGAAGGGTTTTGGAGACCAAACAAAAACTCGGTCTTTTTGACAATCCCTACAAATATTTGGATGGCAAGATTCCTGAGTCGGTTACCTATTGTCAAGAGCATAAGGACTTTGCAAGAGAGATAACGGCAGAAAGCTTTGTCCTTCTGAAAAACGAGAACAACCTTCTTCCGCTCAAGAAACAAGGAACTATCGCTCTTGTAGGACCGTTGGCAGATTCACGTTCCGACATGGCTGGATGCTGGGCGTTTACACAGAGCTCTACAAAGTACTCCACACTAAAAGAAGCTTTTGAAAAGTATCTCGACGGAGCGGCGAAAGTACTAACCGCACAAGGCTGCATCGTGAGCGACAACGAGAGAACAAAAAACATGATGCAACGTGGCAGAGGCGCACAACAGACTCTGACAATGGACAATGCCGACGCCATCAAAGAGGCTGTGGCCATTGCCAAAAAAGCAGATGTAATAGTATGTGCCTTAGGCGAAACATCATGGATGAACGGAGAAAGCAACTCGCGTAGCGACATTGAGCTGCCCAAAACACAGAAAGAGCTGTTAAGAGAGCTTGTGAAACTCCACAAACCTATCGTGCTACTCAACTTTGCTGGCAGAGCCACGGTTCTAACCGAGGAGAGCGAGACTATTCCGGCGATAATGAATGTATGGTACGGCTCAGAGGTTGCCGACGCAATCTGCGACGTGATATTCGGCGACAAATCTCCTTCTGGCAAACTCACAGTTTCGATGCCCAAAAGCGTTGGACAATTGCCAATTTACTACAACAAACTCAGCTCCGGACGTCCAGTGGAGGACAATCATCCCAATTTTGTTTTGTTCAATGGCAACTATATGGATATTTCCAATGGTCCCCTCTACCCTTTCGGCTACGGATTGAGCTACACTACGTTTGAGTATTCTGACTTAACGCTCAGTAAATCGCAAATCACTGGAAACGAGAGCGTTAAGGCAAAAATAACAGTAAAAAACACTGGCAATTACGATGCCGATGAGATTGTACAGCTCTACATTCACGATATTTACGCATCTATCTGCCGTCCTATCAAAGAGTTAAAAGGTTTCAAACGCATTTTTATCCCCAAAGGCGAAAGTCGCGAGGTAGAGTTTGAAATCACACCCGAGATGCTGAAGTTTTACAACTACGATTTGCAATTCGTCTTGGAAAAAGGCGACTTTGAAATTATGGCAGGCGGAAACTCCAACGACTTGAAAAAGGCAAAACTAACTGTAAATTAAGTCATCCAATCTCACCTTAGGAACTATGTGGACATTGTTTTCATCGCGGTAGTAGTTGTGATTCTGCGTTTCGGAAATCTCCTCAAGACAGAATTTTTCGGCTGACTTGCCAATTGCTAAAATAGCTAACGGATTGTGTTTCAGGTGAAAAAACTCCTTGATTTGATTCTTGTCGAAGGCGCAGACGATAATGCCGTTGAGACCGATTTCTACGGCTTTCAACAGCATCGACTGCAGCGAAATACCGAGATCAATGTCCACATATTTTGTTTCTTCCACAGAGGAACAAACAATTATAAAAGCCTTTGGCTCAGTGCCTTTGATAGGGAGATGCAATTCGGGAAGCGCACCGCCGAGCTTGATATTCTTCAACACAAAATCAGCCTCGCTGCCACCGGCAACAGGTTTGAAACGCAACACCTGCTGATTACGAGCCGAGGCAATCTTGGTATTTACGGCGATGATTTTGCGCAGGACATCAGGTTTAACTTCAAATTCAACATCGTAACCCCTTGTGCTACGGTTTTTTAACAGAAGATTATCAAGAGTCTGACCAATTTTCCTAACCGATTTTTTTTGACCGAAAACTTCATCGTAACGGTTTTCTAAATAGTTGTCTGCCATAATGTTAATCGTATTATTTGGTGAATAATCAGCCACTAAGTTAGAAAATTATTTCGTTCACGTCAAAATCTTTGCTAAATTTGCAACCGAAATTTTTACTAACAGCATAGAGAATGAAGAAACTAACATCATATTTAGCCATATTTGCGGTACTGTGTTCAGCGGCTCTGTCGTGCCACAAAGAGGACGGCGAAGATTGGGAACTCTATTCCACATACTTGAAAGCTATTATCAAAGGTCAAAATCTCAAGACAATAGATGCCGAATTCTGTGAATTGGACAGCTTGGAACGTGAAAAAATGCAGATAACGAGGTTTTTGGGCGATAGCAAAAAGGCCGTCACCATATCTGCAAATGCAAACGGACACCAGCTGTTGATGACCCTGAAGGACACCACGGCACGTATGTACCAGCTGAATCTCGGCAAAGTGCCAAAGACTACCGATGTGTTTTCGGAACTGATGGTTGGCGACACCACTCGACAAGACAGCGTGTCATTTGCCAAGTTAAAAATAGAAACTCTGATATTTTACCGCGCCATAGGCTGCGAGCCGGGTGTAGACGCATATTATTTCTCGACATTCGGACACGTAAACATCAACTACTTTGAAGAATACTCCACAGGAAATTTTTCTGCCGTCATGAGCAACGTAGATGGCGACACTTTCACCATAAGGGAAGGAAACTTTCTGATTCAGGGCAAACCGTGGTCGAGAGTTCCCGACTCGCTAAAAGTAGACTCATTAAAAAACCTCAGTCCATTGCCCGAGCAAGAGTAAAAACGCTTACCCTAACTCCTTGAATAGTTTTGAGTTCGTTGACACACGACTCCAAAGTTGAACCCGTTGTAAGCACGTCGTCGACCAGAAGAAGATGCTTGCCGTACACAGCGGGGTTAAAAACTGCTTTAAAAAGATTCAGCGAGTTTAAATAACGCTCAAAACGGTGTTTCTTTGTCTGCGTAGTATTATAGACAGTCTTTATTAACACACTTGTATCTATTGGAATACCAAGTATCTGCGACAATCCTTGGGCTATCATCAGGCTTTGGTTGTAACCCCGGGTTTTAAGCTTTTTGGGGTGCAGCGGAACAGGCACAATGTAATCCACATCATTGAACATCCCGCTCTGTTTGAGTCCCTGACCTGCTATTCTGCCGAGGTACTCCCCTATTTCGGGTCTTCCTCTGTATTTCAAATCATGTATGAGTAACTGTAATAGACCGCATTTGATATATTTAAAATACGAACATCCATGCACCACTGGGGTCTTGTTTAAAAACAAGTCAGTTACCTCGTTTGGTTCTTCTTTGTGCATATCCGTAGTACCCAAATTGACAAGGCAAGGGAGGCATATACAATGCTCGCTATCGGTGAGCGGTTTTCCGCAACCGTAGCAAACAACGGGATAAGCCACATCCACCATGTCGGAAAGAAACTGCCGTGTTACTTGTAGCACCTTCATTTTCAATTAGTCATAAAAACCACTTGAAACAACCTCGCCCTTTTCGTTTCGGATTCGTTTCCAACGTTTGTGAGTCCACAGCCAGTATGCAGGTTCGCGTTTAAGCGATTCTTCAAGTTTGCTCATATATTTGGATGAAATTTCGCCAGGTTCACATTTCTCAGGATCTTCCACTAACATTGATATATACTGCTGGTAATGTCCCCTCGAAACCTTGCGCGACTCCAAATAGATAATAGGGAGATTGAACATTTTGGCATAAACCTCGATACCGTGCAGCACACCAGTGTCGATACCCATAAAGTTGGTCCAGAAACATCTGCGCGTATTGGAAGGATTCTGGTCGCCGAGCATCACAAAGCCCATGTGGTCATGTTCGCGCATGGCAAACATATACTTGGTTTTCTCTATCGGACAGAGATAAGTGCCACGGTGCTGACGGCAAGTTTTGATGTACCTATCTATGTATCTGTTGTGTATTGGTTTATAAAGAACAGCCATGCTGTGACTATGTTCGTAACGGACGGTCTGCGTAGCCCATTCCCAGTTGCCATAATGCGAAAACGCCACAATCATGCTCTTGCCCTGCTTGTAAAGGCTCTCTGTAAGTTCCTTATTCTCATACGGATAACGTTGGGCAAGTTTTTCCACTGGGAGCGAATATCCCTTGAAACTTTCCAAAAGCAGGTCGGTGAAATGCCGGTAAAACTTGCTCTTGATAGATTTCAGCTCCTTGTCGGATTTTTCGGGGAAACACATTCTGAGGTTCTTATCCACCACCTTCACACGGTAACGCGCCACCCTGAAAATCAGAAAGCTCATCACGTCTGAAAAAAAGTACATCACCGGAAACGGCGTAATCCTTATTAAAAAAATAAATACCCTGAACGCGAGGTACCCTATATATTCAAAAAACTTTTTCATTTCAATTTCAAATATTCTTTATACAATTCTTTGATGATAATATACAAGTCGTAATCGTTTTTTTGCAAGATATATTCGCGGCTGAGACGGCAGTGGCGTATAAACTTCTCCGCCTCCTCGATAGAGATATTCAACGTACTCGAGACCACCTGCGGGTTGTATCTCTCGTTGGCCTTGCGGCTCAGCTCCTCCTGATACTCGAACTTACGGATTTGGTTGTCGGCCTTCATCCTGCGCCGGTTGGGATTGGTAAAAGTAATACCTGTGCTTGCCGCGCTGCTTATCTGCCGGACTATTTCGGGATTGATGATATTGCTGAACCATTTTTCAATAGCGCGGTTGTCGGCTCGGTTTACCTCCTCGCGGTGCGTATAGTCGTAAACAAACGAGTTCCAACGGTCGCGGAACACATTTACAGTACCAAGCTCGTAAGTTACCGAATTCAACACTATGTCGCTGATAGTTATCTGGTTGGCACCAGCCATCAAATACTGGCCGTTGATAGTGAATCCGGCATCCTCGAAACCAAGACAGGTGATTTTGATGGTATCGGATTCGATCATCAGCACACGGAAATAACCCGCCGTATCGGAAATTGATCCAGTCGCCTTCTTTAAATTAATAAGGTGTGCGAACTGCACTCCGTTACCTTTGTCATCAACAAGGCGGCCCCGCACCTCGAACACATTGTTCTGCGCATTTACGGAATTTACCCAAAAACCACTCAGTATCAATATGATACTTACAAACAAAAAATTTTTCACACTTCAACTATTTTATTTTTTGCAAAAGTATAAAACCGCAGCTTGCAGAAAAACTATTTATAATTGTTTAACTAATAAAAAACAAACTTTAACACTAAAGAGCCACATACCTGCCCCTTATCTCCGAAATTTTGTCGGCAATACTTTTGAAACCGCTCTCCTTGCATTTGTACGTTCCGCCATCTACAGTGATTTCTGCCTGATTAACAAGGTTTTGAATCTGACTGAACTCATCAGCTATTTCCTTTACGCCGCTGTCGTGGTAAGCTGTAAGGAACGACAACATCAAATCCATTGATTCACACTGTTTTAGAATACGCGATGTAAGCTTTGGGTTTAAGTTATAGTTGCCCTTGGTAAGCTCGAAAGCCGTATACATAGCCTCAATCCACGCGCCCGAAATAATCATAGCGGCAATTTCGCGCTGACCATTCTCAAGCAGATACTTGTCAGAATTGTAAAAAGCCGTAGAAATAATATCAATCATCATCTCCTTGTTGTCCATGTTCTGCTCCATTTTCTGCATGGTAGGCTCGTCGAAAAATTTCAAAACGCCTAACTGCTCCGACATCATTTTCACCACCGCCATATACTGCAGCACAGTCTGGTTCTGGTTGAAAAGACTGGCATAGCTCATATCCACACCGTAGACACCAAGGTTGAGAGCCTTGCTCATAGTAGTATTGTATTTTGTGTAAAGTGCCTGACTGTTAAGCAACGAGGCATCGTATTTGGCATCGGGATGATCCATCAGCACAGCGATTATCTCGTGCGAGGCCGGCAAAGTCTCAAGAACCTTTTCGGCATTTTCCAAGTCGGTGTTTACAATGAAAGTGTCAGTGGCGACATCCTCGTTGCTCTGTACATTCTGATTGCCCGTGCCACCGCCGCACGAAACAGCAAACAACGCAGCAATTAATAAACCATAATGTTTCATCTTCTTTTTAGCATTTTTAATAATGCGCAATTTAATAAAAAAAACAAGACATTTTAATATTTTTTAATAAAAAATGCAGATTTCACCCCGAAAAAACAAATAATTTGTGTAAATTTGCAAATTGAAACAACATGTAAAAAATGGACGACTCAAAATTTTCGGAGAGACTGAAAGACATACTGCTATACAGCAAAGAAGAAGCTATACGTTTGGGCGACAAAGAGATACTGCCCGAACATTTCTTTTTGGGAATGTTGCGCGATGGTGATTTTGACCTCATGCATATTATCGAAGGCTGCGGCATCAACACCATCGAAGCCAAAAAATCTATCGAACGGCAGCTCCGACGCGACAAAATGCTCCTGCCTATGGAGGCGGAGTACATTCCTCTTGCAAAATCCTCACAGAGGATACTCAACCAGGTGCCGGAGGAGGCAAAAAGCCTTCATGCCGAGCAAGCCGGTCCCGAACACCTATTACTCACAATATTAAAAGACAAGGAAAACACGGTTACAACTATGTTTAAAGCTAACAATACCGACTACGAGAAACTCAGAGAGAGATTCAAAATAAACCCAACATTCGAAGCCGGCTTTACCGACGACGACGAGGACGATGACGACTACGACGATGATTCTGACAACAAGACATCGCAGACTAATATGAACTCCGAAACGCCAGTTATCGACAATTTCGGAGTTGACCTCACCAAAGCCGCCGAAGAAAACCGCTTAGACCCCATTGTGGGACGTTCAAAAGAGATTGAGCGGCTTGTGCAGATACTCAGCCGCCGCAAAAAGAACAATCCGGTGCTGATAGGCGAACCCGGTGTTGGCAAATCGGCAATCGCTGAAGGACTTGCTTTGAAAATTATTCAGAAAAAAGTGTCCCGCGTGCTTTACGGCAAACGTGTGGTGGCACTCGACCTCGCCGCTATAGTGGCAGGAACAAAATACCGAGGACAGTTTGAGGAAAGGCTGAAATCCATTCTCGGCGAGCTGTCGCGAAATCCCAACATCATACTCTTTATCGACGAGATTCACAACATCGTGGGCGCAGGCTCGGCATCTGGTTCGCTCGACGCAAGCAACATTCTCAAACCGGCTCTCGCACGGGGTGAGATTCAGTGCATCGGCGCTACAACCTTGGACGAGTACCGCCAGTACATCGAAAAAGACGGTGCGCTCGAACGCCGTTTCCAAAAAATCATCGTAGAACCTACCTCAGTTGAGGAATCTATCGAGATTCTCAACAACATCAAAGACAAATACGAAGAACACCACAACGTCAGATACACACCCGAGGCTATAGCCGCCTGCGTAAAGCTCACCGACCGCTACATCAGCGACCGTCATCTGCCCGACAAGGCTATCGACGCGCTCGACGAGGCTGGTTCGAGGGTTCATATCTCAAAAATCCAAGTTCCCGAAAGAATCGACGATCTTGAGAAACAGATTGACATGACCCGCGAGGACAAAATCAAAGCTGTTAAGAGCCAGAACTTTGAACTTGCAGCAAGTTTCAGAGACAAAGAGCAGGAACTTCTAAAACTTCTCGACGAAGAAAAAGAGAAATGGGAGAAAGACCTTGAAAAGAAACGCGAGGTGGTTGACGAATCCAACGTTGAGGAGGTTGTAGCCATGATGACCGGCGTTCCCGTTACCCGCATAGCCCAAGCCGAAGGCCAGCGGCTCAAAAACATGTACGAGGAGCTGAAAAAGAAGGTGATAGGTCAGGACGAGGCTATAGAAAAGATAGTGAAGGCTATACAACGTAACCGCGCAGGACTTAAAGACCCCAACAAACCGATAGGAACATTTGTTTTCTTAGGTCCTACCGGCGTGGGCAAAACTCAGTTAGCCAAGATTTTAGCAGAGTTCTTGTTCGACAGCAAAGACGCGCTCATCCGCATCGACATGAGCGAATATATGGAAAAATTCTCCGTTTCGCGTATCGTTGGAGCACCTCCCGGATACGTCGGTTACGAAGAGGGTGGACAGCTTACCGAAAAAGTTCGCCGCAAACCCTACTCGGTGGTGCTTTTAGACGAGATAGAGAAAGCACATCCCGACATTTTCAACATACTTTTGCAAGTATTAGACGAAGGACGGCTTACCGATGGTCTTGGAAGGAAGGTGGATTTCAAAAACACTATTCTAATCATGACCTCCAACATCGGTTCGCGACAAATCCAGGACTACGGACACGGTTTGGGATTCGGCTCAACCGAGGGCGACGACGCTAACAACAAATCCATTATAGAAAAGGCGTTGAAAAAAGCTTTCTCGCCAGAGTTTCTCAACCGCATCGACGATGTGATAATGTTCCACAACCTCACCAAAGAGAACATCAACAAGATAATCGACATAGAGCTTGTAGGTCTTTACAAACGTGTGAGCGACATGGGTTACACATTGACAATCACCGAGAAAGCCAAGGCGTTTATCGCTGAAAAAGGTTTCGACTCAAAATACGGAGCGCGTCCGCTTAAGCGTGCCATCCAGAAATACCTCGAAGACGAGATGGCAGCAGTAATTATCGACGCAGCAGTAAACCAAGGAGACGAGATTGTGGCAGACACCGATGAAAAGAACGAAAAGATTGTTATAAGCATCAATTCAAAACAGCAGTAAATATATGGCTGATTATAAATATATTAACTTGTCATATCTGAACGAAGTCTCAAGTGGCGACCCCGAAACCAAAAAACAGCTCATAAAGCTGTTTTTTGAACAAGTGGACGCCATAAAAAACTCTTTTGAATGTGCGCTTGCCATTAACGACAAGGACGAAATCAGAAAAACCGCGCACCTTGCCAAATCGTCCACCAAGATTATGGGCATCAACAACATCTCGGAGCAGATGCAAAAACTCGAATACTCTATCAAAGGCAACTCCGAGACTACCGACTGCAAACCCTATATCGATTTCTTCCTCAACAATATAGACAATGCCATAGGCGAACTCAATCAGGAGCTCGCCTTTTTGGACTAAGGGAAATACCGACTAATAAGTGGTTTCAGGAGAGAATGTCTGTGGTGCGATAGAGTTCCGCTCCTTAATGTAAGAGGCATAAACGCTATCGAAAGCCACACGCGAATCCACAGCCGCGTTGTACACTCCGAGAGCGGCAAGGAGAAGTTCGCAAACCTCCCGCACAGCGAACCGCTCGCCTATGTTGGCAGTGATGTAATCTGCTAAGTTTCTATCCTTTACGTACTCATTGAACATAGGGGTGGAATTACGGCGAATTTGAAATCTCAATCCACAGAGCTTAGCCACACTCAAATCCAAAATATCATCGAACACAAAGGCAACATCCTCTGGAGAGAGATTGAAATGGTTAAGCACGTGGTTTAAACCTTCGGTTTTGTTTTTAAAGCCCAAACATTTGAAATTCAAGTGTTCGCGGTTGACAAACTTTTCGGTGGACGGATTTTTTTCGCCCGAAATAATTCCGGCGATGAGAATATCTCCGCTTACGATTTTTCTACCAAAACGCAAAATATTCAGCCCCATAGAATCCACCTCAGAAAAATATGAATATACACCTTCGCCCTTAACTCCCGAATTGAAAACACCGTCCCAGTCGAAAGCTATACACCTGATTTTCTGAGCTTTGTCTGCAAAAACAGATGGGGAGGCAACAAACTCTCCTCCCCTATCTGCAAATAATTTTAAACTCTGCAAGTCCATGCCAGATTACAACAAATCTTGAATATCCAACATGCCGCAAGGTTTGCCATCGGATGTAACCACCAATGTATCAATCTTATATTGTTTAAACAACTTTGACGAGTCGATAAGGTAGGCATCTTTTTCAATGGTGATGGGCTGTTTCGACGGCAAAGTGGAGAGCTTGCGCGAAAGCACAGCGTCGCCCTCTTTCTCAACCATACGGCGGAGGTCGCCATCGGTGAAAATGCCGTAGATAGAGCCGTCGTCCTCGGTGATTGTGATTGCGCCAAGTTTAGAGAGCGTCATCTTAACGAGAGCCTCATTGATGGTGGCGTTTTTAGAGATGGTTGCGTTTTCGGTGCGGAACACATCTTTAACCTGCGAGGTCATAAGTTTGGTATCCTCGAAAAACTGCTCGGTGCCTACTGTGGTGAAATTGTTCTGCGACATCATCTGCAATACCTTCCACGGAACAGTGATAGTGTGGCAGCCCACGTTGAGGGCGTTGCGAACGTGTTCGGGATGGCGAACCGACGAGAACATAACTTTTGAATTGTAACCGTAGCGGTTGACAGCGTTAACGCACTGTTCCACAAGCGAAATGGCATCGTGTCCCTGATCCTGAAGACGGCCTACGAGCGGACAAACGTATGTTGCGCCGGCCTGCATTGCGATGTACGCCTGCTGGAGTGTATATATAAGGTGCATGTTTACCATGAATCCCTCGCCACGGAGAATGTTGCACGCCTTTGCGCCTTCGAGCGAGATTGGAATTTTGTATACAGTCTTGGTCTTGTCGAGTCCGAGGTCGTTTTGACGGTGAGCCTCGCTGATAATCTCCTCGGCTGTACGACCGAGAGCCTCAATCTGAAGAATGGGAACAATCTTGGCGAGTTTGAGAATAACGCTGTCTACATCGTTGTAACCCTCGCGGTGCATGAAAGTGGGGGTTGTGGTTAGGCCGGTTAAGAATCCGAGTTTGAATGCGTTCTCGATTTCCGGCAAATTGGCTGAATCTAAATATAATTCCATTTTTATTACTTGTTTCTGTATTTAACTTCTATATTGTGTAATTCGATAAGCGGTTTAAGGAACTCCTCGAGCTTGTCTAACTGCAGCTGGCTGGCGGCATCGCATTTGGCAACTTCCGGTTTGGGGTGCGCCTCGATAAACAATCCGTCAACACCGGCAGAAACTCCGCTGCGAGCCAGCACTTCGAGATACTGACGTGCGCCTCCGTTTGGATCGGCAGATGGAATTCCGTATTTTCTGATAGAGTGAGTTACGTCGAACACCACTGGATAGCCGGTCTGGTTCAGGTGGTAGAAACTGCGCGGGTCCACCACGAGGTCGTTGTAGCCGAATGTGTATCCGCGTTCGGTAAGGATAATTTTGTAATTGCCGCACGACTCGATTTTCTTCACCGGCTTAATCATGTTTTCAGGAGCGAGAAACTGTCCGTGCTTGAGGTTGATAACCGCACCTGTCTTTGCGGCATCGGTAACAAGCCCCGTCTGCATGCACAAATAAGCAGGAATCTGTATAATGTCGAGAACCTCGGCGGCGGGTTTGATATGCTCAGGATAATGTATGTCGGAGATTATGGGCATCTGAAACTCGCTTTTGATGCGCTGAAGTATTTCCAGACCTTTTTCCAAACCGGGCCCGAGATAGTAATCCACACTGCTACGGTTGTCTTTCATAAACGACGATTTGAAAATAACCGGCAGGCCGAGTTTCTCAGCCGTCTTTTTCACATGCTCGGCGGTGCGGAGCATCGTGTCGTCGTCTTCAATAACGCATGGGCCGCAGATAAGGAACATCTTGTCGGCACCACAATCGATATTGCCTACTTTGATAATTTTTTTCATATAGTATGTTGTTGTTTTACAGTTATTAGCATCGTGTTATCGGAATCGTAACGGTAAACTTTGAGCCTACGCCTAATTTTGATTCCAGCTGTATTGTGCCGTTGAGCATGCCAATCTGTTTTTTGATTATGGCAAGTCCGATGCCGGCACCGTCGTATATTTTGTGTCCCATATTGGCGGCTTTGCGGAATTTTTCAAAAATTATCTTCTGATCGTCCTGCGAAATGCCTATGCCAGTGTCTTTTACCTCAATATGTAAAAACTCCTTGTCGTGTTCATTGTTTTCGATATTTACCGAAAGCGACACCGTTCCCTTATCGGTAAACTTTACGGCGTTCTCTATAAGCAGCGAGACTATCTGGCGGAGAAAATTCTCGTCGCTTGATACCTTTAACGATGGTTCTTTAATCTGGTTGTCGAACAAGAGCTTAATATTCTGCCTTTTTGACTCGTCGCGGGCAAGGATGGCGTTGTTGTAGTCGTATATAAACTTAAATAGGAACACCAAATCGGTGGGACGTGTTTCGATAGAAGTGTTGCCGCTCTCCAACTTACTGATATTTATAATGTTATCTACAAGATTGAGCAGGTATCTCGTGCTTTTGCGGATTTGTTCCGACAGTTCGCAATAGGTCTCCCGGTCGGTGTCGGGCATCGAGATAATATCGCTGCAGCATACAATGGCGTTGAGCGGGGTGCGGATTTCGTGCGAAAGGTTGTTGAGAAACGCCGTCTTGAGCTTGTTGGCATCTTCGGCGCGTTCTTTGGCTTCCACAAGTTCGGAATACTGCTCCTTGACAAGCTCCTCGAGATGGTTGCGGTACTGCTCCACCTGTTTTTTCTGGACATAAAGCTCGGTGAATACCCTGACTTTGCCTATAAGTATCTTAGCGTTAATGGGTTTACTCAAAAAATCTACCGCGCCGCTCTCGATGGCGTATTCCAAGTATTTGTCAACGGAGTATACTGCCGACACGAAAATCACAGGGACATAAGAGGCGTTACGCTGTTCGTGGATTCGTTTAAGAAGCTCAAAACCGTCCATCACTGGCATCTGTATGTCGAGGATTACACAGGCAAACTCCTGCTTCTGAATCTCGTCCAACGCCTTAAAACCGTCGGAAACGCACACTGTGGATATGCCGACGTTGTTCAACAACGCCTCTATCAACAGCCTGTTGGCATACTCGTCGTCCACTACGAGGACTTTGGGTTCTATTTTATTGTGCGATTCGATGTCCATTACGTTTTTATAGTTGATACAAATGTAGCAAAATATGTTCAGTTTGCAATTTTTTTAACGTTTTTTTGTTGTTGAAACTGCAAAATTTTGGGCATGACAATCTGGTTGCGCGAAATACGCATCTGGTCGGTGATGCTGTGGAGTATTCGTAACTTACTGTCGGAGAAGTACTCCCAGTACATTATCCCTCCGAGCGAATGGATATTAACATAATCAACCTTGCGCCGCACCGACTCTGTATTGTCGTATGAGATAAAAGTCTTGTACTTGTTGCTGAATAGATAAGGTGCGCAGGCGGCCTTGTCCCAGCATTTGAGATAGTCGCGGTTCTTCTCTAACTCGGTGATTTTGGAGTAAGATATGCTCCCCTCGCCTTTCGCAACCTTGAACAATCCGTTTTTCGACGACTGCACATCGTTCCATTTCCGTCCGTAAGCCGCCGCGCCGATCACAATCTTATGGCTTGGAATACCGCTGCGGATATACGCCTTAACAATGCGGTCGACAGAATAGCCGGTCTTTTTAAACGAGGAGGAATACAGGTTGGTGTGATGCCCGGTAACGTCGTTCCACTGACCCACAAAATCATAAGTCATTACAAAAAAATAATCCACCAAAGGCGCAATAACAGCCGGCTCGGTGTAGGTGAGATAGGGTTCAAAAGCTCCTGAGGCTATTGTAAGCAGGTATTTTTTGCCGTCGATTCGCGATGCGCTGTCGAGAGCCGTACGGAGTTCCGAAAGCAGCGAAGTAAAGTTCTTGCGGTCGGCGTTGCGTGTAGTCTTATCCATTCCCGGATACTCCCAGTCAACATCGATACCGTCGAAATTGAAGTATTTCACAAACCTCACGGCATCATCAACAAAAATTGCGCGGCTCTCGGGAGTGGAGGCCATCTTTTGAAACTGTTTCTCAGTGCCATAGCCGCCCACAGAGATTATCACGCGGAGGTTGGGATAGTTGGTCTTGAGCTTGTTGACAGCCACAAAATAGTCGGCATGGTTTGAGTACAGCAGTCCGATGCGGTTGTTGTTGATAACGGTAAACGCCAAATTGATAATATCCACACCTCTTATATCTATAGTGTTTGGATCTATTTTGCGTGTGCCGATATGCAGATAGGCTGCCACAAGGGGTTTCTGAAGCGACATATACGCCTTGGGCGGAACGTTGTCGAACTCGCTGTGCGTGTTAACAAGGCAACCGCTAAGCAACGCCGTTAAAAAAACAATCAAACAATATTTAAAAACAGAGTATGCCATTAATTTTTTTTTGTACCTTTGTTTCGGGTGCAAATTTCTGCAAAATAGTGCAAAAAACATTATTTTTACAAAAGATTTAAACTAATTATAAAACAACTATAACATAATACTCTGAACAATTGCGCTTTGCAACAACACATCAATCTTAAATAACGGCACTATATTTGGACTAAAAAACGAAGACTTTGTAATTAACTTGAAAAAATGAACCTTGGTTTTAAACTGATAATTCCGCTTGCAGCTGCACTGCTTCCATTGGGTGTCAACGGGCAGTACATGCGTCCGCAAGCCAACGTCGCAGAACTAATCGAATCAGAACCACTGCCGGTGGCTATGTTTACATCTAAGATAGACAAGATGATAACCTTTAAGTGGAAAAGCAGCAAGACTCTCGATTTTTTGTACGAAGACGAATTAAGACTGGCTGGTATGAGGTTCAAGCCAAAATCTAACACCCTATCGGGAGGCGTATATTGTTACGACATATCTGTAACCGACACCAAGACAGGCGAAAGCTCTCAGCTCAAAGGGCTTCCGCCCGACGCTATGATACGCAGCTACCAGCTTTCTCCCGACCAGACGCAGCTGCTTTTCACCAACAAAACCGACCATAGCACCGACCTCTGGATTGCCGACCTTACAAAACAGACATCACAAAAAATCGCCTCCGAAGTCAACGACATTTTTCCGGGCGTGCCACTCGACTGGAGCGGCGACGACAAATATGTGTTCTATCTCAGAGCCGTCAACAAAGGCAAGACTCCTCCCGAAAACAACATTCCATCGCCTCAGATACGCATCAGCGGCGAAAGCGAAGGATACTCTGAATATCAAGACCTTCTGCAGACCCCATACGACGAGAAGCTTTTCGATTTTTATGCCGAAACAGAAATTATCAAGCTCGATGTCAGCACATTGGAAGCCCAATCAGTAGGCACCAAAGGCATCATAACATCGTTTTCGGTATCGCCCGACGGTAAATACGTGCTTGCCACATACCTGCAGAAACCATACTCCACCAATGTCCCCTACTCGCAGTTTGGCAACACCATCAAAGTAATTGGCAACAACCACGAAGAGACAATTGCAGAAAACCCACTCCACGAACACGCCTATTCAAAGGTGAACAGCGGCGCGAGAAACATCACTTGGTGCGCACAAAAGCCCCACACACTGCTCTGGGTTACAGCCATCGACAAGGGAACACTCAGAAGCGGCGCACCCTACCACGACATGGTAACAAGCTACACCATCGGAAACCAGGCTGACACAATAATGCGTCTGCGCAACCGTCTTGCAGGCATCTACGCGCTCAACGACACCTCTATAATTATAGCCGAAACAAGCAGCCTGTCAAAAAACACAGCGTTTATACAAGTTAACATCACCAATGGCAACGCCGACACCTTATTAAAATGCAACGAAAAAGAATCACCTCACCGAATACTTCAAACGCCCAACATATACGGCAGAAAATCAAGCGTTTACTATCAGAACCGCTACATCTATCTAACCTCTGAGGAGTACACCCGGGAGGGAGCGTGTCCCACACTTATAAAACTCGACCTCCGAACCAAGAAATGCCGCACAATATGGAAGTCGAAACCGCCCAAAAACAGCAAGTGCGAGGCTATCAACCCACTGCAAGGCATTATCGCTATTAAAAGCGAATCGCCCGACGACTATCCAAACTACTACATCGAAAACATCTACCGGAAATCAATTCCCCAGCAGATAAGCCAGTTTGCAAGTCCGTACCAACAAGCCAAAATCCAATCACAGTTAATAACATATATGCGTAGCGACAGTGTGATGCTTTCAGCAACGCTCTATTTACCAAACAATTACGACAATCAAAGCACTATTCCTACGATAGTCTGGGCATATCCCAAGGAGTACACGTCAAACACGTCAGCAGAACAGATCAGCACATCGGCATTCCAATTTTCAGCTGCAGGCACAAGCTCCGCTCCTATCTGGTTAGCCGCCGAAGGTTACGCAGTAATCGACGCATCATTTCCAATAATATCCCAAAATGGCGTAGAACCCAACGACAGCTTTATAAATCAGATAGTTATGAACGCCGAAGCCGCGGTCAACGCACTTGTGGAGCGAAAGATAGCCGACCGAAACCGAATAGCTGTAGGCGGACAGTCTTACGGAGCGTTTATGACTGCCAACTTACTGGCACACACACAGTTGTTTGCTGCCGGAATAGCACAGAGCGGCTGCTACAACCGCACCAACACCCCGCTCGGATTCCAAAACGAAAAACGCACACTCTGGCAAGCCAAGCAGACATATCTCGACATGTCGCCAATATTGTTTGCCGACCACATCAAAGCCCCGCTCCTGCTGATTCACGGCGAGGACGACAACAACCCCTCCACTCCTGCCCTACAAAGCGAAAAACTCTACGCCGCCGTAAAGCACTGCAACGGCACAGCCAAGCTCGTAATACTGCCCAAAGAGCAGCACACGCTCACCGCCATAGAGTCGAAACTCCACGCCGCATGGGAAATTGAAGAGTGGCTCAATAATTATTTAAAAAAAAATTAGGTTAAATAATACATCTTAAAGCATTATACATCAACAAATTAAGCAATATACTAAAAGTAATTGCCATAAAAAAGCTTGAAAAAATCTTCCCAACTATTTGCAAAACCAAAAAAAAGCAGTAAGTTTGCACGCTGAAAAAAAAAGATTATAACGTTAATAAAGATAAAACCATGGAATTATTGAAAGTAGTTGAAGAACAGTACCATCAGAACAGGGAATGGCCTGACTTCAACAGCGGTGACACAATCACCGTACATTACAAAAATGTTGAAGGCAACAAGGAGCGCATCCAGCAGTTCAGAGGTATAGTAATACAGAAGAAAGGTAGCGGAATCAGCGCAACATTCACAGTAAGAAAAATGTCGGGCAGCGTAGGAGTAGAAAGAATTTTCCCCGTTGAATCTCCCTTCATTACAAAAGTAGAACTCAACAAACGCGGTATCGTACGCCGTGCAAGAATATACTACGTAAGAGAGCTTACCGGCAAAAAAGCACGCATCAAAGAGAAAAGAATTTGATCGCACTAACCAAACAGATACAAAAAATCCTCGCCCCGAGGATTTTTTTTTGCCAAAAAATCAAAAAAAACATTCGTTTAGCGCAAAATTACCGCGAGAAAATTTTTTTAATAATTACGAAAACCATAATTTTGCGGCATTAAAAACTGAATAAAACAAATCTTAAAAAATGGCTAATACAGAAGAAAACAACGAACAACAAGACCAGCTCGAAATAGTTGAGTCGAAATTTGGAAAAACTGAGCAGTACATCGAAGAAAACCGTAACAGGATTTTCACCGTCATAGCAGTTATCGCCATAATCATCTTAGGCTTTATGGCATATCAGAAATATATCAAGAAGCCAAAAGAGGAAAAAGCCGCTGCACAAATGTTCCAGGCAGAGAACTATTTTGAACGCGACTCGTTCAACCTCGCTCTCAACGGCGACGGCAACTATCCCGGTTTCGTAAAAATCATGAGCGAATATTCTGGCACAAAAGCCGGTAACAACGCAAAATACTATGCCGGCATATGCTATTTCCACACAAAGGAATACGACAAGGCTATCGAATGTCTCAACGGTTTTTCAGCCGACGACGAATCGTTGAATCCCATTGCAAAAGGCCTTATCGGCGACTGCTGGATGGAAAAAGGCGACATCGCAAAAGCTCAGAAATACTACAAAGACGCAGTTAAAGCCGCCAAAGGCAATACGTTTGTTGCTCCTATTTACCTCAATAAGCTTGGCAAATCGTTTGAAAAACAGAGCAACTGGCAGGAGGCTCTCAATGCCTACACCACTATCAAGAAAGAATATCCTTCGTCTAACGAGAGCAGGACAATCGACCGCAGCATCGAATACATGAACATCAAACTTGGGAAATAAACATATTTCATTAATACCATAAACAAAAAAGGCACCCTGGAAATTTCAGGGTGCCCTTTTTTTAAATAACAATTAAAACCTCTCGTAATCAGAATCTTTTGTGTTGTCTGCCAGATTGATAAATGTTCCTTTGGTGTTAGCCGGAGGCAAAGTCTCCTGCCTTGAAAGCTGAATCTGCTTTGGCTCGCGCTTGCGCACAGACGGTTCAACATTGCGTACTGTCTCTACCTTGGACGCAGACGACGGCATGGAAGTAGGATGTGAAACTGGTTTTGCAGCAGCCTTTTTGCTGTTGGCGGTAGTGGAAACCACTCTGTTTTTGCGCGTCGGGCTGTTAGTTTCGTTGCCTGTCTTGAAAAATCCTACCGACTGTTTCAGCTCGTCGCTCTTGATAGCAAGCTGATGGCTTGTGGCGGCAAGCTCCTCGGCCGAAGCGGCATATTTCTGTGTTACATCGTTGAGCTGCTGTACCGCATGGTTAATCTGGTTGATGCCGCTGCTCTGCTCGGTGCTTGCCGCAGCTATCTCGCGCACAAGGTCGGCAGTTTTTTCAATATCGGGAATAATATTCTTAAGAAGCTTTTCGGCGTTTTCCGAAATGGTAACGCCCTCTTTAGAAACCTTGTCGATTTCGGATGCAGCTGTAGCACTACGCTCGGCGAGCTTGCGCACCTCGGCAGCCACCACAGCGAAACCTTTGCCCTGCTCACCGGCTCTGGCTGCTTCCACGGCAGCGTTGAGGGCGAGAATATTAGTCTGGAAGGCTATTTCGTCGATAATCGAAATTTTAGCGGCGATGTCTTTCATAGCAGCCATGCTCTGCTGACTTGCCACGCTGCTCTCGCGGATGCTCTTAAGAGCCTTCTGTGCAATACGCTCGGTCTCACGGGCGTTCTCGCTGTTCTGGTTGATGCCTGCGCTCATCTCCTCTATCGAAGAAGAAACCTCCTGAGCCGAAGATGCCTGCGCACCGGCACCGTCGCTCATAAGCTGCGATGTCCGCGCTATCTCCGTACTGTGCTCGCTGATGCTGTTGGCTCCTTCGGTGATACGCGAAACTATGCCGTTCATTTTTGTGGTCATAACATTCACCTTGTCTGCCATCTGTCCAAACTCGTCGGAAGAATCCACTTCGAGCTTGTGAGTCAAATCTCCGTCGGTAAGATGCTGTACACCCAAGAAAGTGGTTGCAGCACGGTTGCCGATGCGTTTAGACAAGAGGACTGACATAATAATGCACACCACTAAAATCAGTATTATTGCTATGTCGTATGTGTAGACCATTGCCATAAGGTTGTCGCTGACTGTTCCGAACGACTGCTTGGTATTATCTAACACCATATCAGCGAGTTTTTGCGACTCGTCTCTCACACTATTGCCGGCAGTATTGGCTTGTGCCACATAGTTATTAAAAGCTGAAACCTCGGTATTGAATTCTGGCAACAGGTCGATATAGCTCTGAAGTTGTTGCTGGGCATTGTTAACATTGCGTGTGATGCCGTATGCAGATGCGAAACTGGCAATTTGTGAGAGAATAGCCTTCATCTTGGTTATCTGATCGTTGAGTCCCTGTCCCTGTGACGCGCCGAACAATCCCCTGATTGCCCCCGACTGGTCGATAGCATCCTGAACGATGAGCATACGCTGACCTATATCGGTGTTACGCTGCTGAGGAACGGTGTTGGCAATAATCTTGCGGATATTAACAAGCTCTTGCGTAAGCTGTCCGCGAAAAGCGATCATTCTGCTGTAGATAGAGTTTTTGGCATTGTTTTTATCCATTGCCAAACTTGCATAAGACTCGTAGTCGTTGAGGCTCTTTTCCAAACGGTCGATTACGGGACGCTCGTCTGCAGAGACGATTTTTTGAAGCTCGGTGATACTTGCATGAGCTTTGGCAAGATTCTCTTTGCCGCCAAGTTTGATATTCGACTCGTTGCTGAACGAAAGGAACAGGCTCTGCTGCTCCCTCATAGCCAAAAGAATATTGGTGGTAATCTCCTGACACAGACGGTTTTGCGGAAGCATATCCTCTGCTACGTTTTTAATATTGGTTTCGGACGCACGTCCGCGAAAATACATCAAAGCTGATGTTATCAAAAGCATCACCACGATGCACAAAAATATCGTGGCTATCTTTTTTCCTACAGAAAGGTTTTTTAAACTAAGCATAATTTTTTCAGAGATTAAAATGTTTCAAACAATAAAGAATCTAAATAATCATTAGTATTATAAGCAAATACCTTGCAAAATGTTACTCAAAAACATAAAAATTCTAACCTTTTTTTATAAAAAAACCGTCCAAGAAAACTCTCAGACGGTACACAATAAATACTCTTTTCAACAATTAAAACCTTTCGTAATCAGAGTCTTTGGCATTGTCTCTGAGATTGATAAACGTTCCCTTATTGTGAACTTCAGGTTCGTTTTTAGGAGGAAGGACTATCCGCTTGGGTTCTTGAACCGCAGCTTTGTGGGCTTGGGTCAACGGTTTGGTGGTGTGCTTGTAAGTGGTTTTGTCAAAACTCTTAGTCTGCACGAGCTTTGATTTTGCAGGCTGTTCCACCTTTGCCCTCTTAGTTTCCTTTCCTGTCTTGAAAAATGCGATAGACTGCTTGAGCTCCTCGCTCTTAGACGCGAGCTGCTGGCTTGTGGCTGCGAGTTCTTCGGCAGAAGCCGCATATTTCTGTGTAATGTCGTTGAGCTGCTGAACGGCAGAGTCAATCTGACCGATACCGCTGGTCTGCTCGGTGCTTGCGGCTGATATTTCGCGGACAAGCTCGGCAGTTTTTTCGATGTCGGGAATGATGTTTTGCAACAGACGCTCAGCATTTTCGCTGATAGCCACGCCCTCTTTCGACACCTTGTCGATTTCGGATGCGGCGGAGGCGCTACGCTCGGCAAGTCGGCGCACCTCGGCGGCAACCACTGCGAAACCTTTGCCCTGCTCTCCTGCCCGGGCGGCCTCCACAGCGGCGTTAAGCGCGAGAATGTTGGTCTGGAACGCTATTTCGTCGATAATCGAAATCTTGCTTGCGATATCCTTCATAGCCGCCATGCTCTGCTGGCTTGCGATGCTGCTTTGGCGGATGCTTATCAACGCTTGCTGGGCTATGCGCTCGGTTTCGCGAGCGTTGTCGCTGTTCTGGCTGATACCCGCGCTCATCTCCTCTATCGATGCCGATACTTCCTCCGCCGACGATGCCTGAGTGCCAGCATTTTCGCTCAATACCTGCGACGCTTTGGCTATTTCGGCACTATTGATATTGATGCTGTCAGCATTTTCGGCGATTTCAATAACTATTTCACGAAGTTTTGACGACATTTCGTTGACGCTTTCTGCCACCAAACCAAATTCGTCCTTCGTAGGAACCTCAACTTCGTGTGTAAGGTCGCCACCGGTGAGTTGGCGTACACCGTCCAAAGTGGTACGCGAACGCAGTCCGATACGGTTGGAAAGCAAGAGGCAGAAAAACACGCAAAGGAAGATAATGATTCCAATTGCCACACCGAAAGTGATATACATGGCTTTGAAATTCTCGTTGACAAGTCCAAACGACTCCTTGGTAGAGCTCATAGCCAATTCACCTATTTTTTTAGAACCCTCAGTAACCTTTTTTCCTGTTTCAATTACTTGTGCAATGGATTGTTTATAGGAACCAAGCGCGGCATAGTAATCGGGAGTGCGCTGAATATACTTCTGCATAAGTTTAATAGCGTCGTTGGCATAGCGCAATGAGCCGTAAGTACCTGCAAACGAATGAATTTGAGCCATATTAGACTTCACCGTTCCTATAAGACCCGACACAAGCGACTGGTCGTCCATTTTGCCTTTGGCTGTTTCGATGAGGCGTATGGTCTCCGACACAACGAGGATGCGTTTGGCGTGTTCGGTTGATTTCTGAGGATTGGTGCGCGCTATGACATCGCGGATATCTTCAAGATCACGGTAGAATCCTTGTTTATACTCCTCGAGCTCGTTGTAAATCTGCTGTTTCTCGGCAAATTTTGAAATGGTAGCGTTAACAACGCCCTGATACTCTGAAAGAGCATTCTTAAGGTTGTCGATAATGACGCGTTCCTCACGGGTGGCTGTCTTGTAAAGGTCATCGATGCCTTTTTGTGCATTGGCAAGATACTCCGAACCGCCTACACTGAGAGTCGCCTCGTCGTCGTCGGCAAAAATACGCTGCTGCTCAATCATAGCGAGCAGGATATTTGTGGTAATTTCCTGGCTGAGTTTGTTCTGAGGCAAAACTTCCTCAGAAACGTTTTTGATGTTTTCCTCCGACGACTCGCCGCGAAGGTACATGAGAAGACAGGTTATGAGCAAAAGTGTTACAACAACTACAAAAATCGTAGTAATTTTTTTGACAACAGAAAGATCTCTGAATCTGAATCCAAACATAGTTTTTAGGTTTTAAATTGTACATCTTGATTTAAGTTTTACAAATATCTTGCATTTTTTCCTAAAAACATAATTTTTTTAAACTTTTTTTCTAAAAAAATTATTTTTCAAAAGGATTGCCTTGTTTGTCAAAATCTGGACAATACTCCTTGTTGCTGTCGAGCTGCTGCCACCAGCCTTTCACGAGTCCTATATCTTCTGCCGCGTCGCACACTCTCCCATATTCCTCAGTAGTGATATAGCGGTTGAGCTCAGGCATTTCAAGTGCCTTGTACTCAGGATAATACTGCGACATAAGAGAGATATGTATGTTTGGAGATATTTCATATGCGATGGTCTTGAGGGCGTTGATTGAGTTTTCTACTTGGTTGGGAAGCACAAGATGCCTGATTATCAATCCGCTCTCGGCAATTCCGTCGTCGTTGAGCGCAAGCCGCGAACCTTTCTGATAGTACATTTCTTTGATGGCGGCGAGTGCTACGGAGCTGTAAGACGGTGCCGACGAGAGTTTTACCGACAGAGCGTCGTCGGAATATTTGTAGTCTGGCAGATAGATATCTACGTAGGATTCCAATTCGCGCAGAGTTTCAACACTGTCGTAAGCGTTTGTGTTATAGATAATTGTAGGATAAAATCCGCGTTTGTGCAAAAGGTCGATGATGGCTTTCATCTGAAAAACCTGATGCGATGGCGAAACAAATCCGACAGTGCTGATGCCTTCGTTGCAAAGAATGAAGGCTATGCGGTCGACGGCTTCCTGAATGCCCGTTATCTCTTTTTTATCTCTGTGTTGCTGACTGATAGCGTAATTCTGACAATAAACGCATCTAAGGTTGCACATGCTGAAAAACACATTGCAAACACCCTTCTCGCCGCCCAAAACAGGCTCCTCGCCCTTATGAACGCAAATTTCTGAGATATGCGGACGAAAATCTGTCTGGCAGAATCCCAACTGCTTAGCACGGTCTACACCGCAGTTCCGCGGACACATATTGCAATGATGTATATCCATAAACCACTATTTTTCAGGATTATAGCCAAAGAAATATTCAAAGTCGATACCCGCCGGGAGAAATTTCCGCGCGTCGCCGTGATAGTTGACGATCTCGCGCACAAGCGAGCTACTCACACTGCTGTACTCGGGATGCGAAAGCAGGAAAACCGAATCCACCTCCGGCTTCATCAGCCTGTTGACTTGCGCGATGGCTCGTTCATATTCAAAATCTGCCGACGTGCGCAGACCTCTAAGTATGTGGGTAGCACCGTTTTCGATACAGAAATCTACGGTAAGGTTGCTGTAAGTCTTTACCTCAATGCGCGGACGGTTGGCAAATACCGACTTGATAAGCTCCAGACGCTTGTCCACCGGCATGAAACCTTTTTTGTCGTTGTTGATACCAACGGCTACTATTATTTTGTCAAAAATATCTAATCCTCTGATTATAAGGGATTCGTGTCCTACTGTTAAAGGATCAAACGAACCCGGAAACACGGCAATTTTCTTCATAATGCAATTTTATTTTATTTTGCGAAATTAAAAATATATTTTTGACAATTGAAATTTAATTCTTTAAAATAAACTACAAGGTACAGAAATGATATTTTATTTTTCAGGAACGGGCAATTCGGCGCACGTGGCAGACCGTTTGGCAGAGATTCTCTGCGACAAGGTGAAAAACATCGCCGATTATTACGACTATATATATAAAGGTGTGGAAATTTCGCTCAAAGGCGAAGAATATTTAGGGTTGGTATGCCCCGTACACTCTTGGGGACTTGCCAAACCAATGGCGAGGTTTCTCAAAATGGCAAGATTCAAAGACATGGAGAATCCGAAAGTCTACCTCACCGTTACCTGCGGCGACAATTGCGGCACTGCCCGCGAACAAGCCCAAAAACTACTCCGCAAGCACAACAACATCGTATGCAATCAGGTCTTTTCGGTGCAAATGCCTAACACATACATAGTAATGAAAGGATTCGGAACCGACGACAAGGTGCTTGCCGACCAGAAACTCAAAAATGCCGAACCAGAGATAGAGCGAATAGCCGATGCCATAAGGAACGGTTCGGATTACAGCCACTATGTTGTTGGCACAAAGCCGTTTCTCAAGGGAAGGATTCTGTATCCGCTCTTTATGAAGTTTACCTTGGGCGACAAGAAATTCTTTGCCGAAGAGAGCTGCACCGGCTGCGGACTATGCGCCAGACTATGTCCCGAAAAAAATATCAGAATCACAGAAAAACGTCCCCAATGGTTGGGACATTGCGTAAAATGCCTTTCGTGCATTCACCGATGTCCCAATCACTCAATACAATACGGAGACGTTACCCAAGATATGGGGAGGTATTTTTACAAAAACTAATCTTTCTGATAATAAACGCGCAAGCATACAGTGGGATATTGGCTGCCGTAGCCTTTGATTTCCATTACGTTAATCATCGCCTTCTTATTGTTGTACATTTTAATTTTGTACAGCTGATGGACTTCCAAACTGCTGAGACCATATCCGAAAGCTTCGTCGCCACCGAGGCATGTATACTGCAAATTGTCGTCGTCATCAAGGATTTTAGGAGTAAGGTCGTCAAAGGTCAGGTAGCTGTCGGTAACAATGCCGGTTCTGGTTTTCCTAAAAGTAACATTCGAAAGTTCCGCTTTGTATTCCCATTCAGGAATATAGTCAATAAAATAATTCCGGATATAATCTTCGGCATCGGGACTCGCCAACGACAATCCAAAATTGCGCCACATAACACGCCGTTCGTTCACAAGCACAAGGTCGAAATGATGGTTGCGGTATTGGGTGAACGCATAAGCTTCCTGCGACTCAATGTCCAAAAGGCAATTCCCGGATAAAGGATTGGCACTCAACTCAATATCAAACGAGTCGATGGCAGGATAGTTAAACTCGTATTTGAACTTACGGAGCTGCTCGCTGAAAAGTCCGTTGCTATATGCCCTGAATTCCACTACCGCTGTAGAATCCTTGACCTCGAAACCACGCTTGAGGGTAAAATCGTAATCGAAATCTACAAAATGAGTGTAAGGAGGAAATACCGAATCCATTTGCCAATACAACGGTTTGCTGGTCATGGTAAAGCGTTCGATATCTTCCTCGCTCTGGATGTTGATGTGAACCGTTGCTGGTTCGCGCCACGAAAACGTGATATACGCCTCGGGGTCGTGGCTGACAGTGAGCGTAGGCGGCTCTAACTCTTGGTTGTCGATGCAGCCAGCGCCAAGGGCAAACAGTGTGAGTATTAGTAACTTAAAACTCGTTTTCATAAATAATAAGCAATTTATAAATTAATATTTTTACTATACGCAAAAAACGTACCCATAAGTTTATAACGTAATTTTTAGGACAAAGCATCTGTATTTTGCATTTTTTTTATTTCTTTGTGAAAAATAAAAAATTCTAATACTATGATCAACGTCGCCATTTATCACAGGCATAAACTATTTTTGCAATGCATCGAAAACTACTTGTCGCAAAGTTCGGAAATCAAACCGATTTTTACCGCCACCGACAAGGACACATTAATGCAAAAGATGACCAACCGCATTGTCAACGTATTGATTCTCTCATTTATAGAGATTACACACAACGACGTAGACCTGATTATTTCGCTTAAGATGAAGTTTCCTAAAACCGCCATCCTTGTGATGAGCGATGCCAAAAAAGACGATATTGTGGCAAAGACCATAAAATCTGGCGCAAAGGGCTTTCTGTCAATAGATTCCGACGCATCAGACCTCTTGCAGGCAATTTACACCATCCGCGGCGGTCACGACTACTACAGCGAGTCTATCACCCACATCCTCTTGAAACGCTTTATCGGAACGGTTGGCGCCGACGCCGACGAAAACGACGAGTACAACGATGATTCGCAAAAACTTAGCAGCCGTCAGATTGAGATTCTCAAACTCTGGGGCGAGGGTCAGAGCAACCAGGAAATTGCCGACCAGCTGTTTATCAGCGTCCGCACCGTGGAGACTCACAAAAACCACATCATGCAGAAGCTCAACCTCAAAAGCAGCGTTGACCTTATTAAATACGCTATCCGCAACAATATCATCAAGCTTTAAATCCTTGACAAATCCATTTGTTTCCATAAAAAATCCCCGCACCCGAAATAAATTCGGCGCACGGGGAAGTTACTATGGAAACAAATATAATAATATCTAAAAATTCAAACCTACAGAAATCATCCAAACGTGGTTGGTTTCTTTAAGATTTTCTCTTGAAATACCAAGGTTTGTGTCAATTTTAGTAAGACTCATGTCGTAGTTAACACCTGCGTAAATTTTGTTGATGAGTTTTACGCCCAAACCCATTTGCAAACCGAAATCAAGACGCTTGCTATTGCCTTCGTCTTTGTCGAACAAATCCCAATCGCCGTTGTCATCTTTAATTTTTCCTCCAAGAGCTAAGGCTGCAAAAGGACCTACATGAGCATCAAGACCAATAACTGAGAGGTCGAGGAATTTAAATTTAACATTTACAGGCACTTCCAAGTAATTCATATTGGCATCGTCATCGTTTAATTTGAAACCTTTCTGCGAAAAATACAGACCGGGTTCGATAGCGAAAGAGCCGATAAGGTCGATGTTATAGACTAAGCCGAAATGGAAACCTACTTTGCTTTTGGTGGCCTCGTCTACAGGATCACCGTTTTCATTGATGAGAGCGGCTTTGGCATCTCCGAGGCTGTTGAAATTCATTCCGCCGCGCAAACCAAGTTGTGCGAAACTTGTAGCTGCACCCAATACCATGAGAGCAACAATTGCTAATAATTTTTTCATAGTTAAATAATTTTAAAATTAGTTTTAGTTATGATGGTGCAAATATACATAAATTTTTTTAACAAACATTATCAGTAGCCAAAATTATCTTATAAATTTGCATCTATTATGGAATCAGCACAAGAACGTCAATACAAAGATATGATGCTAACGCCGGTGGGACGGATAATTCCCCGTCTGGCGTGGCCTACCGTGCTGAGCATGATGACCGCCGCTATTTACAACACCGCCGACACTTGGTTTGTGTCGCGCCTCGGCGACAGTGCCACCGCCGCCACGGGTGTCTGCCTGCCTATAATTGCAATGATTCAGGCTGTGGGATTCTGGATCGGCATGGGCGCGGGAAGCAATATTTCGCGGTATCTCGGTAACCGCAAGAACCACGAAGCCAATGAGATAGCAAGTTCGTCGTCGCTTCTTGCAGCTCTGGCTGGCGTGCTACTTACATTGTTTGGAATATTGTTTAACCGTGGCATAATGGAAAGCCTCGGCTCTACTCCTACCATAATGCCTTACGCCATGGAGTATTCACAGATAGTTTTTATTGGTGCGCCGTTTTCGTGCCTTTCGTTTGTGTACAACAATCTGCTGAGATCGCAGGGACGGTCGTTTTTTGCCATGGTGGGCATAGTGTCGGGGGCGGTGCTAAACCTCGCGTTAGACCCATTCTTCATCTTCTACTTGGACATGGGCATCTCGGGGGCGGCATTGTCAACAGTATTGTGCCAGGTGATTGGATTCGCCATTATGCTTTTCGCTCTTTTAGGCAAGAACAGCATGATTCACTTGGACAAACGATATATCTCAAAACGCATTGAAACATATACTCTTATACTCTCCACCGGACTTCCGTCGCTGTTCAGACAGGGATGCAGCGCAGTGGCTACCATTCTGCTCAACCGTGCAGGAGGTGTTTATGGCGACGCGGCGGTGGCGGCCATGTCGGTGGTGGGACGAGTCAACTGGCTAATAGGTTCTATTGTGGCAGGGTTCGGCCAGGGATTCCAACCTGTCTGCGGATTTGCTTACGGCGCGGGCAACTATGCGAGAGTGCGCAAAAGCTACATGTTCTCTATAAGTGTATGCACCGCCATCCTAATCACAGGAGCGGTATCGTGCGGAATATTTGCCGAGGAGATAATATCTATGTTCAAGGCAGAGAGCCATATGGTGGTAGAAATAGGAAGCACGGCTTTAAGGTTTCTGTGTTTGTCGATGCCCTTCAGCGCGTTGGTGATATTGGCTAATATGCTTTTGCAGACCACCGGCGAGAGGTTTTTGGCAAGTATTACGTCAATTTCGCGGCAAGGAATGTTTTTCATACCCCTTATATTAATACTGCCGCATTTTTTTGGACTCACCGGCGTGGAGATATGTCAGGCAGTGGCGGATTTCTGCTCGGCGGTGCTGTGCAGCGTGGTAACGTGGCGTTTTTTCAGACGGTTAGGGAAAGTTTAAAAAAACAATGTAAACGCCTTCCGCATTGATTGTTACCACATCTTGTGTAGCCTCGTTGAGCGTACCCATCCAGAGGGCGTCGAAATCAAAAATCGAATAAAGCAAGCCTTCGGACGAGAAATTGCGGGCTTTCCAATTGAAGATGGATACCTGAGTGCCTTTTTTAACGCCAAAAGTGGTTGTGCCATTGCATATTACAAACATACCGTTGTCGGTGTAGATGCGCACTTCGAGACCCATTTTGTTGTATTCGGTAAGAAGACTTATATTGCCGATGGTATGGTCTTCGCGACGACCTGTGGCACCCACGATGGCAATGCGCTTGGCACCGTGGTCGCGGGCGTACATCACGTTTTTGGTCTGGTCGTTGGTCTCCTGCTCTGCGAAAATGCGGATACGGTCGGCGAACTGTATACGTATTCCGTCGGACATAGAGTCGCCGTCGCCGATGATTCGCCAAGGAGTGTTGCCTCGAGAAATATACTCCTGAGACGCACCATCGCAACACTGCACACGGGGAGCGTTTTGCAAAAGGGACAGCGGAATAGGGTGCGTCGGGTAAGTGCCTCCGCCGAGAATTACTGTATCTGGTTGAAAATCAAACGTTATCATCATATTGAGCTTTTTCCATTAAGTTCCATTTTTTGTAACCGTAAACAGCCACTACAGTGTAAACTGCATAAAGAACAGCCGTGAAATAGATTTCCTTGTAAAAGTAAAGTCCTGAACTTACGGCATCTATGGCAATCCACACAAACCATTGCTCCACGTGTTTTTTTGCCAACATCCACAGCGCGGTAATGCTAAGCGCGGTTGTCAGCGAGTCGAAAAACGGCACATTGCTGTCGGTATACTTTACCAAAATAAAATATATAGGCACAAAAATCACCATCGAAATTAGTGCAAGCGCAACAGCCTGACGCACAGATGTATGCACAATTTTCAAATTAGATGTTCCATCGTCTTTTTTGCCGAACCTCCAAATCAAAAAACCGTAAATGGCGGCAATAATATAGTATACTTGGATTCCAAAGTCGGCATACAGTCCGTTATTATAAAACACCACAGTGTAGATTGCCGGCATAATAATACCTGTGAGCCAAAGCCATATCGAGGCTTTTACTTCTTGCCAAAGATACACAAAGCCTATGATTGTTCCTACGATTTCGAGCCAATTTTCTGAAAAATAATCTAACATAATGATAATCAATAAAGTAGAGACGGACAGTTTGTCCGTCTCTACTATGGGCAAAATTATATAAATTTAGAATCTGATACTTGCGTGAAACAAGAAATTAATAGGTGCAGAGGGGGCAAAACCGGCTTCGTATTCGTCGGTGCTCCAAGCGTACACTTTGCCGTTGGCGTTTTTAGCAAGTTCGCAGTATGTCCAACCGTTGTTGTCGTATTCGGCAGAGAATACATTGTAGACTGATAATCCAAGAGTTAGCGATTTAGGCACACGGAAATTGAATGTGTACGAAAGGTCGATGTCGGTGGTGGCAAATTTGTCTAAAAACATTTCGTAATCTTTACCGTCGTAGGTGTAATAATCAATACCATAGTTGTTTAAGTACTGTTTACCGATAAAACGTGTTAAGATAGATGCGTTGAAACCGCCTTTGGTAAATGTAAAAATGTTGTTGGCGATGACCTCGGGCGAAAACGATGTGGGAGTGCTGCCCATATCGTAAGGTGCAGAAGATTTCCAAGTGTCAGGGTCGGTGAAAGTTACGGTGTAATGCTTGTTGCGGTTGCGGCTGAAAGTGGCATTAGCGTCCCAACGGAACCAATCCACCGGTCGGAAAGCGGCTTCGAGTTCGATACCAGCGCGGTAACTGCGACCAGAATTGTCGTTAGAGGCAATCATCTCTCCTATTTCGTTAAGTTGTCCGGTAAGCACAAACTGGTTTTTGTAATACATATAATAATAGTTGATGCCTGCCGAGAATGTTGAGCCGAAGCGTTTGTAACCGATTTCGTAGTCGGTGAGCAGCTCGGCTTTGAGGTCGGCACCGATGTGGTCTTCATAGTCGTTTCTTGTCGGCTCTTTGTGTGCAACGGCTACTGAGGCGTAGATTTTGTCGTTGTCGGTGAGGTCGGCGAAGACACCAGCCTTGGGATTGAAAAAGTTGTAACGGTAGGTCTCGGCGTATACTATCTGTTGATTGTTATCGTCAAAATCATCGCTCAGACCGTTCATCTTGGTGCTTGTATGGCGGTATTGGAGGTCGATGTAAGCACTCAACAACTTAGTTATCTGATAATTAGCCTTAACGTAAATATTTCCGTCGATTTTCAAGCCGTTGTTGTCGTAGTAGCGGTGCTTGTCGGCAAGGTCAACCTTGTTAGCCCAAAGCACAAAACCGAAATGGTCGCCGTCGTACTTGTTCCAACCTCCTCCGAGAGTGGCTGTGAAGCCGTTTTTATTGTCGAAATTGAGCGAACCTACCGCACCATAGAAATCGTTTTCCATAGCCTTTTTGCGGATCAGGTCAGATTTTGCCTTCCAATCGGTGCTAAGGAGATATTCGGCGAGTTTCTTACCCATCTTGTATTCTTGATAATAGCCGTAGCCGTGTGTGTAATGGAGTCCGGCATTGAAAGTGATGAAGTTAGTAATGTATTGGTCAACAAGCAACTGGAAGTTTTGCTGCTGGTATTTGTCTATTTGGTCGTCGTAATACTTGCTTGGCTTGTAGTCGTCGTCGTACGCCATGATGCCGCACGAGTTAAAAGTGCGTCCGTAGAGTTCCTGCTCATATTTAGAGGTGTAGTTCCAAGCATGGTATGTTTCCTCCTGACCACTGAAATTCACCAACTTAACAACAGTCTTGTCGGAAAAATAACCTGCCTGAACAAAATACGATTGAAGGTCGGTGCGTGCGCGGTCTAAGTATCCGTCGGAATGAATGTTTGACAAGCGACCCTGAACACCCCAATGATCCTTTAATAGTCCGCTGCTGAACCGTACTGTTTCTTTGTGAGTGCCGTACGAACCTGCGCTTGCATCAACCTGGGCATAAGCATCAGTGCCCACGCTTTCGGTCTGCATATTAAGCGTTGCGCCAAAAGCACCTGAACCATTTGTTGAAGTGCCTACACCGCGCTGAATTTGCAAACTCTTGGTGCTTGACGCAAAGTCAGCCATATTCACCCAATAAACCTGAGCACTTTCGGCATCATTTACAGGAATACCGTTGGCAGTGATGTTAATACGCGAAGGATCTGTTCCACGCACACGTATGCCGGTGTATCCCACACCGTTGCCCGCATCGCTTGTAGTTGTGATTGAAGGAGTGGCAGCCAAGAGGAAAGGAATGTCCTTGCCGAAATTCTGCTTTTGTATATCCTCCTGATTGATATTGCTATACGCCACAGGAGTCTTGATTCCGGCGCGTGTCGACGACACGATAACCTCCTCTAAAGCCGTGCCTTCTTCGAGTGTAACATTCACCGAAGGTGCAGCGGCAACTTCTTTGGTCATGTAGCCGATATAACTGATTACCAATGTGCTACCTTCTTCTGCCTGAATTGAGAACTCTCCGTTAGTGCCGGAGATTGTTCCGTGACTTGTGCCTTTCACCACGATAGAAGCTCCAATCAGAGGTTTGCCGTCGGTGTCTGTAACCTTTCCTTTAACGGTGATTTCACCCAGCACATTGTTTATTACGTAAAAGTTTGAATAATTGGGGATTGCAACTGTCGCACCCCCGTAGCAACACGCCGCAGCCACGGCGCTAAGTAGTAATACTCTTTTCATTTTTTTGTTAAAATGATGTTAGTTAAATAAATAAAATAAGGGGGTTTAGCCGTCCCTTGGCAGCATTACCTGCTCAGGTTCAATGGGTATAATCTCAGCCTCGTTTTTTCGAAGCACCCCTGCCCGTCGTCACGAACCGGACAACGTTTGTTATCGACGGCAAAAGTATAAGTGGATTGTTTAGTTTTTGCGATAAAAAGTATTAAGATTGTGTTAAATCGACGAGTAAAGTTTCTGTATCACTAAATAACGTTGAGCGGATTTGACATCTCCTCTGAGAGAATCTTATCGTCTTTTAAAAGTTTTTGATAAGGTCTTTCGCGGAAAAAAATCCATCACCTTCCCATTCTGTGGGTTAACTTCAAGGTCGATAAAAACAAGGGGACGCATATTTTATTATACTTGTTTTTCTTCCCAAAGTTATCAAAAAATAAGCCTTTTTCAAAGCAAAATGCAAAAAAAAATATGACGCAAGATAACAAATCCATACTGTCATCTCACTATGGAACAACAGCGTAAAGAGTTGGAACGCACATTCTTAGAATGGAAAGGCGACTACGAACAAACCGACGATGTGCACGTGCTGGGAATTGTGCTGTAAGGGATTGACTACACTATCCCCATCGTAATCATCGGTAGAATAATTGCGTATTCTTGTTGGTCGGATTCGCAACACCAATAGAGCACAAATCGAATTTTGGCAGAAATTGGTTTATAGCCAAGGTGTTGATATTCTGCGAGTTTTTCAGTAAACTGACGAGAATAATTCAAAACCGCATTGCCTTGGTAATGAAGAAAATCCTTAGAAGAAACATCAAGAGATGTACCGCTTAGAAGTTTAAGAATTTCGGATTTCAAAGGCTTGAAAAAGTTGAGATGAATATCTTTGTGAGTGAGTGCAACTATCAGTTGTTCTGGCTTTTGATATTCAGTATTATCGATTTGGTAATTGGTTGCGATGTTGTCAAAACTATCGAGAAAAGCACCCTTGTAATGAATGTATAGATGATTTTTGGCACGTGTAAAACCTACGTACAAGCGGCGTTTATCTTCATCAGTACTAACATTCAGATTGTTAAGGTACATAAAAACATTGTCGAACTCCCGTCCTTTGGCTTTGTGAATAGTGGAAACCGTAACGGAAGCATTATCAGAGCGGAAGAAATCTTCTAACGAAGATTCCGCCATAAAAACTTGAAAATCAGATAGATATTTATCCTTGTAATTTTCCTCAAAAATACTTATAATAGTGTTGACAAGATAAAGGCAGGCGCTCTGTTCGTATTTCTCTGACAATAAACGTTTTGCATCGTCCCAAATCTCTTGGCTAATTTTTGGGGTTTGCAGGTTGTTTTTGATGGTGGATACAAAAAAACGCAGTTCCGCGATGTTTGAAATATCAAATCCATCGTTGCTCTGAATCAATTTGCAACGTATTTTGTGATAACGCAATACGCCCAAAATTGCAAGCGCCTCTTGGTTGGTTGAAGTAAGAATACATTTAGAACCGCCATACTTACTATTAATCAGGCTATTGACCAAAGCAGTTTCAAAACCTCCACTGCAATTATGCTTGACAAGAGTTACACTGCCGTTATCGGTGCGTTTCGATACCACAGGCAAAGTTTTCATACGCTGAGTAATGGTGGCGGCAAAACTATTTGCAAATGCAACAATCTGATTAACAGAGCGGTAATTATCTACCAAATTGTATTGTTTTGCACCATAATCAGTAATCAATTTTTGAAAATATTCCGACGACGAACCTCTAAACTGATAAATATTTTGATCGTCGTCGCCAACGGCTATAACTCGCAGATTATCATTATTTTCGATCAAAGCCTTAACCAAGTTAAACTCATCGGCATCCATATCCTGAGCCTCGTCGATAACAAGCACTTTTTTGGTGATTTTGTTTTGCTCTACTTCGTGATTAATAATCATTTGCGTAGCCTTAGAAACAATATTCTGCGCGTCCTCGATTTTGCCGATTTGACCAACAATATCAAAGCAATACGAGTGGAATGTTTTGATTTCCAAAAACTTAGTTGCATTTCCGATAAGTTTTTGCAAACGTTGCTTAAATTCTATTGCTGCCGCCCTCGAAAATGTAAGCATCAGAAGTTGCTCGTGCTTAACATCTTCCATCAAAAGCAACGATGCAAGTTTATGAACAAGCACACGGGTTTTGCCACTACCAGGACCTGCTGCGGCCACAATATGCGGCGATGTGCTGTCGTCGATTATTTGTTTTTGCGTAATAGACAATGTATCAAACAGTTCGCGGTATTTTTTGGGAGTTATATTACGCTCTATCTCTTTTAGACGGTCGGCTGTAAAGTATTTTGAAAGAAACTTTTTGTAATCAATATTAAAATAGTCGTTAACAAATTGTAATGCAGCATTATAACTTTTTACCATCATATTGGCAAATTCGCCCACAATGTGTATCTGCTCTATCTTGTGGCGGTAAAACTCCTCCATTTGACGGTAGTCGTCTTTGGTGTATTGCTTGTTTCTATCAAAATTTAACCTATTGATATTCAAACCCATATAAAGTACAAGGAAACCGCCTTCAAGTTTCATAGAGTTAATTTTAGCAAGAAAGAGAATGCCCTCCTCAATGTCGTGAATGTCGATTTCGCAATCTTTGTAAAGCGAATTGTTGTAACTATCAAGTAACTCAACCACAGAAAACAAAATTAGGTTCTCGTCGTTTTTGGGCGAAGTGTTGAAACGCTCTATCAAAAAATCAATTATAAACTTTGAAACCGAAAACATACGTATCTGTTTTTCGCGCAAGAGGGCGAGCGGAATTTGCGGCTGCACCACAATACTGTCGGTTGAATTATGTTCAAGTTTTACATACGACTTAATTTTCCAAAACAGCAAGATGGTTTTGATGTTTTTTATTGAAGATTTAAGTCCAAGTTTTTCGGCACGCTCGTTTATCTCTTTGAGATTCAACACAATACCTTCGTTGGTTAATTGGTCTAAAATAAAAAAGTCTAAATCGTAAAACACCTTCAATATTCTTGGCGATTCTTTTGGCGTGTCGATGTAAGCCGAAATGTCACGGTCGTTTTGAAGTATTTTTTCTTGTTTCAAAGTCTGCACGGTGGCAATAACATCGGCTTTTGAAATTCCAAGAATATCAGCCAAATAATCCACACGAGCCTCAGCATCATCGTTACCCGCAATGGCTACGTATTTACTTGAAATCAAGGATTTTATGATTCGTTTGGCATATTGACGGTATTTATCGTCGGTAAAAAGCCGCGATGAGGTAATTTTTGAGTCGGCTTCGGCATAGTTTTTTACAAGGATGCTTGTGGCGTAAATTCTCGGCGAATTTTTGCCACGTTGAATATAACCGGCGTTTTCGAGTGCCTGCAAAGCGGTTTTTACACGAGTTTCAATATCCGACACCTCGTGATCCCAACCGGCGGCACGGGCAATTTCCAAAGCCGACGAGCAAAACGATCTACGGTTTTTTGTAAGCATTTTCACCGCACGCCATATTTGATTGATTTCGGCACACGATACCTTGGTTTGGTTGTTAAGTACAAAATGCTTGTCGAGGTCGTTGTCGTTGTAAAGCACGTAACATTCCGCTTCGAGTTTTGGGTCGCGACCGGCACGTCCCGCCTCCTGAACATAGTTTTCGAGCGAATCTGAAATATCGTAATGTATTACTAATCTTACATTTGACTTATCCACTCCCATACCAAAAGCCGAAGTTGCCACCATCACTTGCACTTCGTCGCGAATAAAACGGTCTTGGTTTTTCTGTTTTTCCTTGCTCTCCATCTTACCGTTGAAGGGCAGAGACGAAATACCGTCTTTGGATAGTTTCTCAGCCAACATAATTGTCCGCTTAGTTCTTGATACATAAACAATTGTAGGGCAATTTTTGGTTTCTATCGAATCACGGAGAGCAAGATATTTTTCATCTTCGGTTTCCTTGTAAAGCACCTGATAATGGAGGTTTGTGCGCGAAGCAGTTGTGGCAAAAATTTGAAGGTCGATGTTGAGTTTTGCCTTAAAATAGTCGCAAATGTCAGAAATCACCTTTTGTTTAGCCGTGGCGGTAAAACACGACACAGGTATGCTCCTCAACCCTTTTTTATTGGCTAACTCTCTGATATAGTCGCCGATATAAAGATAATCAACCCTAAAA
>JAFYFR010000083.1 GCA_017543645.1 Bacteroidales bacterium
GGGCATTCCGTAACCTTGTTTGTTTTAATAATAACCTTGAATATTAACCAATTAAAACATAAAATGAGAAAAATATTTAAAAGGATCGTACTTGCGACGATGATGGCGGCTGTGGTGATTGCAACCATGGTAAGCGATGCGTGGGCGCAAAACACCTTGACATTAAACGGCACACAAGACAACCTCGAGGCTATAGCGGCTGCCGATGGCAAAATGTGCGACGTAGTGTTAGACGACTACACTCTGTACCGCGATGGTGAATGGAACACCATCTGCCTGCCGTTTGGATTGGACAATTTTGCAGGCACAGTGTTTGAAAACGCCACAGTAAAAGCATTCAAGTCATCGACACTGAATAACAATAAACTAACGATTTTTTTTGAGGAGGTTACAAGCATCGAAGCGGGCAAGCCTTACATCGTTAAGTGGACGAAAAACCTTTACGACAAAGATGGCAGGTTTGTAATACGCAACCTTGACGACTGGAATACATTTGTGGACAAATTTAACAACGGCAATGAAACAAGCCTAAATGCGGTACTTGACAACGACATCGAAGGTGTTACACAAATGGTAGGAACATCACAAAAACCGTATAGTGGCACATTCGACGGCAATGGACATACCATCACAGTTAATTTTACTGCCACTGGCAACTATACCGCGCCATTCAGGAATATTATATACGCCACTATCAAGAACCTAAAAGTGAACGGTACAATAAATACAAGGTACAAATACGCAGCAGGCTTCGTTGGTGAAAGTGTGGGCAAAGGCACACGTTGAAAATGAAGACTTTACATTGAAAAAACCGACCCGCGACGGCTACACATTCGCAGGCTGGACGGGAACAGGTTTGGATGTCGCCACCAAAGATGTAACAATCACTACCGGTTCGCATGACAACCGCACTTACACCGCCACCTGGACTAAAAACATCTTGACATTAAACGGTAACCAAGACAACAGCGAGGCTATTGAAGCGGCTGACGATGGAAAACAGTACGAAGTAGTGCTGAACAACTACAACCTATACCGCAACGGAGAATGGAACACCATCTGCCTGCCGTTTGGAATAGATGACTTCTCTGGTACGGTGTTTGAAAACGCCACGATAAAAAAACTCTCGTCGTTGTCATTGAGCAACGGCAAACTTACAATGAAATTTGAGGCAGTTACAAGAATCGAGGCTGGTACGCCGTACATCGTGAAATGGGATTCCGCAGTGGACATAGTCATCAAAAATCAGGAAGAATGGAACACTTTTGTTTCAAATGTCAATAGAAACGACGACTACAAAGGCAAGACTCTGAAATTAGCTACTAACATCATAGCGAATAACAAAGTTGGCAAATTTTGCGGCACATTCGACGGCTGCGGATGCACCATCACCGTTAATATAGAAGACAATACCGCAGGAACAGCACTTTTCAGTTCCATAAACGGCGCTACCATCAAGAATCTTAATGTAACCGGAACCATTAAAAGCAATAACAATCATGCCGCTGGATTAGTCGGATTATCAGAAGGTAGTGGTAACAAGATTCAAAACTGCCACGTCTCTGTCACAGTTGAAGGAGGTAGTTACGTAGGCGGCATTCTTGGACATGGGCGTTCCAGCGACATAACTATTGAAAACTGTTTGTTTGACGGATTATTAAAGGGAGGCGATAATGCAAAAGGCGTTATTTTCGGCTGGGGTGATCTTGGTGGCACAAAAGCCATTACCAATTGTTTGTATTTGCTGCAAGATGGTCAGAATACCTCTAATCTTGACCTTGTAAAAATGTACTCGGGCAATGTTACAGACAATAATTGCTTTAAAAACGTAAATGTAGGTGAGAGAGGCCATTATACAACATCAACGGGTACAACCCTTGCCTCTCTATTAGGCAGTAATTGGACGGAAGTAAATGATAAAGTGTTACCCAAAATGAGTCAGTTAAAACTGTCGGTGGATAACATTGTGTTTGAATACGTAACAATGTCGAAAAAAGTGAATCCGCAAATCAACGGGAATGTGAGGTTCGAGGGTAGTTACGCGCCATTAGCCAACACAGATGGCATATTGTTCGACGCTCGCAATACAGGAGAAGAAGCCTTCCACGCCGCATTGAATACTGGCATGGTATGGTACAAAGACGAGGATGGTAAGCAACCTGCATCTTCCATACCATTTCAAAATGACGGCTCAGTAACGCTCTATACGGGCAAGAAGCTCACCATCACCGCCAAAGACAACGCCATCACCTACGGTGACCAACCCACCGGCAACGGCGTTACTTACTCTGGCTTTGTTGACGGCGAGGATGAATCAGTTTTGAAAGGCACATTGGATTACGATTATTCTTACACCCAATACGGCAATGTAGGCAACACCTACACCATTACGCCCAAAGGCTTGATGTCTGATAAATACAACATTGAATATGTTATAGGTAAATTAACCGTAGAGCCTAAGACGATTGGCATCGAGTGGAGTGAAAACACCGAGTTTGCTTACGACGGCAAGGAACACACCATTACAGCCACCGCCATCGGGCTTGTTAACAATGATAGATGCGACCTGACCATTGAAGACAACACCGGCATCGCCGTGGGCAGTTACAAGGCGGCGGTAACCGGCTTGGAAAACAGCAACTACCGATTGCCACAAAACGGATTAGAACAGGCTTTCGTCATTGTTTCAAAAGTTACGGAGATTGCGGTGGATGAAGAATCCATTGTGTGCGACAATGCGCCCGAATATCTATGCAACAACAAAGTACGGCTCGGCTTTAAGATGGCGGCAGGTATTCCCGAAAAATATATCTTGACATTCAACAATCAGCAGATACCCTCGCAAAGCGGCAACATTCAAACCGATGGTGGTATTCTTTTGGATATTCCTTTGGGACTTGCCGCCGGCACATACAGTGGCACTGTGGTATTTGTTGACGGCAACGGTGTTAACAGTTCACCTTCGCAGTTTGAATTTTCGGTAGCTGATGTACACAATGTGGTAAGGCAGCTTTACGACAACACCCTTTGCATCGACAACCACGAACATCTTTTCGCCTCTTATCAGTGGAAGTACAACGGTGTTGACATTCAAGGCGAAACCAACCAGTATTTGCACATCGAAGAGGGCTTGACCGGCGTTTACACCGTATCGTTGACGCTTTCGGAGTCGGGCAAGACTGTGGAGACTTGTCCTTTTGAACAGAAGGTGTTAACCTCCAAGTCGATGCCCACGGTAAAAATCTACCCGAATCCGGTATCTGCCAACATCGAGTTCGCCGTTGAAATTCTCAATTTCGATCCCGATGCCGATTACCAGATATTTATTAACGACTATTCTGGCAAAATCGTTAGAAAATTATCTGACATCCTCGAAATTAACTATATAATTCTTCCTGAGGGCAACTACACTGGCGTGTTGCTGTCGAAAGGTGTAAAATCTGGCTTTAAAATTATTGTAAAATGAGAAAATTAATATTGACATTGACCATAGCAGCCGTAGTTTCGACGGTTAGCGCCCAGCAAGGCCACTATTTCGCAGGAAGCATTGGCGGCGGCGTACACAATTTGAATTACAACCTTGGCAGCAAGGGCGGAACTACACCCGGTCTTGGACTTAGTGCTAAGGCTGGTTGGCAGTGGTTTTTTTCTGAGAACTTTGGCGTGGGCGTAGGTCTAACGTACAACACTCTTAAAACCACTGGCAAACTCAATTTTACTCAGTCGGGCGAAAAACTATCAGACCCCGATAACGGACTTACATACAATTCCACTGTGGTGTTTAACAACCTCAAAGAGATTGACCGACAGGGTGTTGCAGATATTCCCGTGAGTTTTTATTATCAAATGCCTCTGAGTCTGCGGTTTAAACTTTTGGCTGGGATTAACCTGTTTTATACCGCTGTGCTGTCGCAGAAGTACTCTACAAATGGTGGCTATGTTTCTACCGGCAAGTATTTCCCCGACTATGACCTTGATTATTCGGGCCTTGACGACAAAAAGCACGGCATTGTTACCGAGTCGGATTTTTCGGGCGACACAAGATTAAAGACATCGCAGTTTGGCACAGGCGCCGAACTGATGTTGTGTTATGCCGTTGGTGCCGAGCGTAATGTGGAACTTACATTCGGGGTTTATGGTGCGTACCGTTTTACTAACCAAAAACAGGGCGAAGTGTATGATGTGTTTGATGATAAACTTTTGGAATACAACGGTATAACACAGAGCAATATAGCCGACAAGGTTTCGTCGTCTAATTTTGGCGGTTCTGTGGGAGTGCGTTTCCGTTTTGGTGGTCGTAACAAAGAAAAAACTCTGCCCCCCGAACCAGAGCCTTAACATCGACACTATTGCCCAGCCTGTCCCTGAGCCAGAGCCGGAACCGCAAGTAGTGAAAGTTACACCAGAACAGAGAGATTCTATTGCCGTGGTTTACGACCGAGAGGAACTTGCCGAGGAGCTCGAAGAGATTCCCCCGATTGAGATGAAGATGAACTCAACCGGCGGAGACCCCGTGAAGGAGGACAAGTACGACAAAATGGTGAATGCGCTGAAAAGTCATCCCGACCGCGTTGTGCTAATTATTGGTCATACATGCGACCTTGGCTCGTTAGAAACCAACAAACGATTGGGGCAACAACGTGCCGAAGCTGTTAAGGCTGAACTTGTAAAACGAGGCGTAAATCCTGCGCAGATTCGTACCGAGAGCCGCTGGTACAAGGAGCCACTTGTTCCTAATACGTCGGAAGAGAACCGCAAGAAAAACCGCAGGGTGGAAATCAAGGTGTTGGAATAGTTTTTTTCTAACATCTCCGCTCCATATCCCTATACATTCTCAGCAGCCCAAGTGTTGTGTCAGGTATGTCGGTTATGCCGATATTGACAGCCATTTGGGCTGCTGCTTGTTCTACCGGCATTTTGTTAATATGTTTCTCGTGCGCGAAGTTCAGGAACTTTATCATGCGGAAGGCATCAAACCATGTAAAAAAACGCTGCATAAAAGTACGTTCCGAGGTGCTGTTTGCTATCATGCCGTCGGTTTGGGTGTAAAAGTTGTTGGCATTGAGAAACTCTTCTAAAACCGGGGCAGTTAGTGGTTTTTGGTTGTGCCTCAGGTTGATGGCGGTTGCAAAAAAATGTTTTAACATATCAAACGCTATCGGATTGTATACAAAATAATCGCCGTTGTCTTTGCAAAGTTTGCTAACTGCTGCGCCTGTGCCGAATGGTACACGGTTGGAGCTTCGTGGCGACGGGTAGACCTGCGCGGTGTTGATTTCGCCGTAGTGGTTGCGGGTGATTATTTTTTCAAGAAAATAGAAATCTTCGCCTGCCTGACGACGGTTCATTCCGCCTTCTGCTGCGTAAACCGATGCCCTTACCGCAAACGCCGAACCGATGGTTTGATAGGCGTAGGGAAATCCCACATATCGCTGTGCCTCAACAAAATACCTGAGATATAGCTCGTATTGGGCAATGGCGCGGTAGTTTTCGGGTAAATAGTCCGACCCTTGCAGCGGATGTTCAAAATATATCGACACGCCCTCTATTTTGGAATTGTTGTTAAAATATTTTTCTATTTCGCTAAGGTATCGTACGTTGCAAGTGCTGTCGGCATCAAAGTTTATGATAATGCCGTCGTAACCGATAGAGTCGAAACGTCTAACCGCCTCGTCCATACCAATTTTACGGGCAAAACCCACTCCGGCGTGTTTCTTGGGCAGGTCGGGACGGTAAACAGAGTAGATTTTTATGTCGTTACGGGTGTTACGGCTTGCAATGTATTCTACCTGTGCAAGTGTTTCAAGGTTTTGGTTAACAACCGATTCTGGCGAGTTTTCTGGTGCGTTTACTACTACTATAATCTCCACAGGGAATATGGTGGGGGAGCAGTCCAATAGCGAGTGCAGCGAAGTGGTAATATCTGGTTCGTTGTAGCTCGGAATCACCACAATCATGCGCAAATCCTTGTCGGGCGGCGTTGTGATATGCGCCTCCGCCACATTAAATCGGCTGTAATATGTTTCGAAACACTTCATTGGCATTAATCAAAAAGGCGGACAACGTGCGCCCGCCTTACATCAATTTTAATATGTGTTGAGAATCTACTTTGTGGCGAGAGAATCCAAAGTAGTGGTTTTGCCGCTCTTGTTATAACGGCTGTTCAATGCTGAGAGGATGTCGTTGGTGATGTTGGCAGCAGGGTCGCCGTATAGAAGCACGCCTCCGGTGCTGTTGCTCAGAATAAAGCGAAATTTTTTAGAGGCGTTGTACTCGTTGACATATGACTGGATGCTGTCGAACACCATGCGGTTGATTTTTGCCTGGTCGTCGCTGAGCTCCATCATCTTTTCGTCGCGCCACTGAACCATTCTTTGCTGTTCTGTCTGGAGGTTGTTGTATACTTCCTGAGCGCGGGTAGGAGTGATGAGGTTTTTCTTCATCTGGTTGTCCAAGTCCATAGCCTTACGGTCGATAGATTTCTGTTTTGACTGGAGTTCCTGTTCCAACTGGTTTTGCTTGGCCATGAGCTGAGTGCTGAGGTCGTTGTACAAGTCGTATTTGTCAACGAGACTGTCCATGTTCACATAAGCGATGTCTGAAGTGGCAGAGGGTGTTGCTGAACTGGTTGTGTTGCTGTTGTTGTTGGCGCAGCCCATTGTCATGAGCGCGAGTGCAAATGCCAAAGTTCTGGCTGTGTAGCGAAAAATCTTTTTCATTGTCTTTATTAAATTATACTGTGTATACCGTTTAAAAATTTTCGGCAAATATAAATTAATAAAACGTAATCTTTAAACTTTGACGTTATTTTTTGCTTTTTTAGGGATAATTCTTTTTTTAAAACAAACTATTGTGCTAATTTTGCCGCAATAAATAATTACCATTACAAAAAAATTAAAACAAGCATGGATCTTAAAGGTATACTTACAATTGCCACATATCCTGGTCTTTACCGTCATGTGGCTCAGGCCGTTAACGGAATTATTGTGGAATCTGTGGCAGACGGAACGCGTACCATAGCATACGCAACCGCAAAAATTAGCGCACTCGAAGACATTTCGATATATACAACCGATGGCGACACAAGGCTCTCCGACGTGTATCGTAGTCTGTACAAAGTGCTTGACGGCAAGCCCACACCGTTTGCTCCCAAAAAAGGCTCTGAGGCCGAAGTAAAAGACCTTTTTTCTCAGACTCTGCCCAATTACGACGACGACCGCGTATACGTTTCGGATATGCGCCGCGCTTTCTCGTGGTACAATTTGCTTCTTTCAAAAGGTTTGGTTGACGACAAGGAGGAGCAGACCGAGGAGAAAACCTCAGAGGAAGCTCCCGAAACCGAAGAGAGCAACGAGGGCATGAAGACCCGCAAGCGTTCTCGCAAGAAAGCATCTTCTGACAACGAGCAGAAAGCCGAATAGTTTTGAAAAACTGGTGTTCAAAAATATTATTGTTGATATTGTCTGCCGTAGTAGGCACAGCCGAAGGGCAGACATTTGTCTCTGTGTCGGATGATTTGGACAAATTGGACACATGGACTCAGAGCGGTGCGGTTTGCTGGCAACAGATTTCCGGCGGCGCATTGCCCGAGGATGTCACTTATTTTTGCAACACATCCTCAGTAAACGGAACCGACCGTATATATCACGCCGTTTCTGGACTTTACCCCGAAATGGGTACTATACGCTGGCGTTTTTCCATTGTGAGTAACAATGTCAATTCGTCGGTAAACAATTTTAAAATTACGTTGATGGCAAATGATTCTGTGCCAGACAACGACGGTGTCAGTTATTCGGCTTTTGCTGTCGGAACGGGATTCAAGACAGGAATTTACTCTCAATTGTGTCTCATGCAATATCACGGCAAGGATTACGATATTCTTGCTGCTACCGATATTATGTTTAATAGCGATAATGATGTTGTGGATTTAGTTGTTGAGCGCACCTCATTGGGCGAGTGGTCGGTTAACGGTAAAATTGTATACCAAGAGCCTGAACCGCAAATCTATTTGGCCGATTATACAACTATCGAATACAAACATTCTTCTGCCAAGGCTCACGGAGCGTTTAATGTGTCGTATAAGGAATTGGCGTTTAACCGCACCGGCAACACCATAGAAGCCAAAATGCGTAATGCTGAAATAACCAGCGGAGGTGTCGTAACTCTCAATGTTGACGGACGTTTCGACCCACTTTCTATATCAGACCCCAATAATTATCTGCTAAACAATACCAAGCCCCTTTCGGTGAGTTATTCGGGTAATGAAGTAACGCTCTGTTTTAAACCGGAAGTGCTATACTCTACTCTGCTGACACTTACCGCCAAAAATATCAAGCAGCTTGATGGTACTGTAATGCCTGATTATAAGGCGGATATAGCGTTGCCTATGTATGGCGACATTGTTATTAACGAAATTATGTGCGACGTTTCGCCCGCTCCGGCAAACCTTCCGGCTGTAAAGTATGTGGAACTTTTTAATCCCACTAAATATACTTTCAATTTAAAAAACTGCTGTTTTCTCGCTGGCGACTATCAGTATAGCTTTCCCGAAACCGAAATTGAGGCGGGTGGATTTCTTTTGATTTGCCGTTCGGAAGGCATGGAGCAGTATGCTAAAACTGTCACAAAATTCGACGATTCAAAACTTATTACCAAGAACCGAAAACTTACACTGCTAAATCAGTCGGGGGCTATTGTTGACTCGCTTACCTATACCACAGATTTGTACAACGACAAGGATAAATCTTTGGGCGGATGCTCTATCGAACGCCGCGACCCTCGCAACTTGTATATGGTGGAGGGCAACTGGACTGCCTCGCTTGATATTTCGGGCGGTACTCCCGGACGTGTAAACAGCACATTGACAACCGTTTTGGACAACAATCCGCCACGTGTAGCCTCCGTTGCCGTAACAGACAACCATAATGTGCATCTGGTTTTTTCTAAAAACATAATAGCGGGGCCAGCGGATATTATTCTTAATGGCAACGCCTCGGTGGAGTGCCTCTCAAACCTTAACACCGTTGATGCGGCATTTGCCGACGCGTTGCTCGAAGGCGAAAACTCGATAGAAATCAAACCGTTGGCAGATTACGCCGGCAATCTTTCTGCCGACACCGTTATCACATTTACATATCACAGGTTGAAACTGCTGAATGTTTATGCCGCAAGTCAGTACCAACTGTGCTTTGTGTTCAACAACGATTTGACCGAAGATGCTGCTTCTCGCTTTTATGCCGACAAGAATCGCCACGCCACAATCAATATCAGTGAAAACGTCGCCTTTGTGGGTTTTGACCATAATTTTGCGCCTGACCAACAGGTAGCGGCATCGGCTTGTGGCATCAAAGATATTTATAACAATGTAATAGATTCTGTGTCAGCCGCTTTTGCTTATCACAACACACAGAAGTACGATATTTTGATTACCGAGGTGCTGTTTTATCCGCTTACGGGACAGAAAAGGTTTGTGGAACTTTACAACAACACCGAGTTTGCTATTCCGCTCAATCAGTTTTCTATTTCGTATTACGATAATCCTGGAACAGAAAAAAAGTCGGTAATACAAGGTGGGTATCTGCTTGATCCTAAACAATATGCAGTAGTTTCGCCCGACAGTTCCGACATTCAGGCACGTTACACCTGCGGCGGACTTTTTATTCAGGACACCAAGTTGCCGGCATTTTCCAATTCGCAGGGCAACATTGTGTTGTACGCTCCTTCGGGTGTGGCTGTGGATTCTATGGCTTACAATAGAACAGAATCCAACACTTTGGAAATCAATGTTCAAGGTGTTTCGTTAGAACGTGTGGGATTCAACAGAAATTCTACCGATTTTTCGGCGTGGAAATTCGCCACGTCTGCCTTCGACTATGCAACGCCCGGTTTGCCTAATTCCAACGCCGACACACCAACTGCCGAACTTTCAAACTCTGTTTCCATAGTAAACGAGCTGTTTACACCCGACGGTGACGGTTACAACGACGAAGTTGAGATTGTCCTTAATTTCGACACTCACGACACCGCCATTGATGTGAGCATCTACAACCCAGATGGTGTTCATGTGCGCACCCTTGCCAACCGCGAAAACGTAGGCACTCACGCCAATCTGTTTTGGAACGGTCTTACAGACTCTGGCGACCTCTGCAAAACCGGCATTTACGTTATTTACATCAAAACCATCTCGCCCAACGGCAAAACCGATATATATAAAAAGGTGTGCGTGCTGAATAGGAGGAAGTAGGTTTTGCCCGCACAAAAAACTTCCAAAAAAATTTACGTAAAATCCTTACTGCATTTGGCAAAAGGTTGTATCTTTGCCGCGTAAAAAATGTTAGCGGCAGAAACAGACAATGAGTACATATTGTATAGAAACATCGTTTGAGAAACATATAGGAATTGTTTTTTGTCTTAATGAGAGGCAAAAAGATGCGTTAGTTTTTTTGGCTAACGCATTTTTTTTGTATTGTAACCGAATAAAAGAATTAAAACTAATATAATCGTCATGAAAGATTTAAAGAAAGTGCTCCTCTTAGGTTCGGGAGCGTTGAAAATCGGACAGGCCGGCGAATTTGACTACTCCGGCAGCCAGGCTCTTAAAGCTATGCGCGAAGA
>JAFYFR010000084.1 GCA_017543645.1 Bacteroidales bacterium
CCCACACTTCTATCTTCGACGAGAAGGCTGGTATCCAACTCGACAAAACTTTCGTAAAAGTTTGCGCTTGGTACGACAACGAATGGGGTTATTCTAACAAAGTTCTTGAAATGGCTCGCGTTATTTCTAAGTAATTAGAATTTAATCTCTTATAAAATATCGCCTGAGTGGTTTCTCCGCTCAGGCTTTTTTTTTGATATTTGAAAATTATTCGCAAAATTTGCATATTATTAAACGCTAAAATCGCTAATGTATGAAAAGACTTTTATCTACAATCTTTGCCGCTGCAATGGTGGCATCGGCGGTGGCGCAAGAGTGCCCTCAAATTGCCAACATTATCAACCGCGAAAAAGTTTCGCTCAACGGAGAATGGAACTATATTGTTGACGTTCAAGAAATTGGATATTACGACTACCGTATGAACCCTACTCCTTGGGGATTTTTTCAAAACGCCAAACCTCAAAAACCCGAAGACCTTATAGAATACGATTTTGACAAGGCTGCCACTATGCAGATTCCGGCGGATTGGAACACAAAAGACGACCGCCTTTTCTTTTACGAAGGCACTGTGTGGTTCAAAAAATCGTTTGACTACAAAAAAACTGCCGACAAAAATACTTTTCTATATTTTGGAGCAATCAACTATGAATCAATTGTTTATCTTAACGGAAAACTCCTCGGCCGACACGAGGGTGGTTTTACTCCTTTTAATTTTGACGTTACTGACTATGTCAACAACGGCGAAAACACTATTATTATAAAGGTGGACAACAAGCGCGGAAAGGAAAAAGTGCCTACGCAGATTTTTGACTGGTGGAACTACGGCGGCATTACTCGTGATGTGTATATCGTTGAAACTGAGAATGTTTTTATTCAAAACTATAATTTTGACCTTGACCCAAAAAGCCGCAGCCAAATATTTTTTGACATAACACTCAACCAAAATACGGCGGGCGCAAAAGTGGAGGTTTCGATACCCGAACTTAAAGTAAAACAGACCTTTACCTCCGACCGTAGCGGCAAAATTTCTGGTTCGTTTTCGGTAAAGAATCTTGTGCTGTGGTGTCCCGAAAATCCTAAACTCTACAATGTGCAACTAAAACTCGGCAGCACTGTGCTCAACGATCAAATTGGTTTCCGCACTATTGAAACGCAGGGTAAAAAGATACTTTTGAACGGTAAGCCGATTTTTCTCAAAGGCATTTCAATCCACGAGGAGAAACCCAACGGCGGAGGTCGCGCCAACTGTACCGACGATGCCAAGACGCTGCTTTCTTGGGCTAAGGAACTTGGTTGCAACTTTGTACGTCTTGCGCATTATCCTCACAACGAATTTATGGTGCGCGAGGCTGAGCGCGAGGGTATTTTGGTGTGGAGCGAGATTCCCGTTTACTGGACTATCGACTGGGAAAATCCCGCCACGTTGCTCAATGCCAAACGCCAACTGTCGGATATGATTCTCCGCGACCAAAACCGCGCCAACATTATCATTTGGTCTATCGCTAACGAAACCCCTCACGGATACGCCCGTGAACAGTTTTTGGCGGCTCTTGCCAAGCACGCCCGCTCGTTGGATTCTACCCGCTTGATAAGTATGGCTATGGAGGTAACTTCGGCATCGAACTATGTTAACCGCCTCAACGACAATATGAACCGCTATGTGGATGTTATCAGTTTCAACCAATACATAGGCTGGTATCGCGATGTGGACGACGCTGCCAAAATGACTTGGGATATTCCATACAACAAGCCGGTGATAATCAGCGAGTTTGGCGGAGGTGCAAAATATGGTTACCACGGCGACAAAAACCAACGCTGGACCGAGGAGTTTCAAGAAAACCTCTACCACGAAAACACCCTTATGCTCGACAAAATCGACGGGCTTGCCGGCACATCGCCTTGGATATTAAAAGATTTCCGCTCGCCCCGCCGCGTGCTCAATGGCGTTCAAGACTACTACAACCGCAAAGGTCTCTTCTCCGACCACGGCGAAAAGAAAAAGGCATTTTATGTGCTGAAAAAGTGGTACGAGGGTAAATAGACGCAACAAAATCATCAATCTTCCGTTTTAGGTTCATAATTAACTCACAAATATTTTAAATTATGGCCAAGAAACGCACTTCGGTTGACCTTTATGTCAACGCAGTAAAGCGAGCCGACCGCGAAGAAGAGATACGTCGGCACGGAAAACTTATTTCAACACGTCCCGCGAGGATAGTAAAATCCAAAAA
>JAFYFR010000085.1 GCA_017543645.1 Bacteroidales bacterium
TCAAATACGGTTCGGGGCGGAGGAAGCCGCCGGCCATAAGGTAGTAGGGACGCGAATAAAACTCCCAATAACCTGAGTGCAAAATAAACGACTTAACCTCTGCCCACGGGGTGTATTTGCTGGTGGTGCTGAGGGCAAGTCCAAGATTGTAGCCAAACGCCTTGTTGTGGTTGATATTTTTGAATCCCCATTTGGTAACAGCCTGACCCATTCCTGCCGTTAATCGGTAATAATCAGACTCTAAGGCAACGTTAAACGAAATCAAAGTTTGCACCGAGTTTTTATAATTGACAAAATAAATCTGCGGCGACATAAGCACGTTGATTTCAGGGTCTTGGGTTTTGAGGTTGAAAAGTCCGATGCTGCAATCCACACCGTATGTAAAGCCGGTATAGAAGCACCACCCAAGGGTAATGCGCGGCGAAAGGTAAACCTTGGTGTGCAGTTGAGCCGTTGCGCCCGAATGTGCTGCCAAAGTGATTACAAATGCCATTATGCCTATAAATATCTTAATCGGTTTCATCAGTGCCGGATTTTTTACTTTAATAACGGTGCAAAGATAGTAATTATTTTTTACAAAAAAATTATTACTTTTGCCTGTACAAACTTTACGCCAAATGGAAACAGCACTACTCATTACCGTACTGATATTCTGCATCATCAACATTATTTTGGTACTCACAAGAAAAAACAACAAGTCTACCGAAGAAATCACCGCTCTGAGCGACACCGTAAAAGCCCTCACTGCCGAAATAACCCGTCAGGAACGCATTATACGCGAGGAATTTCAGTCAGCCCGACAAGAACGCCGCAGCGCCGAAAGCGAAAACCGTATGGAAAACATCGCTCAGTTTAAACTTATGGGCGAGGGTCTCTCCCACTCTGTTGACGGATTGGCGCAGAGCCAGAAAATACAACTCGGACTATTCTCTAACCGGCTGAAAGAGATACGCGACGACCTTGATCAAAACCTTAAACAAATACGTGAGGAGAATACAGCCAAACTCAACGAAATCAGAGTGTTGGTAGACGACAAACTAAAAGAAACATTAGAAAAACGCTTCAACGATTCGTTTAAACTAATAAGCGACCGTCTTGAACAGGTTCACAAAGGTTTAGGCGAAATGCAAACCTTGGCAACTGGCGTGGGCGACCTCAAAAAGGTGCTCTCAAACGTAAAGACCCGCGGCAACCTTGGCGAAGTGCAGTTGGGCGCAATACTTTCTCAGATACTTTCGCCACAGCAATATGTTACCAATGCGGCTGTGTCGTCAGATTCGCAAATGCGTGTGGAATACGCAGTTAAACTTCCGGGCAGCGACCCCGACGGACATCCCGTGCTTTTGCCGATAGATTCAAAATTTCCCACCGAAGATTATCAACGCCTCATCGACGCTTACGACACAGGCACCGACATTGAGCGCGAATCCACACGTTTTGAGGCAGCCGTTAAAAAAAACGCCGCCGACATTCACCGAAAATACATCAATCCGCCCGCCACCACCGACTGTGCCATAATGTTTGTGCCCACAGAGGGACTTTACGCAGAGATTCTCCGCCGTCAGGGACTTTTTGAGACACTGCGCAACGAGTACAAGATAACGGTAACAGGTCCGGCAAACCTTGCGGCATTTCTTTCGAGCCTGCAAATGGGTTTCCGCACGTTGGCAATCGAAAAACGCAGCAGCGAGGTTTGGAAACTACTCTCGCAAGTAAAAACCGAGTTCACCACCTTTGGCGACATCCTCGAAAAAACCAAGAAAAAGCTCACCGAAGCCGCCAATGTAATTGACTCAGCGGGAGTTAGAAGCCGCGCAATAGAACGCAGGCTGAGAGATGTGGAAAGCGGTGGGGAACTTCCCTCCTATTCCGGTGCTTGATAAAAACTATCGTTTAAGCCGCCCTCTACAAAAGCGCCGTCTTTGATGATATAGTTGTTGTAATTAGCACCTTCGGCACCGGAATTGGCGGTGTAGATGGTGAGAACGCCATTGTTAAGAGTTGCCAAATCTACCATCAAACCATAAAATTCGCCCATATCGTCAACACGCCAAACAGACTCCTCGTTCCAAGTGGCGGGCTCCTCTTTTACGGCTAATATTTCTCCGTTGAGAAACAGCGCAGAAATGCCGAGAGCGTCGGTTCCTTTGTTCTTAAATTGAACATTAACCATTTGATATTCACCGTTTTTACCAAACGCAACAGACGAGGGCATCGATTGAATCTTGCGTCCGTATTTCTTTTCCAAAGCGGATTTCATTTCAACAGTTACCACCGATTTTTCTTGAAAAGGCAGAACCTCGTTGTTTGCCACAAAAAAACTGTCCACGAGCAACGCAGCATCCCAAATAGCATCCCACTCGTTTTCAGGATTTTCGAGAAGTTTGCCATTGTTCATCGTGTAAATCCATCCCGACAGATTGTCGAAATTTCTATAAGTGTCGCGATAGTTGTTGTTATCCTTGTTTTCGAGTTGCACACCCTTGAATGTTACAGAATGAGCAATTCCGTTGTAAAATATTGTCTTATAGTTTTTTAGCGAATCAGGTGCGGCAGGTGTAACACCATCGTCAAAATGCTGACGGACAAGAAATTTTGTGCCGTATTGGTCGCAAAGCACATATACAGGCTGTGCAGGTTGCGGAGTTTTGACAGTTTGTGTCGCCGCAGACGAATCGGCATTTTGCGATGTTTGGGTTTGATTTCCTCCTCCGTACGAAACAAGTGCAAATGCGGCAAGAGAGATGATTAAAATGTGTTTTTTCATAATGCTGACAATTAAATTATTAATCCAAGGCAAATATAGTGATTTTTAGCGCATACGTAACCGCGCCGCACAACAATTATCAGTAAATCCACTCAGTATTTTTACTTATACCCCACTAAGTTATTCCCTTAAAGGCCGCTCAGAGTGTTTTAAACGCCGTTTTTTTATTATATTTTTGAAACGAATAAAATAATAACATTATGGACGGATTAATAACACAGAGAGACACCGTAAACAATTGGATGAAGCGTTACGGAGTAAGATTCGGAATTTACAAAAACGGCGAATTCAAGGAACAGATTTTTCCTTTCGACCCGATTCCGCGCAAGATTTCCGCTTCGGAGTGGAAATTCTTGGAAAAAGGCCTTGTTCAGCGTGTCAAGGCTCTCAATCTGTTTTTGGCTGACGTTTATTCTCAAAAGCAGATCATAAAGGAGAATGTTGTGCCGGAGGATTTTGTTTTCTCGTCGTCGGGCTATCTTCCTTTCTGCGAGGGAATTAAACCGTCGA
>JAFYFR010000086.1 GCA_017543645.1 Bacteroidales bacterium
ACAAATACAGTTGATAAAACTGTTGGAGATACCTACTATACAGTTAGAGCAGCGAATCAAACGCGAGATTGAGGAGAATCCCGTGCTCGAAGAGGGCGGCGAGGATATGGACGATAACACCCGCAGCACCGACGATTATTCCTCCGACCACGAAGGCGACGACGATTCTCTTGATGGTCCCGAATATGATGAGCCTGAGCGCGATATCAACGACGACTACAACGACGACGAGTTTAAAAAAACTCAGAGCGACGAGGAGTTTACCGTGGAGGATTATCTCGAAGACGATGACACTCCGAATTATCGCCTAAATTCAAATAATTACAGCGATGATGACGACGACCGCCGCTCCGACATTCCTTATTCTTCGGGTAATTCGCTCCACGAGTATCTGCTTTCGCAACTCGGTCTCGGCGTAATGAACGAGGATGAGCAACTGCTTGCAGAATACATTATCGGCAATATTGACGAGGACGGTTATCTCCGCCGCGATATTGAAAACATTGTTGACGATATTGCATTTACGGCTGGATACGAAACCACCGAAAAGGAACTTCTGAAAATTCTCACTATTATTCAAGATTTTGACCCCGCAGGTGTGGGCGCACGTGATTTGCGCGAGTGCCTTATGTTGCAAGTTATGCGCAACTACCGCTCGCAAAAGGGCGACAAAACCATTCTTAAATTTGAATACCTCATTCTCAAAGAGTTTTTTGAAGAATTTTCTAAAAAGCATTACGATAAGATACTTTCTAAAACTGATATAACCGAAAAACAGTTGAAACAGGCTGTTGAGGATATTACACGTTTAAATCCCAAACCGGGAAGTATTTTTGCACCGCAACTCTCAAAAAGTACTCAGCATATCATTCCCGACTTTATTTTGGAAGATCACGACGGCGATTTTATTCTCCATCTAAATTCCAAAAACGTTCCCGAACTGCGTATCAACCGCACATACGCTGATATGATTGACAGCGCAGGTAAGTCGAAGGGTAATAAGAAAGATAAGGAAACTTTACTCTTTGTAAAGCAGAAACTCGACAGCGCAAAATGGTTTATTGAGGCTATCAAGCAGCGTCAAAATACCCTTATGATAACCATGCAGGCTATCCTCGACTATCAGAAAGAGTATTTTGAAGACGGCGACGAAACCAAGTTGAAGCCAATGATTCTCAAAACCATAGCCGATGCCACAGGTTTCGACATTTCCACCATTTCGCGTGTGGCAAACAGCAAGTATATTCAAACTCACTTTGGTATTTTCCCCTTGAAATTCTTCTTTTCCGAAGGAATGCAAACCACCGATGGCGATGAGGTTTCTACCCGCGAAATCAAGAAGATACTCAAAGAGTGCATCGACAACGAGAGCAAACGTCAGCCTCTTACCGACGAAAAACTCGCCAAGATTCTCCAACAGCGTGGCTATCAGATTGCACGCCGCACAGTGGCAAAATATCGCGAGCAGATGAATATACTTGTGGCACGCCTTAGAAAAGAATTGTAATGGAGCGCGCGGCCAAGATACTGTCGGTATTAACCTACCCGTTTTTAATGCCTTTTTACGCATTCTCTGTGTTTTACGGCATGGAGCGGCAGGCTTATTATTATTCAGTGGAAACGTCACTCTATTATTATAGCTTTGTCTTTCTGCTTATGGTGATTATTCCTTTGTACGTGTGTTATGTGTTTAAGAAGGTGGATGTGTTCTCCTCGGTTTCGCCGGTGAATATTGTTTCGAAGGTTTCTGTAATCCTCGTAATGCTTTTGGCTAACGTTCTTTTGTACTTTTTAATGCGCAACGAAAACTTCTCCTCGCATGGTGTTTTTGCTATATTTCAGCTTTTTATCATTCTCTCGCTGATATGTCTGATTCAGTTCAGAAGATATATTCTAAACCCTTATGCGCTGTTTTGCGGCGGTTTGTCTGGTTTTATTATACTTCTAGGACATATTACGGGTGCAGATGTCTTCTGGCCTTTCTGTTTCTCTGTTTTTTTGTTTGCGGTTACAGCTTTTGTTAGAATGTCCATCGAAAAACTTCCTTTTAATAATATTGTCTCCGCCTATTGTGTTGGAATTTTGGTAGGCTTGGTGCTTATGTGTTTCTATTAAAAAAACGGCTCGTTACAGAAATCTGTAACAGAGCCGCCAATATGAAAAACACTCCTATTATTATTCTCCGCAAGTTATTTTTACAGAACCGTAGTCCCATTCGTTCATGTTTTCAGTGCTCCATTTGCGGCAGCTTTTGGGATAGTTAGCTTCGAATTCGGGTTTGAATGTCTTTGTGCAGACATCCTTGATTCTCGCCTCGTCTTTCCATTTAACATTGTTGATGAGCGCGGGACCAGTAACGTCTAAAACAATTTTGCCTGTAAAGTTGGGTTGACTATATATCGTAAGGTGTGTACCTTTGTCAACTGCTATTGCATCAAATGTATACTGAACTGCATTCGGGAACGCTGCCTGATTGCTCGGATACATTCCGTCGCCAACATATTCGCCGTATTTGTCAGGCTTGTAAATTTGTGATATGTGTCCGGGAATTTCTGTGTCGGAAAGCAGTGTGCCGGAGAAATGTACGCCGCAGTTTTTGCGTGCCTTGGTGTGCATAGCCTCAATTATAAACAGCGGTATATCTCTTTTTGCCTGATTGTCAAGGTTGGTAACTTTGGCGTTTTTGATAGTCTGGTCGTTTTTCACATATCCGCCCTTAGATGCCTCTATTGACAATTTGTCTTCGGGTTTGAGGTTCGGCACTATGAAACAGCCTTCGTTGTTGGAATACTCTGTTGTAATTTTTTTGCCGTTTATGTAAATTACATTGGCTACACCGGCGATGGGTTTCTGCGTGGTGGCGTTCACGTCGCGGAAAATCATGTTTTCGGTTTTCGGACGCATATACAGCGTGCGTTGCTCATCAGAGAGTTTTTGATATTTAAGAACCTGATACTCTGCTGAGGCGGTATCGTAATAGTATATTTTGGTAAGGTCGATTTTGATGTTTTTCACAAGACTGATGCTGTCGAAACATCCTTTACCTACGCCATTGGTATTGGTGGTCATTTCCAATCTGTTACCATTTGTTGTTACAAGTGTTGCTTTAACTCCGGGGATAACTTGTTTAGATTCGAGGTCTTTTACTGTGAAAGAGATCATTCCTTTGCCGGGTTTTAGTCTGAGTGTACGTCCAAACTCGCCTTTGAGCAGTGATTCTATATCGCTGTTGATGGTGTCAGGGGCGTAACCTTCTTTGTTGGCAATCACTAAGATATTGGCGCATACGGGTGTCTGGTCGAATACCGCGTATCCTCCGGGGTCGCTTGTATGGTTTTCGTTACGGTTTACCGCTCCTGAAATCACAGCCACCACATCGGCATCTGGAATGGGCTCGTTGTCGTCGGCATCGATAACCTTAAAGTCTATGTCGAAACCTTTGAATCCTATTTCGATTTTTTCTGGAAACAGCGAGTTGAGCGGACTAAATGCAGGATTTATGGTGTCGCCAGCAAGGCAGCCTCCAATTGCCGACGCCTCAGTGGATTCCGCCCCGAAGAAAAGAGCTTGAAATAAAGTATATTTTACATTTGTAAACAATGCTTCACCTTTTTCATCAGTTTCGTTTTCGTATTTGATAGTGTCGGCGGTAAAAAGTCCGAATGGTGAAAACCTGATTAAGTCGTGTCTTATATATTTGAAGTTGACATTGATTTGCGGAACCGTTTCGCCAGTAGCTTCTGCCACAGCCTTGAATGCCACGTCCTTCGACATGGGCAATAGCAACAGCAACGGTAGCAGCAATAGCAGCAGAAGCCACCACGGTTTTCTGCCTTTGATTTTAACCACATATTCCGCTTCGGATTCACTGTAGGTATATTTTCCTGAGCCTTCCATAATTTGTTTTTGATTATTATATTAATAATGTAGAGACGTGCCAAGGCGCGTCTCAAATTAATAGAGACGCGCCTTGGCACGTCTCTACGTGGATTATTTTTTGGCCTTTGCCTCCACAACTGCTCCTAAAGGAACGTCCTCGAGTTCGCAGTATCCTTCGGCATCGGTGAAGAGTGTTTTGGTGATTCCGTTATATTTTACTATCACTTCTGCGCTCTTTACCACGTTGTTTTTCTCGTCGATAACCTTGAAACGCATTTTGCGTGCCGGCGGTGGCGGCGGAGGGGGAGGGGGAAGCACCTCTTTTATCTGTATTACAATTGGATACTTTTCTATTTTACGGTCGGATACAAATGTGTTGTTGTTTTCCTTTCCTGCCTCGGTTTCTTGGTAAGCCAACACTGTTACGCCGTTTTTAACCTTTTTGAGTGTCATGTGTCCGTCGGCGTCGGAGATGGCTTTTATCTTTTGATTGTTATAATCGAATATAAATTCTCTGCCGCTGAGAGGATTCTTGTTCTGGTCGGTAACTTCAAAGAGCATATCGCCTTTGGGCGTTACCTTTATTGTGTACGCGCCGTCCTCGTAGCATGTGAAGCCCTGCATGTTGATTTTCTGGTCGCCGTCGGGTTCAAAGGCCTTGATATACGAGTCTTCTTTGATTTTTTCGAGGACTATGATACCGTTTTCGTCTGATTTGGCGGATAATGGCTTGCCTTCGTACTCGAAAATAATATCCTCAAACGGAGCAATTGCAAGGTCGTCGCTGTAAACAACTGTAAACTTCATGGGAATTTTACGTGTATTCAGAATTTTGTAAAGTAAACCTTTCTCTGCGCCAGGAGTGTCGAGTACGAATCCCCATTCGGCAATCACAACTTTGGTTTCGCCGTTTTTGCGTATCATGTATACGTCGTTCATGCCGGGAATTTCGATGCACTTGTACATCATATCGGTGATAGACTGATCGTTAAACTCTTTTACCTTGTCTAAGAGTTTTTTGATGCTTGCCGAAAGGATGTCGCGGGCAACGCTTTGGTCTTCCTCGCTGAGGTGGTCGTAGCAAACGCCCTTGCCGTCGTAGCTCGACGCCCACGCTATTTTTGCGCCGTTTTCCAAAATTATTGGCTCGGCGAATATCTTGTACTCGTCGCTTGTGGGGAAGGTAGCCTTTATCTGGTTGTATACACCTTTGGCTGTTTCCGCCGCTCCGAGCATATAGCGTATGTTGTTGAGGTCTTTTGTTGCTATAATGTTCATGATATTCAGGTTTTTATGTTGATTAATGTGTGTACTTGGATTATCACGGGCAGTTGACTTTTACGTACCATTGGGTCTTGGAGTCGTCGCCGCCGTTGATTTTTACGGTAATGAGTCCGTCTTCGGTATCGAACGGTATTGTAATCATCTTTGAGAATTTTACGAACTTGGTGTCGTAGATAATCTTTTTGTCCGAAATCTGCGATGCGCGACCTTTGTAGATTACCATCTGGTCGGGTACGTCGTTCATCTGATAGTAAATCTTCACTTTGCCTTTCTTCTGTTTCAGGTCGAAGGTCTTGACTGTGCTGTGGTAGCCTTTCGACCTTATTTCAGATCCGCAGGGAAGTATCTCTTCGGAATATTCCAACGATTTCTTGGGAATCACGATGTTTTTTTCAGGAGTGAACATAAACGAGCCGAGAAAATCGTCGTGGTTGGCGCAAGTTACCTTTACATTCACCTTCTGTGTGGTGTCGGAGGGCACTTGGTCGAAACTTACCTTGCCTTGAGCGTCTGACTTGCCGTTGTAAGAGCTGCCTTTGCAGTCTAAGTCTACTATTGCGCCGTTGATAGCGTTTCCTGTTTCTTCGTCGATGATAGTCAGCGTGATACCTTTGGTTTCAACTACGGGTTGCACTACGGGTTCGGGTTCTACTGTCGGCTCTGGCTCGGGTTCGGGCTGTGGTTCGGGAACGGGTTGTACGTTGTTGTTGTCGGTAGTGTCGGCAACTACGGCTACTGGGGTGTTGGATTTGTCCACGATTATCGGAACGAGGTATTTCCAGATACAGAATCCCAATATGGCGAGCAGCGGTATCAGCCACAGCAAAAACAGCCATGGACTGCGGCCTACGAGTATTTTTAGCAGCTCTTTGTCTTTGCTACATTCAAATTGCGTTTGGAATTCTTTGTTCTTGTATTCGGTTGATATGTAGAGTTTTTTGCCTCGTGGAATATCGTTTATAAATACGCGTCCGTTTTCGTTGGTTATGCGGTTTACGTCCTTGTGTCCGTCCGAAATGGTAACTCTGAGGTTGGGAATATCCTGTTTCTTCTTGTTCTGGACATGGATTTCGAGGTCGCTTATCGCAGCTTTCCCAAGAATTGTGAGACCCTTTAATATATAGGTGTCGTTGTCTTGCGTGAAAGTGAATGTGTGACGGCGGCTACCCAAACCGTTAATTATTTGGGTGCAAGTTACTTCTGAGCCATACGGAACTTTGTTTAAAACAATCTCGCCGTTCTCATTGGTTTTGATTTCTGTTTTGAAATCGTCGAACTCGCAACGTATTAACGAATTGGAAATGATTGCGCCATGGTCGTCGATAACCTTGATTTTCATGTCGCTTGCCGAGGCTTTCTTCTTGACCTTGATTTCCACCATGTTGATTCCCTCTTGGGTTGTGATGTTGACCGATGCGTTGTTGTAGTTTTTGTCGATGCTTTTGATTTCAACCCTGCATTCAACAGGAAGGTCGTCGACAGATACTTTGCCGTTGTGGTCGGAGATGTATGATTGTGTTACGTCTTGATATTTTATTTCCAATTCGATACCGTCAACAGGCTCGCCGCTTTCGGTAATCACTGCGGCCTCGAGTTCGGCGGTAGGCAGGCTTCCTGTAAACAAGTATTCGTCTTGCAGCGGATCGCAGACAAACTTTTGTTGGATATCGTTCTGGGAGCAAACTATTTCGGTTTTTTCGGGAATGTCGTGGATAACCACCTTTCCATTCTGGTCGGCTACTTCGTGGTATGTCTTGCCGTCGTAAGTGAACGACACCCTTGCGCCTGCTATCGGCTTGTGGTTTTTGTCTACGATTTTGAATACCATGTCGGAGGTTTTTGTGCCAATCAGAAGGTGATATTCGTCGCTTCCGTCGCAGATGTATTCGGTAAGCGTTCCTTCCTGCTCGGTTTCGGCCGTGAACGGGTCGCCAAGTGGAATGTCCTCGATGCAGACGTATCCAAGGCTGTCGGTTGACGGCTGGTAGATTTTGCCTCTGTGGTTGATGATAACTTTCTGGTTTGGCGCAGGTTTGCCGTTGTCCAGAACCTTTACTTTTATGGTGTCTACCTTGATGGGAATCAGCTTTTTGATAAGTCCTGAGCCAGAGTTGAAGTCGTCGCCGATGAAGCCCCACTTTATTAGCACGTAGTGTACGTTTCCGTTGGGATTGGTGATACGGAATATATTGTCGTAGTCGGGTATTTCTATGCACGAGTCAAGAATCTCGAACAGCTCTTGTATCTCTCTCTTGTCGCCTTTTCTAAGTTGGTGGTATGCAGCTTTGTACATACGGTTTACCTGATATTTGAGCCGTCCTTTTGCTGCTTTTTGCTCCTCCTCGGTGAGTTTGCTCAGCGGTTCGGGATTTCCGTCAAATTCGGTGTGCCATGTAATCTTGTCTTTTCCTGCCGGAATTGGTTTGGCAAGTACGGTGTACTCCTTACCCTCCTCAAACAGTTTTTTCAGTTGGTTGTAGCGTTTAATGTTTTCGCTTGTGCCTGCGGTAAATACCGGTCGTACCGACGATATGTCGGTTGTTATTATGGGTTGGCTCATTGCGTCTTAGTTTTTCTTGTATGTATGTTTTTAAAGTATTTTAATCATTTTGAAACTTACCAATGGTTCGCCCTCATACTCTGCGTTGCAGGTGGCGCCGTCGTTCTGGTTGCCGTCCTGTCTGCAGGTGAATGTGTACGGGTGGAATCCGTCTTCGGGATATTTCTCGTTGATGGCTTCGTCTTTCTGTACCATTATGAGCTTGCCTTCAGAGAATGTTACTTCCATGTCGGCTTTGAAATCTCTGCCGTTTGCCTGGGAGTAAACGATGTTGCCCTTGCCGTTGTCTTCGATGGTGAAAAGCAGCTGAATGTCAACAGAGTCTTTTGTGCTCCAGAGGTCGGTGGTGCTTTTCCATTTTCCTTTTGCAAAATCGGCGTTGGTGGCGTTGTCGGGGATGTTGAGCACGTCGCCCGGACTTTTAAGAGCCTTGGCAATCTGCAGCAACGGGCCAATACGCGGATTGTTGTTGATTGGTGTTGCGGTTTTTTTAAGTATCGAAACAATGTCTTCGGCTTTGATATGCGGATGTGCCGAGCGCATCAGCGCGGCCGCGCCTGTTACTATCGGGCTTGCCATGCTTGTTCCGTCAAGATATTCGTATTTTCCGCCGGGTACGCAGCTGTAAATGTCCACGCCCGGTGCCGAGATGCTGCTGTACTCGCCGTAGTTTGAAAAATCTGCCTTGGGTCTTTGTTTCGACTGGTAAGCCGAAACCACAAGCACTTTGTTGCTCCGTGCAAATGGGTCGATACCTGCCATAATATTCTGGTTGCCGGCGGCAAGCACTAATACGATATCTTCGTCAAGTCCGAATTGGAAAAGGTCGTTCCAGAATTCCTGTTCTTCGGAATAGCCTTCGTGCAGGATTTCTTCTTGCGCGGCGGGAGGCAGCGAGGTTATTTCCTCACCAAAATACGAACCCAACGATAGGTTTACCACTTTGGCGTTGTGATGGATGGCGTAGAGTATGCCGGCGGCTACTGAGATTGTCTGCATACAGCCATTTTCGTCGGCTATTTTGATTGGCATTAGCTTGCAGTTGGGTGCTATTCCGCAGAGACCTTGATTGTTGTCGGCACTGCCCACCGCCGTTCCCGCCACGTGTGTGCCGTGTTCGTTGCCTTCGCCGCCACAGGGTTTTACTCTTTGTTCGCCGGTGGTGATGTCGTATGGTGATACTATCTTGTCCCTGATTTCGGGGTGGTTGGGGTCGAATCCGTTGTCGATGATGGCTACAATTACTTCGGGGTCGCCTTTGGTGATGTCCCATGCTTGCTGGGCTTCAACTAAATCAAAGTACCATGCTTTTTTCTTGTCGCTGAATGCGGGATCCGACGGCTTTAAATCGCTCGAAAACAATGTATTGCTGAAAGCTAATTTTACTTCGGGCATTTTCTTGATGGTGTCGCGCCATTGTTTCCATTCGCCTTCGGGTGTCTCTACCTGCATGAGCAGAATGGCTGTGTCGTAATATACTATCTTGAGATGCTCTTGATATTGCTGGTGAATCATCTGGGCGAAACGCAGGATGTTCTCGCCTTTCTTGAGCGCGATATTCACCTTGTCGGAGAAAATTCTGCGCTGTCCAGGGTCGTCAGGGTCTACAATGATGCGCGTGGTGTCGATAGGCGGCACGATGTTGGGATTTTCGGGGAGAATGTCGGCAAGGTCTTCGGCAGTGGGGTTGTCAATCGGTTTTTCTGTCTGATTGTTGTCGGCGTTGTTGTCCTTATCCTTGTCTTTGTCGCCGAAAAACATGAAGTACAGCCATACCAGCAGCAGTGCCAGCAGCAGTCCGAATATGAACCACAACCAACCTGGCAGACCTTTTTTCTTTTCCTTTGTAGGCGGATTGGTCGGCGGGGGAGGAGGTGGCGTTGACGGCTTAGCCTGCATGGGCTGAAATTGCGGAGGT
>JAFYFR010000087.1 GCA_017543645.1 Bacteroidales bacterium
CACATCTTGATGGGTTTTGCTGTATCCATTGGGATAATTGCCATAAAGAAGATTGCCCTCATCGTCTACTTGCGGAGTGGGGTCGTATTCTTTGAGACCCATACGGCGGTCGGCTTGACGCTGTGCTATTATTTCGCGGTTGTCGAGAAACTTGTTGTAGGTTTCCAAACTGTAATCATCGCCAACTTTCTTAAACGAGGTTTTGAGCATATTGTAACTTATGCGGAAATTGCCGTGCTTAACGCGGCTCGATGTCTGCCATCCGTCGATGTCGGTAGCGTAGGCAAAAAACTCTTCGGTGTTGTACACAATGCTGCGGTCGAAACTTACATCAATGCGGAATGTGTTGATGGGTTCCAACGCCACACGCACGCCAATGCTGTTGCCTTTGGTATACATTACAGGGTCGGCAAGGGTGGAATCTTTGATAAGCCAACCCTTGTCGGCGGCGTAAAGATGGAAATCATCGTCGTTGAGACTCATCAAATAATCTATGCCCGGCATTATTACTCCGCCCGAATAATACGAGCCAAACAATTTGGTGTCGGGTTGATAGCCGGTGAGAGTGTTGGCACGTTGGTTTTTGTATGTTACCGAAACGCTGCGGACGCTCATAAGTGTGTAAGCCAAATAGTCGGAAATTACAAGGAACGGACTATCGTTGACAGGCTTTTTGCCTTTGATAACAGCGGTACAGCCTTCGTAATCGTCGTCGGCAGTAAAGCGGATGCGGTTTTTGTCAACAATCGAAAAATTACCTTTAACTGGCTGACCATCTATGTCGGTAACTTCGGCATCAATATCGGTGGTGCCAAGATTGTGGTAAATAATTCGGCCTACGCCTTTGGTAAAACGGAGATTGTTTTTGGTGGCTGTTACCTCGCGTTTTTCGTTGGTGGCGTTTTTGCGACCGTCTTTTGAGAATCGTTTTAATACATCTTTAAAATAAGGTGTTTTGCGATAGAGGTTTTCGAGGTTGGTAGAGCCGTTGAGAGTGAGCACTCCGTTGTTGGCAATGGTGTTGCCGTGGCTGATGGTGTAAGCCGGAGTGGTGTCGGTGGCGGCTACTTCCACAGGTTCGATACCGCGCTGCCAATTGTAGTCGCTGCTGTAAATGGCATTTGCCGAAACCCAATTCAAAAGCGGAATCTTATTGAGCGGCACTTGGTATTGGAATTTTACATTCTGCTTGTAAGATGTATTGTAACCAAGGTCGAGGAATTTCATAAAGAGTGTATCCTTTTCGCGGGCGGTTTCTTCGCCAAAACGGTCGAGTATACCGTCGGGATTAACGCGGCTTTCGTTGTTGGCGGTAAAGTTCATTTGCAAATTTTGCGACAACTTGTAATTTACTTGGTAGTTGCGCCTCCAACGAAAATCTTTTTGGAATGTGGGGTCGAGGAAACCATCGTCTTCGTTGATGTTGCGATAATTGATGGTAGAATACATACGGTCGATATTAGCCGACGCAGCCACCATTGTAGGCAACAGATAGAAGTTGAAATCGCGAATCAATGCAAGATTTTTATTACGCAAAAATTTAACCTTTGAGAGCGGCTTGTAGTTTTTGGGATTGTAGGTAAAGTTGTATTCCAACGACGATTGTAAAATTCTCTCCAACTGCGATTTAATAGTTACATCGTGCATATAATACTCGCTGTAAGCAAATCCCGCGGTAAAGTTCGACACGTGGTAAAATGGCTTTTGGTTAACGAGCGGTTTCTTTTGCTGCTGTTTTTTCTCCTCAGGGGTAACGGGCACATTGGCATTGGCTTCGGCGTTTTTCTGCTCTTTGCGCAAACGGGCTTCTTCTTTTGCCTCCTTGCTTCGTCCCTCAATGTGCATATTGGTAACGTTGAAACTTTTGCGACGTTCAAAGGTGATACTTTGGTCGCGGATTTCGTCTTTTTCTTCTTTTGAAAGATGAGGATTGTTGAGAGTCTCTTTTAGTTCGATATCAGGGTCGAGCGGATTATAGCGTGGAATTTCGTAGTTTTCGGAATATCCAAAGTAAACCGGCAATTTTACTCCGTAATCATTATTAAAGAATTTGCCCATCTGCACTTGCGATGTAAGGTCGTATTGGTAAACGGTTTCTTGGTAACGCTCCCCTACCCTCTTTTCGATGCTTCCAAATCCGGGCGTGTGGGTGTAGCCTGCCACCGAAACCGTGGCGAGGTCTGCCATCTGCAATTCTACTTTTCCCTTGGCAGCCCAGCCACCGTCTTCGTTGAAATCGGTAAGGCGGAGTTCGTTTACCCAAATTTCGGCGGTCTTGGGCAGTCCGTCGTCGGCAAAGGGGTTGGTTTCTTGCGAGGGGTTGCGCACACCTATCATAATTGTCTTGATGTTGCTGACGTTGGGGTTACCCATAACGGTTATCTTGGTGCCGTTGTCGTTGGTAACGGCATAAGGCATCGAAACCGAAACCGTCGATCCAGCCTCGCGTGCAGCATTATTGCGCATTACCTTAACATCTTGAAGGTCGGCAAAAACTATCTCCACATTGTTTTCGAGCGGCCAAACACCGAGGCGACCATTTTCGTCGTTGGTGTAATAACCTTCGGGCGTTACCTTCAAGGGGAGTTCGTATTCGTAGTAGTTTTCTTTGTAGTCGCTACCGAGACGGACAAAAATACTAAGGTCGTTGTCGTTTAATACTGTGCCGGCGGGTTGCTCTTCGTGAACAAACATTTTAAGTTTTCGGTATTGGCGAAGGTCTAAAACAGCAGTTTTGTATGCTGCCACCGATTGTCCGTCGGGAAGATTTGTTACCGAGAGTGCCATAGATTTTTCGTCTTCTTCTACCACTTGGTTGGTTTGGTAGTCGCGCTCGCGGTCGATGCCGGGAGGAAGAAGATAATTAACGGGAGTTTTGCTGCCGTTTTCTTCGAGGCTCACGGTAGATATGTCTAAAAGTCCGTCGCTATACTGATGGTCGGTAACCACTTCGCCAGCCGATGTCATAGCGGCGTTGTATTTGCGCCAATCGCCACGCACAAGGTTCATTTCGGCAAAACGGAGGATAATATCTTTTTTGGCGTTGGTAAGATACATACGCATAAAGCGGATCGACTTAAAGTCGGAGATTGAACCAACGGTGCTATCGGGTTCGTAGATAGGCACTTTAAATTGATACCATTTTACGGTTTCGGTTTGACCGTTAACAGTCTTTACGTTGCTTTCAATCATATCGGTGATGTAGTTTTGTCCCACCTGCATTTGGTTGGGCGAAAGGTGCACCTTATATTGATAATACGATTCGGTTTCGGAGAGGGTGTTGTCGAGATTGATATCCTCCACATCGGGGTAACGGTCTTTGATGGTGGAGTATGCCGACGAAGTAGAAAAATCGCGCGAGTTGCCTTGTGTGCCGTTGTAATGTTTATAACGGTCGGCAATAGAGAGTTTTTGTTCGTCGTAGTCAGAGCCGCGGAAAAAATGGTAGTTGTCGCTCGACGGGTCGTTGTAAGCATCGGCGTATGCTTTAGACGATGTTCCGAATACATTTGAGATTCGGTCTAAGAAATTATTGTGAAACGAACGTTCTTGGTCGTCGTCTAAGCCATCGAAACCAAGGTCTTGAACATCTTTTGCGCCGTTGCTATTGTCGAATGCGTTAACAAGGAAGGTTTTATTAGAAACCAAGCCCCAAGCGGTGGTGTCGATAAATTGCGGGTCGGGCGGATAAGGCAGACCGTTTTCAAAACTTTTGCGCGAATCTTTTAGCACATCTTCCGACACATTACCAAGGTTGAAATAAAGGTCGGCACCCATATCCTCTTGCTCGTAGATAAAGGGGTCGAGCATCCAAAATTCTATGTATTCGATGTTAGAAGCCTCAAAGTCGGTGGTGGTAAGTTCGCGCATTACGCCACCCCAACGTTTTTGGGGATTTTTCAAAGAGCCGTCTTCGTTGATACCTGCCGACACGCCGGGCTCACCTTCCACATCGTAGTTGTAAGGTCCGCGCTCGGTGGGGTAATATGCAAGGTTGAGAATGGTCAACTGTGTAGAAATTCCGCTGATAGACTGTGCATTTGGGAAAATTTCACGTTCGTAAACGGCACGTATGTAGTGGTTGCTTTGGTCGTCTTTGCTAATATAAGAAGGTGTAATGCCGTAACTACTTGTGGCTGTACCTTGAAGGTCGCTCAACACATTATACCAAGCCAAACGCGCACGGTTGAGACCATATCTACGGTCGTTGTTGAATGTAGCCTCGGGGAAATTTTTTGTTCCAGCCGGAGTGGATGCCAAAACCCATTGGCTTACCGATTTAACATCTATTTTGGTTTGGGCACTTTCAAAATCGTCGATGTAGCAAGTTCCCGCCTTGTCGATAGAGCGGCTATGACCAGGAATAAGTTGTGCAAATTCGCCCTCGAAACTTAATCGCGATTCGGCTTTGGTGCTAATTAATGGAAGGCGGTCGATGGCTTTGGTTAATCCGGGCAATGGCAGCGAGTAGCGCATATCCAATCCCCAGATAGTGTTTTTGATGGGTTCGTTGCCAAAACTTACCTTATTGGTGAGAGTCTTTTCCGAAAGGCGCATAATTGTACCGCCAATGTTGAAATTTTTGTTGAACTGATAATTGAGGTGCGTTCCCATAAGGGTTTTGGTGGTGCTGCTAAATGTGGTGTTGCTCTCAACCGAAACGAGGATTTTGTTGCCCGACGAAAGGATTGATTCGTTGAGGATTTTTACCGTTCCGAGAAGATAGTCTACCGAATAGTCGCTACCCTCTTTTAACTGCATTCCGCCGCAAGTAACTTTTACCGAACCTTCGGGAATGTTCATAGCGTCGAGCGAAATTTCGCTACCCGCCGACGATTTGTATTTACCTGTAATGTAAAACTTGTCGCGCTCGGCATTTTGCTTGGCTATGGTTTTGGTGCTGTCGTAAAGTTGGTTGTAACAATATTTGGCGGCATCACCGCTGTTGTTGATTTTATTTTCAAGGTAACTGCCGAATGGTTCGAGCATAGGAAGGAAAACACGTCCGCGCTCGGCATTGATGGTTACGCCGTCGATAAAGTCGAAAATACCATCGGGTGTGGATTCCAACTGCGTGTTGGCATTATCAAGGTTCATTACACGGAGAAGAACTTTTCCATCGATGTCGCCTGCGTTGAGGTAGTTGAGTTCGGTGCCGGTTTTGTCGTTGTGGTATTTGATATGGAGGCGGAAGTTGTCTTTGTCAATTTGGTAAGCGTTGAGCGAATAGACGTTTTTCATCATCAACTTCCAGTTGGGCAATGCTGGCGAAAACGATGTACCGCGCAAAAGTTTTAAGATAAGAGTTTGCGACGGCTGCACTTCTGAACTAAATTCGCCTACTTTGTAGGTTTTGCCTCTATAAGTATATTCGTAAGCCACGGCAAGCACCTCGTCATCTTGAAGGGCAGAGTTTAGCGAGATAAAACCAAGTTGCGAATTAAAAGTATATTCGTTGTTGCCAAGTTTTCGGGCGTTGCCAATTTTTTCGTAATCAGTGCCGGGTTCAAAACGTCCGTTGAGGGTGCTTGTGATACTATTAATATCGCGGACGGCTTTGTACGAACCTGTAAGCACATTGTAAAGGTTGTTGGCAGAGTTTTGGGGCATTCCATTAGACATTCCCGAAGAATGAACGGCGGTATGGTTATAAATCTGCGAAGGCTCGCCAAGGTCGAGGAATGCCACAGAGTTTCGGGTGTCGTCGGTGGCAAGTTTTTTATTCGTTACCCAAACCTCGATATTTGTAATGTTGATGCCCGACGAAATTATGGGCAGATTAGCAAGTGCACGTTCGTAATTGTCGCGGAAAAAATGGTTTAGGAAAAAGTGACGGTTTGCCTCGTAATCGCTTGCCTGAATACGAAATTCGTTGGTAACTGCTCCGGCGTTGACCTCTATGGTGCGGGTTTCGCCTTTTTGCTGCGAAAGCACGGCTGTGGCGGTAAGTTTGCCAAATTTCAAGTCGGTCTTTACACCAAAAAGAGTGCTACTACCTCGAATCAAAGTACCTTCGAGCGGCATCGACACGTTACCGAATTCAATGCGTTGGATTATTTCGTCGTCGTGACCAATGTATTCTATGTTTTGCTTGTTCTCAAATTCAAAAGTTGCCTCGGTGTTGTAGTTGATTCCGATTTTCATCTTGTCGCCGATAGTGCCGGTAACGCCCACCTGCATATTCATATCAAAATCAAACGACACATCGTTGCGCTGTTTTTTGGGAAGCGTAAAGTTGTCGATTTTGGTAATATCCACACCGCACAGCACCTGCACATTACCCTGAGCCTTAATGTCGATAACATTTGTACCAAACACGCGGTCGAATCCACGGATATCCACATTGATACGCGGATTGAGATAACGGTCGAGACCATTGCGGCTGCCACCGTCGCCCCTTGCACTCTGCATCAACATTTGCTGACGCCAATATTCGCGCATTTCGGTGCGGTTTTCGGCAGAATCGTGGCTCTGACGGTCGGTAGTAACGGGGCGACCCACGTCCATTCCACCAACTTTTTGCTGAGTGGTGTAAGTGCCGGTTTTGTAATCGTACTCGGTTTGGGTGGAGATATTGTCGGGGTCTTTAAGTTGGATAGGCGAATTTTTTCGGATACGGTCGGTGTCGCCGTCGATTCCGGGTTTGTGCCACAGAGCATTAATACCAGCATTTGTGGGTGACGACGTAAACACCGCCGCTGCAAAAACTGCAACCGCGCCCGCCATTCCAAGAGTTCTTCTTATGTGTTTCATCAATAGTTAGTTAGTTTAATTGCAAAAATCATACGCTCCTTAACGCCTGTTTAATTAAATCTTCGGCACTTAGCGAGGGGTTTAACTTTAATACTGCTCCCACGGCTTTTTCGGCTGCGGGTTTTGGATAGCCAAGCATTACAAGGGCTGCAATTGCCTCTTCGCGGTTGGCATTTTGTGGAGTTATCATCGAAACCTCCGCACCGGAAGTCTTCTTCATCTTGTCTTTCAAATCAATTACAATGCGCTGAGCCGTTTTGGGACCAATGCCCTTAACTCTGCCAATAAGTTTGGCATCGTCGGAGAGCACCGCACTTTGCAATTCGGCAGGACTCATCGACGAAAGTATCACCCTCGCCGTGTTTGGTCCCACGCCCGAAACATCCAACAAAAAGCGGAAAATTTCACGTTCGTATTTATCGGCAAATCCAAAAAGAAGGTTGGCATCTTCGCGAATCACCTGATGAATAAAAAGTTTTGCATCGGGCTTGCCTTCCAACGCCGAAAAGGTGTTAAGAGAAATGTTTATCAAAAAACCCACGCCGTTGTTGTCGATTACGGCAAACGAAGGGGTAAGTTCTGCAAGTTTTCCTGTAATGTATTCGTACATAGTTTATAATAGTCCGTTTTCAATTCTAATAATAATATCCTCAATCATTCGGTCTTCTTCGTCGGCATCGTATTCCGATTTGAGGTTTGAGCCAAACAAACGCGCCACGCCTTGCCACAGAAATGCGCTAAATCCGCCCTTCAACTCTTGAATCACTTGATAAGTGGTGTTGCCAGTTTCGCGGTCAACAAGTTTTATAAGAATCTTGCCCTGCGTAATGGTAAGGTGAATAAGTTCGTCTTCAAATTGGTCGCGAAGTTCTTTTTCCTTAGCCTTGATAAACACCTTACGTTGGTCTTCGTCGGTGATATGTTTGAGCGAATCTTCAATTTCGGCGTACACCTTGCGAATAAGCACCGAATAAGGGTAAACTTTTTTTACATTGTACAAAAGTTTTGAATATTGTTGCTGTTGCCTTTTGGTTTTAAACACATACGGCGGACGTGCCAAGGCAGGACGAAATTCTTTGATAAGAATTGTGTCGGCACCTTCGGTTCGGTATGGAAGCCACTGCACGCTATTTTTGCGCTCCTCGTCTTCGATAGCCTGATACTCGTCGAATGTGATTATGCGCTGCGCCTGCGACGTTATTGCCCATAGAGATATAATAAGAAATAAACACAGCCGTTTCATATCGTCAAAAATTTATGCATAAAAATAAAACTACAAAAGTAATCTAATTTTTTACCTTTGCACTTATAAA
>JAFYFR010000088.1 GCA_017543645.1 Bacteroidales bacterium
GACGTAAAGGTGGTGGTGGCGCTCAATATGTACGACGAAGTGGAGGCTCGCGGCGACAAACTCGACTACATCTCGCTCGGGCGTATGCTCGGCATTCCATTTGTGCCAGTGGTAAGCAACAAGGGGCGCGGGTTCGGCGTGCTGTTCGACACCGTGATACGCGCTTTTGAAGATAAGTCGCCCACAATCCGCCACATACACATCAACTACGGTCACGACATCGAAAACTCCATCAAAGAGATTCAAGAAAAGATATTTATCCACAACGACAACGCCATTCTGTCGCGTATTCCGTCGCGCTTTATGGCTCTGAAACTCTTGGAGAAGGATGCCGACATCAAAAAAATAGTGCTTACCAACACCATCGAGGGCGAGCACAGCCACAATACCTACAAAGGGGGATTTGAAACCAACGAGCACCGCACCACCCACACCGATGCGCCAAGTTGCATTATCGAGGAAACCGACCGTCAGATTGCATCGCTCGAAGATGCTTACAAAAACGACACAGAAAGCCTCATCACCGACACCCGTTACGGTTTTATAGCCGGCGCGCTCAAAGAGACTTACACCGTGGGGCACACCGACACCCGCAAGTTTACCGACCGTATCGACCGTGTGCTTACCCACCGCATCTGGGGTATGCCTATTTTCTTATTAATCATTTTCTTAATGTTTGAGGTAACGTTTATCCTCGGCGACTACCCTATGCAATGGATCGAATCGGGCGTGGAATTTCTCGGCGACCTAATGCGCGGTGTTCTGCCCGACGGTGCGCTCAAAGACCTCATCTGCGACGGTATTATCGGCGGCGTGGGCGGCGTAATTGTTTTCTTGCCCAACATTGTGCTATTGTTTATGTTTATTTCCATAATGGAAGATAGCGGATATATGGCTCGTGTGGCGTTTCTCACCGACAGAATAATGCACAACATTGGTCTACACGGCAAATCGTTTATTCCTTTGATAATGGGTTTTGGCTGCAACGTGCCCGCTGTAATGGCAACCCGCACACTTGAAAACCGTTCCGACCGACTTCTCACCACGCTTATAAATCCTTATATGAGTTGCTCGGCGCGTCTGCCTGTGTATGCAGTAATGGCAGGAGCGTTTTTTGCCAACCATCAGGGCTTGGTAACGTTCAGCGTATATGGCGTTGGTGTGCTTATAGCCGGACTAACAGCCATACTTTTGCGCAAAACCGCATTCAAAAGTCAGGACGCACCTTTTGTAATGGAACTCCCCCCCTACCGCTTCCCCACCGTCCGCAGCGTATTAAAACACATGTGGGAAAAGGCTCAGCAGTATCTTAAAAAAATGGGTGGCGTAATATTGATAGCATCTATAATAATTTGGGTGCTTGGATATTTTCCGCAGCACACCGAAGAAACCGACCGCATAGAGGCTCAGATAGCACAGGCACAGGGCAACGATTCGCTTGTGGCTGAACTCGAAATAGAACTTGCCTACGCACATCAAGAAGGCAGCATAATAGGTCGCCTCGGCAAATTTATCGAACCAGTAATCGCGCCCCTCGGCTTCAATTGGAAAATGGGCGTAAGCATCATCACCGGCGTGGCAGCCAAAGAGATAGTGGTATCCACAATGGGCGTGCTCTACCACGGCGACGGCGAAGACACAGCCTCGCTATCCGAAAAACTTGTGAGCGACACCTCCACCGACCCTCTCACACCAGCACAGGCGTATGGATTTATGCTCTTTGTGCTCATCTATATGCCCTGCATAGCCACCGCCGTAGCCATCCGCAAAGAAACCGGCTCTCGCAAATGGATGTGGCTCTCAATAGGTTACAGCGTAGCATTGGCGTGGATAGTGGCTTGGGTGGTAAATATGATATTTGGGTAAACGGAGTGCGTGTGGCGATGATGTGTTTTTTTACAACGCAGCTATTTCATCGGGGTTAAGACCGGTGTACTTCGCTATTATTTCGGCAGACATTCCGTCGGCTTTCATATTGCGGGCAGACTCTATGGCTTGGGCGCGCGCGCCCTTCTCCATACCGATTTTCTCGCCTTCTGCCCGTCCTTCGGCTCTGCCTTCTTTCCTTCCTTCTTTCCTCCCTTTTGCTTCGCCTTTTTCCCATCCGATTTTAATGCCCTCTTTTAACTTGTATTCCTGCTGCCCCATATAAGCAAGATAGTTGTTGAAACTGTCGTCGTACTGTATCTGCTGGTCGGTGGTGAGTTCGGAATAGGAGGCTAATTTGCCTAACTGCTTAAACAGCGGTATGTCGTTGGTGAATGATAATGATGTTTCCATAGTTTCCATATTTGAAAGGTTAAATATCCATTTGTCGATGTCGGTGGTGCAGTCTGATTCTTTCATCTTGCGGTATATCGGCATCTGTATTTTCCAATATTGAAATACGTCGGTGTCTTGATAATGTTTCTCTGTTTCTAACAATGCAAAGTGCGATAAGCCTTGCTGGTGTTTTTCGTCCGGGTCTTTGAAGTTCATGAAGAACACGCCGTATATTCTTTTCAGGTGGTAGTTCCACGGCGCTATTTCTACATTGCCGTCTTCGCCGATGTGCCTGATTACACCTTTTGCCTGCTGACGCGATGCCGAGCGGGCAAGGTAGTAGACTATCCTTTCGGGAAAATACTCCTGAGGCTCGTTTTGCATCTCAATAACAAACTCCTCGCCAGTGTCGGTGGTGCAGTGAACGTCGTAAATCACTCGGCGGATGGCTTTGCTTGTCTCGTCAAGTTCGCCATCGGTGATGGTTACTTTTTGGATATGCGTCTTCGGGTCGTATCGTTTCAAAAGCGCGTTGAGAAAACCGCGTGTTATCTCCTCGTCTTTGAATATACGCTTGAATCCAAAATCAGTTGCCGGGTTAATGTACTTTGACATAATGTTATTCTGTTTTATTTCTAATTGCAAAGATAACAATTGCCGCGGTAACTTGCAAATTTTTTTTAAAACACAGAGGGCACAGAGGACACGGAGGGACACAGAGGACACGGAATATCTTTTTTTTTAACACCGAATTAAACGAAGGAAACGAATATCTGCTGCGGCAATAACAAATACAAAAAAATTATTTGTACAATAATTTTTTACAAATGTAACGAATTCCAACCGTCTGGAATACGGTATCTCTGTAACCGCGGACATCGAGCCACCTGGGTGGCGATGATGACCGTGGTTGTCCCTACAAGGCGCGGACGAGGCGCACAGGAAAACCGTGGTAAACGGGGCTTCGGCGGTCGGCGGTGCCCGGGACGACGCCGCTGTGGTAGAAGTACAAGGTGTACGCGAAGCCCACGTCGTAGGCAGACGAAGACCAGTAGTAGACGCCAAAGGGTTTTAAGTCGTAGACAGCCGTACCGGTGCGTATACTAGCAGCGGGAAGGAAAACTGCGCCAGCTTGTTGTACTCATAATCGCCCAACAGATATATCCACTCGTCTTTGCTGAGAGTTGTCCATTCCGAGCCGATAGCTGAATTGCCTGACCATTTGTATTTGGTGTAATCATCGGTTTGTGTTTCATACGGTTTTAATACATCTGCACCGTTGAGCCAAGTACCCCATCCGAAGAGGTCGATCCATCCGTCATAATCCTTATTATACATTGAGGACACATCATTGTTGTCTGCTTTAATGCAGATGTCGTATTGGTGTGCGGCAAACTGCCATTTGCCTTGTGCGGGGTTGTACTGCAAGTTGCCGCTCGAAAAGTATACTTTCTTTGTTGCAGAAACCGAGAATGCTCTTGGGGTAAAGTAGCGGTCTACGGTGTAGATGGTGCCGGGGGCTACTTCGTCGGCTGGCTTGCTGATGCCGAGGGCTTGACTTGTTACTGCGGCATTGGCAGCTTTTTGTGATGCGGGCTTGCCGCTGCCAGAGAGCAATGGCGATTGGATATTGAGGTCGATTACCTCAAATTCTGGTTTGTGGTACTCTTTGGTTTTGTTCTGTGCCGCAAGTATGGGCGGCGGAGTGGTTTGTGATTTCATTTGTTTGCTATTATTTAATTAATAATTACTTTCTAAACTGGTTTGTTTTTAGGTTGTTATCGTCTGGACGACGACATATCTGTATCCCTGTACATTGGCATCGTAGCCGATGATGTGCTTGGGAACAAAAAAAATCCCCTGCGGAAAATCCCAAATTTTGGGAATCTTCCACAGGGGATGGTAGGGATGCGGCGTGCCACGTCCGCTTTTTGAAAAAGATTTTGTTAAGGAGGGGCGTTTTACCACCCCCTATAAGAATTTATGATGTTTTTATAGAATAGTATCATAATTTATAAGGTTTCAATTTCGGATATTGGAAGGTGGGTAACGGCAGCAATGTAGTTAAGATCATCGCCGTGTTGCTTCATTAAGCGGGCGGATTCTATGGCTTGGGCGTGCGCGCCTTTTTCCATACCGATTTTTTCGCCTTCTACTATACCTTTTTCCATACCGATTTTCTCGCCTTCGGCAATACCTTCTACGCGGCCTTGCTCTTTACCTTTTCCGAAGCCTTTCATTTCGGCATCGTTCATGGCGTTGGTGATATCCCAGAGGTTGTGGAGGCTCTCTTCATAGTCGGAATACTCTTTGTCGGTGAACATGGCTATCTCTGCTTGCTCAAAGAGTTTTTTGAAAACTCGCTCTTGTAGCTCTTTGGGACGCTCCAACAGTCGCGATAGGTTTTTGAGAACAAAGAGCCATTTGTCGTACATGGTTTCGAGTTCGGATTCAGTTTTGTTAAACTTTGGCATTTCGAGGTAGAGGTAGACGAGTTTCTTGTAGAAAACCTTGCCGGTGGTTAGGTCGGTGAGCATAACCACGTGGAACAGGTCGTCGTCGGAAAATTCGTTGACTGTCTTCAGCTCGCCGGTCTCGTCCTTCTCCTCGTCTTTGAACACAAAGTTGAGGATGCCAAAGGTGTATATCTTGTTGAGCTCATAGTTCCAATGCTCGTCGGCGCTGTCGCGTTTTGCCATCTCACGGATTGGGAATGAGGAATAATAGACACTTCTATCTTTAAAAAACTGCTGAAATACGTTCTGCATCTCAACAATAAATTTTGCTCCATTCGCGGTGGTGCAGTAGACGTCGAATATAGCCTTGCGCTCTGAGGAGGAACGTCCAAGTTTTTCGGCGTTGAGGTATGTGATGTCGATGATTTCGTCCTTGGGTATCGCGCTGCTTTTCTCAAACATAGCGTTGAGAAAGCTTATCAGCAGGTCTTTGTTGAGCTCCGTGCCAAAGAGTTTCTTGAATCCGAAGTCGGTGTACGGGTTGAGGTACTTTGCCATGATGATTGATTGAGGTTTTGGTTTAGTTTCCAATCGCAAAGATAGTTAATGGTGCGGTAACTTGCAAATTTTTTACAATAAAAGTGCATTGAGTGTATGACACCTACTGTGACCATGTGACCCTGTGACCCTGTGCCCCCCCACCCCCGCAGCAACGACATCCATACTTTCTCACCCCTCGTCCCGCCCCCTCCGCAGCCCCACCATCATCACCTCCTTTTTTTATCGCTTTTGTGGGGAGGGCATATACAATTGGTCGTTAGGATATACATCTATATAACAATGCGGTGAACAATTGCTATATATTTATGCCATAATAGCAGCAATGTGGTATACAATTGGTGGATGGGAGTGACGCCTTTGCAGCAAGGTGATGTATAACTACTTGTTTTGAGTGGCATAGTTGCCGCAATGTGGTCAACAAGCACAATTAGGTGATGATGCCGTTGTCGCATGGATGCATAAAATGATGAAAGATTGATAACGGCATTGCTACAATGGTGTATAACCAACGAGCAGTTGAACACCACGTTGCCGCAATGGTGGCATAATCAAATAGCAGATGATATATCCGTTTGCGCGAGGACGGCATCAAAAGTAATCAAATGATATATCAAATGCGGCAAGGGTGGACATCCAATCGACCGATTATCCACACAGCCTCAAAACAGAGATAAAAAATGTAAAGCATTTGTTAATATTTTTTTAGAAAAGATTTGTTTGTAAGAAAAAGATAGTTATATTTGTAGCGGAAAAAACAACAAATTATAAATTGAATTAACAATTTTTTTTACTCAAACAAACGTAATATGGCAAAAGAACAGCTATCACAAAGCAAAATATCGCTCCACAGCCTTAGGAACGATATGCTTAGCGTGTTGGTGAGCAAGTTGGAAGGCTCATCGAAACTTGCCAAGCAGACCGGCACAAAAGATATGATTAAAAAGATGTCGGCGGCTGCGGCTATTTTTAACGAAGCACGCAACAAGGAAACCACAATCACAAGCACCAAGGCTTCCAAAGATTATTTCACAATTCTCAAAAACCGCTACACAGCCCTCAGCGGTGCTATCACGTCGGCTATCAACGGCGGTGTGGCTGCCGAAAAAAAGGCGGCTTTGAGCATTAAAGAAAAATTTGTACGCATAACGTCGGTGTTTGCCACCAGGACCGACGCTATTGCCAAGTTAGAAACCGTAATTGTAGGATTCCGCACTCTGCCCGAATCGGCTTTTGAAACCATCAACGGAACCCGCTATTTAGACGACATGGTAGCCACTATCAAAGAGTACCACGCCGTTATGAGCAAGCGCGTAGACGTTAAGGTAGAAAAAAACAACGCCGTGCAGAAAGCGCGCATGACCCTCATCGAAACCATTCAGGGCGTTACCGAGGCTATCCGCTATGCCCAAGTGTGCTTAGACGGTGCCGAAACCGAATTGGTAAAGGCTTACAACACCGTTTTTAACGAAATTGCCAGTGCGCTAAAAAAGATGGGCAGCCACAAAAAAGAGGACGAAGACGGCTTAGTAGTAATCGATTAAATGGCAAAACCATAGTCAACAACCATAAAAGGGATGCGGAAAGTCGGCATCCCTTTTTTATTCACCTTTGAATATCAGTTTAACCTTTTGCCAAAACGAGAGGCTCTGCTTCCCGGGCTGGGCGTCGGGCTGGACGGCGCGTTTTGGCTTTGGCAGCGGCACAGGGTCGAAACCTACGGCAAGAATGTTGACCATAAGGTCGTCGCGGAATATTTCGTGCGAGTGCACCTGCCACAGCAGATTGCTCTTAGGATTATGTTTTTGCACGTATCCGGCTATGATATGCACCTCCATAATTGTGGCGGGCAAGCGGTCGGAGGTGTAGATATTGATAAGGTAGTCGCTGGCGCCGCTGAGGCTGAAGAGCGAAAAGGCAGACCTTATGGCGTCGATGGCGCGAGACTCGCCAAAGGCAATGCCGCTTGCCACCTTTGCCACTTTGGAATGGCATAGGATGGAGTTAAGGTCGGCAAAGTCGACATTAAGCTCAATGTTGCATTGCATTTTGTTGTTAACCGACACCACGTATGCCGCTATGGCTTCGAACCGTGCGTCCACGGTAACGGCGTTAACCATGCCGCAAAGCTGATAGTGAATAATGTCGCCGTCGGTGGACACGCCGCTGTCGCAGTCTAAAAAAAGGTGTGTGAGTATGCCGAGACCTTTAATGTGGCCGCCAAGCAATGAAACCAGCCGCGGCGAGCAGCACTGCGCCACAATAACCAGCAGCCTGTAACCGTCCAACAGCCCGGCGAGGGTTGCGCCGTCGGTCGACACCTTGGTAGGTACCTTGCTGCCAGGCAACTGGGCGTCGACCAAAAAGAGCCCCCGTATCGACCGGTAGCTCGAAAGCTTGTCGAGAATGTCGTCGCCATATCTGTCAATGGCCAAAAAAGCTACTTTTTGGTTCATAGGGATAATGCAGGGTAGAGTTAATAAACATAATTCAGTTGTATATTATATCTGCAAATATAAGCAAAAAAAGCACTTGTCTGAAACATAATTGCTATTTTTGCACCATTATTGCAATTTTAATTTCAAAAACCGCAACCAGCTGCATCTTAAAAATAGAAAAAATTTTAACAAACGATACATGCCATCAAAATAATTGCTATATTTACAAACAAAAACTTAACACCTTATATTTAATGGATACAACCGTATTAAAATGCCCCACCTGCGGCTCAAACCTTCAGTTCAACGCCGAAACGCAGAACTTTAAATGCGACTTCTGCGGCTCTGCGTTTACGCAGGAGGAGATTTTTAAGATAACAAAAGATTCCGACGAAGACACCCGGACACAGGGACAGGACATCGAAAGCCAGCCCGAACTAAACCTTTTTGCCTGCCGGAACTGCGGCGCGGAGATGGTTACAGACGAAAACACCGCCGCCACATTCTGCGTGTACTGCGGCAGCGCGGGCATAATGAAGAGCCGTCTGGAAGGCAAGTTCCGCCCCGAGCTCATCATCCCCTTTAAAACCACCAAACAGGACGCCATCAACGCCTACAACAACTACCGCAAGGGCAAGCACCTCGCCCCCGACGAGTTCGGCAAAAAAGAGAACATCGAAAAAATCACCGGCGTGTACATTCCGTTCTGGCTCTACGACGGCAATTCGAGAGGATTTCTCTCGGGCGAACGTCACGACATAACCACTTGGCGCAGCGGCGACTACCGTTACACCAAAACCGACATCTACCACGTGGAGCGCGCCGGCGACATAAGCTTTGAGAAAGTGCCAGCCGACGGCAGCAAGAAATTCGACGACGACACCATGGACTCTATCGAGCCGTTCGACTTCAACGAGTTCCAGCCGTTCAACTACTCGTTTCTCTCAGGATTCCTTGCCGAAAAATACGACGTGGGACCCGAAGAAGACAAGGAACGCGCGCAGCTCCGCATGGGCAACTCGCTAATGGCATCGCTCTACGGCACTATCAGCGGCTCGCTCCTGGGCGCGCAACAGCAGAAAGACACCGTATTTACCGGAATCCGCTACGCTATGCTGCCCGTGTGGATGCTCAACACCAAGATAAAAGACAAGATGCACACATTCGCCATGAACGGCCAGACCGGCAAAATCGTGGGCGACATACCTATCGACAAGGGCAAGGCGTGGAGATTTTTCTTTGTAAGAACGTTAATTGCAATGGCAATCCTCTGCGGACTGTCGTGGTTATTCTTTATGTAAAACCTATAAACCAACAGAATAATGAAAAAACTTAGCATATTAATAACGGCGTTGCTGATAACCATCGCGGCAAGTGCGCAGATAACCGGCAAGACGCAACTGCCCACCGTTACCAAAGATCAACGATGCATAATGATAGACTCAGATGGTAAATTTGATGTATACGAAAAAATCAACAACGAATTGGCAACAGCATCGGAAGCCATTCAAGGCGATGTACTAATAATTACCACACAATGTGAGGTTTACAACAAGTTTTTGGCAGACTTTTACAGTCAAAGTCCATATAGCGACAACTGCGTAATACTCTTTCTCGATTATGTAAAAAACACATACCGCATCACCACTGCCGGCTACCTCAAAGATTACGAAGAATACATCAACTCAAGTTTTGAAGCCGCATTGCAAACCCTCTCGGATGATAGTTCCGACGATGAGTTTTTTGAGGCGTACATAGAATCGGTAGTAGAGAATTGCGCCTTAGGAGGAGGCACATCCACTTCGGATAATCACCAATCGGCAGCCGTTGACCTTCCCGACGACAACTGGGCTAAATACCAGATAGCACAGCGCACCGAGCAGAATCCTTACGTGTTTAAATCTTTCCTTCAAGGCAACCTTACTCAGACACAGCTGCAGCTGGCGCTCGAGACTCCATACGTTGACACGGCAGTTAAGGTATACGACGCTGCGGGCCTGCTCAACGAGAACGAAATAGCCAAGCTCCAAAAACGCATACATCAGTTCATCGACAAATACAACGTGGATATGGTGGTGGTGACAATCAACCACAACAACAAAACCGACATGAACGGCGAGCTTCCGTCCGACAATTACGCAATGGACTTTTACGAGTACAACGACTTTGGCAAAGGCGAACAGACCAAAGAGGGCTACGACGGAGTGATACTGCTGATAGATATGCAGTACCGCAAATTCAGGATCTTAGACGTGGGTGTGCCCAACGACAAATGGGGCGTGGCAAGGTCTAACGTAGACAAATACGTGGAAAACATGGCGCCCGACCTCACCGCCAAAAACTACTACTCAGCCATCAACTACTTTATCGGCGCGTACGAGAGCGACTACGATTACGAAATGTCGTTTCCTTGGATAAAATGCACGCTGTTTGCGCTCATACTCGGCTTCATACTCCTGTCGGTAGAAAAAGGCAAATACAAAAACATCCGCAAGGCGACATCGGCCGCCAACTACATTAAAGAAGGCTCGTTCCGCCTGACTGTCAACAAAGACACATTTGTAAGCACCCACACCACCAAGACCTACGACCCGCCCCAGAAATCTTCGGGCGGCGGCGGCAGCCACAGCAGCTCGAGCGGCCGCTCATTCGGCGGCGGCGGCGGCAGCTTCTAAACTCCCCTGCCAACGGCAAAAGACAATAAAGCCCGGTGTCAACGACATCGGGCTTTTCATTCTTCTCAATTAAAAAATAAATAACAGGGAAAGAAATTCTATTCTGGTTTGATAGCACCGCAGGGGCAAACATCTGCACAAGCGCCACATTCAACACATTTTTCGGGGTCGATAGAGTAAACATCGCCTTCCATGATAGCCTCTTGAGGGCACTCGTCCTTGCAAGTACCGCAAGCCTGACATTCGTCTTTTACAATAATATAAGCCATAATTGTATAAATTTGATTGTTTGTTTTGTTTGTTTTATCAGTGCAAATATACGGATAAAAATGAAAAACGGATGAAAAAATGGAATTTTTTTTTTTAAGAATTGTGGAATCAATTTGACCTTGCTTCATTTACAAGCCAAGAGATGTATTCGTCGCTCACGTTGCTTATTTCGCTTTTGTCGTAGATTGTCAGGAGCGTAACTTCGGCATCGTCGGATACATGTACGGCAAGAGTCAGCACTCGTGCGCCACCGCTTTTCCCCCCGCCTTTGGAACTAATGGCAAGACGTATCTTACGGACGCCCTTGCCTAACTCCGTGCCTTTAAAGGGATTGGATAATAATTCTTGCTGCAAAGATAAGAGATCTTTTTTTAGCGACTTATATTTCTTTGCCAACCTACGAGCCTGACGTTCAAAGTCTCTTACTGTTTTAAAAGTTACATTCATAAAACCTCCTCCTCTTCGGAATCAAGTTCGGCAAGAAACTCATCCATTGTTTTTAATTTTATTTCTCCACGTTTAGCGCGTTCCACTTCGTCGAGAGCACTAAGGAGAGTTTCTTTAACGTACTTCTTTTGTTTAGCGGTTTTTGGATCATCGGCGGCAGGCTCTATAAGCTTGTCAGCAAGCCAGCGGCGGTCTTTCATCGGTAACGACAGACCCTGAATATATGTCCAAAGATTGTTGAGTGCAAATGTTGTCATAATGCAATTGTTTTTGGGGTTTATGATGCAAAGATATACATTATTATTTATATAACAAATCGTCTAATTGGTTAACAAATGCTGTTGATGAGAAGAATGGAATAATAGTCTCAGCATTATCGGCACCCTCTCGGTTATCGATAAAGTCAATCAGAATGTTTGTATCAATAAAAATCCTTTTCATTTTTGCATAATATAGGCTAACCGAGGATCATTGGCTATGTCTTCTTCTGTAATATGTACCATTCCACGTAATTTTTTAATAGAAGGAGGCAATTCTCTAAGATGCTTGGAAACAGGCATCTTACGTGGTGTTTCATCTGCCTTGGGTTGGTTGCGAACCAAGTCTTTCACAAAAGTGAGTATTTTTTGCAATAAAACTTCACTTTCGAGCAAGGGATTGATTTCTCGAAATAGTTCAGCACGAAGTTCTAATGTTGTCATAATGCTATTGTTTTTTGGGTTATGATGGCAAAGATATACATTATTTGTTATTTCGCCAACCTTATTCCTCCATCCTCAATCACTATCAAATGTTGTTTATACAACCCGCCAATTGCTTTTTTAAATACCTTTTTGCTAATGCCGAACACACGCTGAATGTCGTCGGGTGAAGATTTGTCGGAATATGGCAGGTAGCCGCGGTTGTCTTGGAGCTTCTTATAAATAATCTCTTCGGTAGAATCCACAAGTTTTGCGCTTGATTTTTCGAGCATTACGTCGATGCGCATATCATCTTCGCGGATTTTGTTGACATAGCCGTATGTGTATTCGCCGGAATGTACGGGGCGGAACATTTCAGAATTGTAAATCATTCCCCAATGGGCATTGTCTACAATCACCTTGTAGCCAAGTTCGGTGCGCTGATGAATAAATATTTCAACACGTTCGCCGTGGTAGTATTCGGGGTCGCGGGGAGAGAGAAACTTGTTGAGTTTCTGCGAACACACAATACGGTTGGTATTTTGGTCTAAGTAAATATAAACAAAGTATCTACGACCAACACTCGGCTTATCTTTCTGCTCGCTAAACGGCAAGAGGAGGTCTTTGTCCAAACCCCAGTCGAGGAACGCGCCCACCTTAGAGGTCTGCACACATTCGAGCCAAGCGAACTGCCCCACGTGAGCCACCGGCACATCGGTGATAGCCACAAGGCGGTCTTCTGAGTCGGTGTAGACAAAAGCGTCCACCTCGCTGCCCACCTTCATATCGGGCGTAACGTAGCGTTTGGGCATAAGTATTTCGCCGAGGTCTTCGCCGTTGAGATAGATGCCGTTGTCGCTCTGACGCAAAACCTGCATCTTGTTGGTATATCCTATTTCTATCATAAAAGTAACGTGTTATTGATTTTCATTATTGGAGGGATGTTCGAAGGGACGGTAATCTTTTTTGTCCATACGCAGGTATGGGAAAATCTTAGTAACCATCCAAATGCTTGCAGCCGAAAGACGGCTCGTCTTGGCACTCTGAGGCAGAAACTGGGCGTGGTCTTCTACTTTGAAAAGCGTTACAAGATATACGGCGGCTATGAAAAAATACTTTATACCGCCGAACACCGCGCCTAAGGCCCTGTTGGTAAAACCCTTCTGCACATCGGCTATATGTCGGCTCACTCGTCCGCTGATATTCATGGTAAGATAGATAGCACCGACAAAGAGTATCGCCATCACCACCATAGCAAAAAGGTCGGGGACATCGCTACGAGGCGAAAGGAAACGGTAAACCTGTTTCGAAATATTAACGCAGATAGTAAGTCCGACAACAAGGGTAAACAGCGAGATGCTCTGAACAATAACGCCTTGCGCAAAACCTCTGTATGCGCCTACGACTATTAATATTATCATCACGAAGTCGAAAAAACTAACCCAACCGTCAAAACCAATCGAAACGTTCATGTCCACTAAATTTTAGTCAGCGTAAAATTAAATAAAATAATCAATTGAATAACAAACTAAAGTATCATTTTTTCGGAATTATTCAAAAAATTGTTTACACCGTCGGGAATGGGGTCGAAAGCGAAACCCAGCTCCGAGTAATATTCCAACGTCCGACGGAGGGCATAACGCTGGCGCGGCTCGGCTTTGATATTGTCGTGAAACAGCAATATAGAGCCGGAGGAAGCGTTTCGGAGCACATTCTGCCAGCACTCCTGGGGCGAGAGACGCTTGTTGTAGTCTTCGGAAAGCACGTCCCACAGCACCACTTTCTTCTCCTTGTTGATAATACGTGCCTGCGGCTTGCGTATCAGTCCGTAGGGCGGACGGAAAAGTTTTGTCCTGATGTACTGGTCGGCGAGATGGACATTCTGCACATAGTCTTTGACTTTTGAGCGTGTTCCTTTGAGATGGTTGAATGTGTGGTTTCCCACGCTGTGTCCGCCATTCAGTATCTGCTGGTATATGTCGGGGTAACGCAGCACATTCTCGCCCACGCAGAAGAAGGTAGCCTTTGCGCCAAACTCGGCGAGCATCTCCAGTGTTCCGGGTGTAAGCTCAGGTATGGGACCGTCGTCGATGGTGATATACAACACCTTGCGCCCCTCCCCGGGATTAATCTTCCAGAGGAAGTTCTTGAAAAAAAACCTTAGCAGATTGGGCGGATGCACTATAATGTCCATTTTACATTGACTTAGGGTCACACAAATAAAGATAGATAGCGATAATCTGCTGACACTCTTGTGATAATGTCTGATACCACTGTGCGAATGCCTGTGAGTTCATGTCCATTGTCTCGAGCTTCATAATCTCGGCGAACTGGCGCAGCTGCTGGGCAAATCTCTTGGAATAATCCACAGCCGCCTCATCGTCGCCATTTTCAAGCATAATCCTCACCAGCTCGTGCAGATAGGCTGCCGAACGGTAACGGTCTTCGGAAACAGTGGCGGTCTGCTTGTCGTCGAGCGCGGCAAAATAGGTGATTTCCTGTTCGGTCTGCTTGGCAAGCTCACCGATTATGGTCTTTGCTTTCTGGTCGTCGCCTATATGATAGTATGTGCTGGCAATAAAAATATCATAGAACGACGGAGGCACACATTCGAACGGCATCACCTCGTAGCATTTGTCGAGGACAAGGCGAGCCTTGTCTACTTTGCGCTCCTCTATCAGCTTGTCGGCAAGACGCAAAAAATTATTCTTTACATTCATCAGCATACGGAGGTTGTTTTCGTCGAGGTATACGCGGGGGTCGTTGATTCCGCCCCAGCGGTATTTGTTCATCACAGCGTTGTAGAGGATGTCGGAATTGATGCTTCCCTTGTCGCCTGCGTCGGCCACCGCTTTTACAGGCACGAAACGGTAGGCGAAACCGTCGAGGCGGAAATAACCGTCGAGGTTCTGATAAGCGTCGCTTCCCACTGTAATGGCGAAATATATCGGACGTTCCCAGTTGTTGTGAGCGAGAATGTCAAGCACCAGGAGCTGACCCTTGCGGATATAGCTGCCCGGATGCGTCCATTTTACAGCGTCAACAATAAGAGCAGTGTCGGCCAAGGGTACTGTGCCGTTTTCGATAACCTTCTTCTTGTCAACAGGCAGCATGAAGTTGAGGGTTGGCGTAAAGTCAGCCTTTTCGCCCTGCGACACCACCTTGGTATTGTCAGAGTCGTCGGCAATAAACGAAATAATACTGCTGAGAGGCGCGTGAGCATTGCACACATCGCGCAACAAAGCGTCGGTAGCTGTCTTCATCGCTCCAATAGCGTCGCTGTTAATACCGTATGTGGCGGCATTGGTGTTAAGCGTATTTACTAAAGCTGCAAATTTTGTAATCTGATTGACCTTCCGTCCTTCGATAGCCTCGTAATCCGCGGGATATTTTTGTTTAAAACCAGAATTGCTGATAATCTCCACAAGCTGGCTGTATAGATTGTCAAATCGGGTTTTAAACTGAGGATAAGCCTCGAACTTCTCGTTAACCAAAAGGGCGTCCTGCTTGTTGTAATACACAATGTCGCGAGTGCCAGCCACATATTGGTCGTGTGTAAGGCTGATGGGCAGCGGAGCAGACTCGTAGGCGCGGCGTTTCATTTGGTCGGCATACCAGTCGGTGTTGATATATGCGAGGTTTACCACACGCACGTCGGTACGGTATCCTTCCACCTCCTGAACATACCACAAGGGGAATGTATCGTTGTCGCCGTTGGTAAAGAGTATGGCGTTAGGCTCGCACGAATCAAGATAGTTTTTGGCAAAATCGCGTGCGGTGTAACGGTGCGAACGGTCGTGGTCGTCCCAGTTTTGACATGCCAAAAGCACCGGCGAAACAAGGCAGATAGCAGAAACCGAACATGCAACTAAGGTATTTTCCTTAACCTTGTTTTCGATCAACTTATAAAGGAACGCCACACCTAAGCCGATGTAAATAGCAAAGGCATAAAACGAACCTGCAAAAGAGTAATCCCTTTCGCGCGGCTGATACGGCGTTTGGTTGAGGTAAACTATAATAGCCACACCTGTGAAGATAAAGAATAGCATCACCACCCAGAAATAGTTTTTGCCTTCCTTATTTTCGCGGAGCATAAATATCATTCCTAAGATAGCTAATATCAGCGGAATAAAGAAATACTTATTGTTACCTTTGTTTTCTTTGATATAGTCGGGCAAGAGGTCTTGGTTGCCAAGGCGGGCATTGTCGATAAAACTTACACCCGAAATCCAGTTGCCGTTCATCACATTGCGGTCGTTGCCCTGAATATCGTTTTGCCGTCCCACAAAATTCCACATAAAATAGCGCAGATACATGTATCCGATCTGATAATTAAAGAAGAATTTCAGGTTTTGGGCAAAAGTTGGCTTAATGTCGGTGTTTTCGATATCCGCCCAATATTTGTATCCCTTGACATGCATAGGATCAGAACTGTACATACGCGGGAAAATCGTTGTAGACTCAGGGTCGAAATGGCGTATCGACTTGTAGTCGGCTATTTCGTAACGGCCGTTTCGCTGTATGTATGTTGGACTTCCGTTTTCGTAACTTATCAAAGGCGAGTTGAAATACTCACCCGAAACGAGCGGACGGTCGCCATACTGCTCGCGGTTGAGATACGATTGAAGCGAGAAAACATTGTTGGGGTCGTTTTCGTCCATAGGCGGGTCGGCTGCCGAGCGTATACAAATCATCGCAAACGACGAGTAACCAATAATAATAACTGTAACACAGAGAATTATGGTATTGAGCACAGGTTTAGCCTTCTTGTAGGTGTAATAGAGTCCAAACACAAGCGCACCCAAACCAAGAATGGCGTAAATAATTGTGCCAGTGTTGTATGGCGCACCCAAGCCGTTGGTAAACATCAATTCAAACATCGACGCTACCCAAACCACTCCGGGTATTATTATATAAAGTATGCCGCCAAGTATGAGGGTAGAAATCACAAAGGCTTTAACCACGCCTTTAACATCGGTTTTGTATTTTTTGAAATAGTATACAAACACAATTGCCGGAACTGCCAGCAAATTAAGCAAATGCACACCAATCGACAGACCCATCAAATAAGCGATAAGCACAAGCCAACGGTTGGCGTAAGGTTCGTCGGCGCACTCTTCCCATTTGAGTATACACCAGAAAACCACAGCGGTAAACAGGCTCGACATAGCATAAACCTCACCTTCAACAGCCGAAAACCAGAATGTATCGGTAAATGCAAAACTCAAAGCACCCACAATGCCGCAGCCCATTATTACAACGGCCTTAGCCATTGACACTTGATTGCTGTATCCGCAAATAATACGTTTAGCTATATGTGTAATGCTCCAATAAAGGAACAAAACAGTGAATCCCGATGCCAATGCGCTCATACAGTTGATCATAACTGGCACTTTGGTAACGTCTCCAAAAGCAAAAAGCGAGAAGAAACGTCCGAGAATCATAAAGAGAGGAGCTCCCGGTGGGTGTCCCACTTCTTGACGGAATGCGGTAACGATAAATTCGCCGCAATCCCAAAAACTTGCAGTTGGCTCAATAGTAAGTATATAGCAAAGCGTAGCCACGGCAAACACCGCCCACCCTGCTATTTTATCAATAAATTGAAAATTTTTCATACTTTATGTTTTTGAATCAAGGTGCAAAGGTATAGTATATTTTTATTAATACCTATAATTTTACTTCTTTTTTCCAAGCACACTTGTTTGAATAAAATATGAAAGATACCTTGCATTGTCGCTTTGACGTTTGGCAGAGGGATGATAATCAGCGCCGTAGCCAAGCGAGTCGTCTTGTTCTTGAAAATCAAAACGGTATACTCGGCTGTCGTTTCTATTAAACATCGTGGTGATAGTGTTGGTGATAGCGTCGGCAAGCGGCTGGGTGGTTTCGTAATGCAGCATGGGACTGTTACAAAGCACGATTTTGGCAGTAGGATATTTTGACCTTATTTTACGTATAAAGGCAATATAGCTGACTGTGAATTTTTCTGTATCGTATCCGGGAGTGCTTAGGTCGTTAGTACCAAGGCATACAACCACCACGTCGGGTTTGAATGTAGAGAAATTCCACTTGGCTACAGTGTCGTTGATGAGAGAGTTTTCGTAAACTCTCGGCATAGGCCATTCAGAGCCTTGGGTGTTGTCGTTGTAGTTGCGGTAAACGCCTATGCCCGAACGCGCTACCACCATGGTTTCGGCATCGAGGGTCTTGGCGGCAATTCCGGCAAACGACTTGGCAAAATTGCTTGTGCTGTCGGCAAAATGCTCGTTGGGGTTGCTGGACTCAACACCGTAGCCGCACGTGATAGAGTTGCCGATAAACTCTATTTTTAGCTTTTTGCGAACAGGCTTGAGTAGTTTTGCGTTTTTGTCGATCAAGAAGCCTTTGATTTCGGGCTTGCAGTAGAGGCCTTCGGAAATAAGCATGATTTTTACGGTATGCTCTCCGGCGGCAAGATTCTCGGCAAGTGTGATGTCGGCAAAACCGTTTTCATCTATTATATTATAGGTGTTGAATTTCTGATACGCGCCGTTGTCGATACTCTTTACAAAATATCCTGCCGAGGTCTTGAGCGTTACCTTGCACATCGTGCCCGAGAACCTTATGGTAAAGGCAGTTCCAGGATAGCAGAAGCTTACAGACTCGGCTCCTGCTATAAAGCGTCCTTCGGTTAGGACATTGGGGTCGGTTGCGGTTACAAACTTAAAATCCTGAGCGAATGTAGCACCGCAGGTCAGCATCAATGCAAATGCCAATGGGAATAGAAAATTTTTCATTTTAACAGTCGTTTTTGATAAAAACCAGTACGGTTCTTTTTGTGATTAGTATTGAATAGCGAAATAAATTTACGCGGAATATCCAAAAGCAACAGTACAAACAACACAAACGACACGCCCCACATCATTGAGATATTAAACCAGAATGTTGGGAACATGTGTCCTTTGATAATTTTAACAGGAGCAAAAAAATGCGCTCTTCCGCAATCCGACACAGGATACATAAAGATAGGATCTTTCTTCTGTATCAGGCGGTTAAATGGCGAAAAATATATTTTCTTCACTCCCCACTTGTTTAGCACGAGTTCGGCAAGTCGGTCGTTGTAATAATCCTGTTTCAACTGGAAAAAGCCATCCGTGCCAAGACTTTCCTCCATTTGGGCAATTTTATCCTCACGTAGCTTGTTTACCGAGTCGGCGGCATTATTAAAATAGTCGATTCTCCCGCTAATGAACTTAAGCACAGCCACACCGTCTTTAACGTCGAAAATATCAGGCTCAAGGGTTTCCATTTTGCTGTAACGCATATTAGCATCGCGGTAGCCGTGGTAGTAGAGCTCGTTTTTGAGTATGAGCAGGAGGTTTTCAAAATCGTAACGGCGCGAATGGTTGTGACAGATTACAACGCACTGATTGGCTACATTTTCCAATTCGGGTAACAAGAACGAGGAAAGATACTGGCAATGGCTTTTTTGCAAATCGAGCTCAAAAAACTCGCGTTCGTAGCGGTTGTTGGCAAACTGCTCCACGGCAAGAGCCTCGTAGCCCCACCGCGAAATCATCAGGTCGCCGATAACAGGCACATTCACCTTGTCGCTCACACTCTCGTGAAGGTCGTCGAAATCTATCATAGCTCCGCCCAAAAGTATCTGCGGCACAAGCACGAACGGTATCAGCACATAAATTGCAATTACCGAATCTAACGCCGACGAAATTATCAGCCCGAGAATGTTGGCGGCACACGCCGTACTGAACATAACAAGCCAGTATGGAAGGGTCATATCCTGAATTTCGAGTATCACATTAGCCACCAATACAAAAGATATGGTCTGCACCGCCGAAATTGAAAATACTATCACCACTTTGCTGATAATATAGCTGAACCGGCTGAGATTGAGAAACTTTTCGCGCTCGAGAATCCGCCTGTCGCGAATAATCTCTTCCGCCGACGATGTCAAGCCCGTAAACAGAGCAACCACTATCACCATAAAGAGGAATACAGGCAGGTTTTTGTTGTCGGCAAAGACGTATTGCCCTTCGTCGTTGATATATTTGGTAAAGAAGCCAAGGATAAACGCCAAAAGCGGGGCTTCAAAAAACGTTATTAAAAGATACTGGGTGTTAGTAAGTTTTGCCAAAACGTCTCGCCTTATGAACACGGCGAACTGCCGCAGGAGCGAAGGTATCTTGAATTTCTCCTCGGGAAGATCCAGCACCGGCAAAGGCAGCACCGGCTCGGCATCGAAAGCAAGATAGCGGTTGTAATAGCTGTACCACTCCTCAGGCGAAACCTTGCGTTTCTGCGTATACTTGCCGTACTGAGTTACCACCTTGCTCTCTATGATACTCAGAATGTGCTCGCTGTCAACGTTGCCGCACTTGGGACATTCGCTCTCGCTCGAATCAGCCATTCCGCTCATCCGCTTAAAATACGAAATAGCCTCAATAGGATTGCCGTTGTAGACCACAAAACCGCCCTTGTCCATAACCCATAGAGTGTCGAACATCTTGAATATGTCGGACGAGGGCTGATGGATGTTGACAATAACGATTTTGCCCTTGGCGGCTTGCTGTTTAAGCAACTGCATCACCATCTCGCTGTCGGTGCTGCTCAATCCCGAAGTGGGCTCGTCGACAAATAGAATAGACGGCTCGCGGACAAGCTCGAGTGCTATGTTAAGACGCTTGCGCTGTCCGCCGCTAATCACAGTGTTGAGGGTGTTGCCCACGCGGAGGTCTTTAATCTCGAGCAAGTCAAGGTCGGACAGAATTTTATCGACGTGTCGCTTTACCGTTTGGCTATCGGCATTGCCCAAACAGAGACGGGTGTTAAAATAAAGATTTTGATATACAGTAAGCTCCTCAATAAGCATATCTTCTTGCGGCACCAGTCCGATAACTCCGGCGGGATTGTTCTTGCCCGTGTTGAGCGGTACGCCGTTAAGATAAATAGAGCCAGTATCGGTCTGATACTTGCCTGTTAGCACATTAAAAAGGGTGCTCTTGCCTGTTCCGCTACCGCCCATAATGCCCACCATATTGCCGGATTCAAGGTAGAAGCTGAACGGCTGAAGTCCGTTAGAGTTTTCTTCGTAATGGAACGAAATATCTGTACCTGCGAATGTTACCCGGTTGGTAGTGGCCGATTGCAGAAATATAGCCGCCACTTCGCTGTGATAAATCACACCTATATCCGAACCGCTGATAATGCCTCCGTTGCCAAACACAGTAGAACGGTCGGGGATGATATCATGTCCATTGAGATTAAGCGGTTTATGACCTGAATAAATAAACACGAAGCCATCGACAGGACGCAGATAGAGAAACCTTATCCTACCGTCCATATCCTGCGAACAAATGTGATGTATTCCACCGCCGATTTCGCTGCCTCCGTCGATAAACAGGAAATCGTTGGGGTCGCCTGCCTCCATGATATTGTTTCGCACAAGGGCGAGTATATTCTGAAAATCCTTTCGCGAAATATTAAAACTGTCGCTCACGGTGCGTACAAACTCGGTTTCGATTGGATTAATAACGCCGTCGGTGTAGGCGTACTCCACAAGCTGTATCAGCACTATGAACTTCTCTTTCTGATGCAGTTCCTCGTTAATCTGACGGCATATTTTCAGGACTTTGACACTATTGAGCGAGAGCTTTTTGTTTTCAACGTTCTTGCCCCTGTCCTTGAGGCTCTGCTCCGAAAGATACTTGTCGAACTTAGCGAGATAACTATCTACAAGCGAAGAACTCAGCAGACGCCGGAGATACGCGCAGACTATTTCGCGGGCATCATCGGTGTGCTGGCTCTCGTCGCGGTCGGTTATCAAGGCAAAAAGCCTCATCAGTGCGTCAAGAATTTTCTCGTTCATTTTGTAGTCTTAAGTCCAACAAATAAAAACAGCAAATAATGTGCAAAAATAAAAATTTGTTTAGCACCATTTTTGCAAGTTTCACTTTTGTTATGGCAAAGGTAAAAAAAACTATACAATGGACAATAGCGCGGTATAACGAATTTAAAGAGCAGATGTTCCGCCTCAAGCCCGTGCGCATCGAAAAACAAAGGTTCATGCGCTCGCGGTTATCTATTGCCACTACAACCACAGCCATAGACAAATCATTGATAACCAAGCAATGCCGTATGGTAATTATATCCTCGGCTTTTATTACGGCTTTTATTACATTTCTTACCACGATACCTTCGGCAATATGGGCGTCGCTGTTTTTGATAATAATAGATGTGGTGCAGTTTCAGTTGCTTGCATTTGCCGCCGAACAAAAAATACTTTATGTGTACGGTTGCGACGATTTTTGGAACAATCACCAAAGCACCGGCCGAAACATCAAGTTTTTGATGTGGTTTCTTGGCAAATACGGACTTCCAGCAAAGACATCCATTGCCGAATCTGCCGCTGGATTTGCCATACGCAAGTTGATTTCGATGCTAATGATGCGTTCGGGTGCAAGAATCCTCATCGTAAACGCTATACGCCAAGGCATCAAATGGACAGGCATAATCGTTGCCCACGAAGTGCTTTTAGAATCGTTTGATATGATAGTGTGCATTGTCTGCGCCTCTATTGCCGGAATGGTATCCTTCATTCAATTTGGACAAATGATCCGCAACCTCGAAAAAGAACTCAGCAAATCAGGCGTGGAGAAGATTTTCAGAGAGTTTGATGAAGAAGATGACAAAGGAGAGGAGGAGGATTAGCCTACCATATCACATTCACCATCAGCACCACCACATACAAATAGTACAAAATAGTAACATACGCCTCCTTGATTTTCGTGTTGCGGATAAATTTTGCACCCAAAAGAAAGGCGGCTAACACCACAAAGGCGAAAAGATACAAATTTCTCTGATGAAACAGCCACGGAGAAAGCAATATGGAACAACATACACAAGCCACTGTAACAATGTTGCCCACCTTGGGACTCATAACTGTGGAAAGCGTTTGAATATTATCCGCCTTATCGCCCTTGGTATCTTTTATATCCTTGATAGTCAACGCTAAAAAGAAACATACCAACAGTCCTATGCTGATGTGCGACGGAACATTAGCCAGCATAAAATCGGGAATTATAACCGTAGTGCCGGCGTAGAAAGTCAGCAGAAAGATAAATGCGAGAAGAAGATTAGACACACCTATATATTTACGCAGGCGCACCGGCGGGGCTGAGTATAAAAACGCCGCCAAATTGTACACCAACACTAACATAAAGAACGTAGGATTGACGCTGATGGCAATCATCAGTGCCAAAACCAAAAACACTCCGCCCATAAGCTTAAACTCGTCAAAGGGAATTGTTTTGGCCACCAACGGACGGTTGGGATTGCTTACGCAGTCTACATTATAATCGTATATATCGTTGAATATCACTGCACTTTCAAACGACAGGAATATCGCAGCGGCAGCCATCGCCACTCCGATAATATCAAACGGATGCCCGAAATCTTTGAGAAACTCAAAATCTTCGTACAACGGATTCTCCACCGGGGGATTGTAATATATGAATGCCACGCCAGCAAAAAACAGCAGCAGATAATGCACCGCCCGCGTTATCCTGAAATTTTTGATAACACTCACAAAATACCGCCTGTTTCGGATAAAGTACCCCACGGCAAACAGCAAAACGCACAGCAGGATATACAGCACGGATATTTTGTCGCTCGAGGTCTTCAGCACACATCCGCCTTGCAACAACGTGCTAAACCTGAGGTTGTAATCGTCGGCAAAATTTAAACCGTTGTCGTACAGCTGCGCCAAAGTGGGAACCATTAGTCCGAGAGCAAGGCAGACAAACGCCACACACATACCGCAAATCACAGACCTGACTATCCGCTTGGTCTTGATATAGAGATACACCATAGCAGCGAGGCTTGCAAGTGTGATTTCGATACGCATACCAAACGACAATCCATGATAATCGTAGCCGAAATCCCAAAAATGGTTGAGATTGCAAACAACATTCCACGGATTTACAGGGTAGGCAATGTCGATACGTCCCAAAAGAATTGAATCTAATATAGGGGCAAGGCACACAAGACATATTGCCGACGCGCCAACGGTATAAGCTTCCGACAGTTTTATATGTTTCCGCGCAAAACCATACAGCATCAGCGACAACGCTGCAAATATCATATAATAAAACAATGTGTAATGCAGAAAATACATCACAAATGTTTGCAACGGAGCATCCGGACTTATCAAAACACCCCCTTGAAACCCTATTTCCAAAAAGTTGCGGATGTTGGAAACGGCAAAAACTCCAATGAGTATGTTCTTACATTTGCTCATGCTTGTTAAGAAAAGACATCTCATTCACTACTATCTTACTCTTTTGCCAGTACCATAACACGATGTACACTTTACAACACCAGAGCCGTTACACGACTCACAAGTACCTTCATAACTACCGAAATCAGAACCAAATAATCCAAAAATAAGGTCTCTTTTATGCACTTTGCCGGTTCCATTACAATTGGTGCATTTTCTTTTGCCTGCGCCATTACAATAAGTACAATCATTATTGGAACCACCTTGATATATCACATCTGCATTTTTTATAGAATTGTCGTATTCCAAGGATGTCTCCAACTCGCCATCCACTGCCTTGTGCCATTTAGTGCCTTTGGTGTCAATCCAAAATGTATTATACTTATACAACTGTTCACCGTTGTACGTTGCATTCTTCGACGGACTTGTTACCACTTTAATTTTGGCTTTGGTATGGTTCTCGTTCCACTCTTCGAGAGTTCCGCAGGTGATTTTTCCAGAATAATTTGGCAGAGAGTAGCATATATGGTCGCCCTTGCTCCACAGTTTAGGGTTGCAGTTGATAGCCACCTTGCGTTCAAGCTCGGCTTTTTTGCGCTCTGCCTCAAGGCGCAGCTGCTCTACTCGGTCGAGAGAATCTTTGATGCGCTGTTGACGGGCTTTTTCGGCATTTTCTTGCTCCGCGAGCCTTTCTTTCTCTATTGGTCCCCAATCCACAAACTCACCCTCTTTATCGATAACAATATCTTTTATAATAGGTGTGCCGGGAGCATGAACTTTGCCCTTGCCATTGCAGTTACTGCACCTGTGTGAACCAGTGCCATTGCAAGTGCTGCATCTGGTGTCGTTGCTCCAGCCAGTGTAGCCATCGCCGCCACAATTAGAGCATCCGGATATAGTACCTCTGCCGCTGCATGTATGACATGTGGTTTCATTATCGGTTGTGCCATAGTGCATCATCACAACGCCATGCCCATCTTTAAACGGTTCTACAACGTCATAGAATTTGTTCTTGACAACTATTTTACCTTCAGCATTAGCCAAACCCCATTTGGTTGCATAAGGCGTTTTCACATAGGCGATACCCTCGCTCCAATCGCTGAATATGTACTTATAATCACTTGTGTATCCAGAAGTTGGGTTATAATTGAAACCATACTTCACAAACTTAACTTCACCCTTTGGCAAACCGTTAACGAACTCTGCGTGTACATAACAATAGTCGATCGGTGATATATTTGCTATGCCACAGCCTGTGCCGTTAATCATACCGTTGGTAACATTTCCCGACCATTTGAAATCGAGTTTGCCGAATTCAAAAGTCTGACCCGTGCCAGTTTGGGTCAACATATTGTATGCACATTCTTTTGGAACATCAAACTTATTGTTGTAGATATACATCTCAACTTCGTCTTTGGGGAGAATTTGAAAATTGTTGCCTCTCTGATTTAGAACTAAGAAACCATGATTTTTATAATCATCTGTGGTTAGTATCTGGTCTCTATTTTCAATTGTATACAACTGTCCCTTTCTCCTTGCGCTAATTTGATTCTCAAAGTATGCCTCCTTTTCGTTTGCAGGGAGGATAACAAAAGAGATCATACAATCATTTGATTTAGTGTATTTACCCAATATGTAATTATGTCGGGTACAATAGTTCTCAATCTGCCTTTGAGTCACTACCTGGATAACGTTTGTAACCAAAATAGCCTTACCTTTCGTCCGATTCGGTATTATGTGACTCTCGATTAATTTCTGCTGACCCATAATAATCGTAGGCATTATTGCCAAAATCAGCAATAGTACAAAGTGTTTCATGGTATAATCAATTAAAATTAACTAATATGACTGCAAATCTAATCAACAGACTTAACGTTTTTTTTTTTTTGAGTTAACTTTATGTTAATATTACAAAGTTGCAGTACCGTGGTTTGAGATAATGGCTATATTTGCAGCATAACAAAAATAAACAGCCATGAAAAGATTAATAATACTAATGCTGACTATTTTAATCAGCAGCGTCGCAATTGCACAAAAACCCAAAACCATCAAAGTAGACGGTGTAAAATTCAAGATGATATACGTTAACGGAGGAGCCTTGGGTAGCTACTATATCGGGGAAACTGTGGTAACAAAAGGACTTTGGGATTGCATCATGAACAACAACAAGAATATCAAAGAAGATGGCAAAACACCTGCGGTAGTAGTAACAGCTGTGTCATGGAACGAATGTAAGGAATTTATAAATAAGCTGAACCAAAAAACAGGGTTAATATTCCGTCTACCCACAGAAGCAGAATGGGAACATGCCGCAATAGTGGGAAACACCGATCGAAGTGCTACATACGGTATTTATGACCATGGTTCTTTCAAACCATCAGCATTATTCAATAAATCAGCATCAAAAGTAGACAAGCCTAACGGATTAGGAATATGGTATATGTTTGGCAATGTTTGGGAATGGTGCGAAGATTGGTATGGGCAGAACACATCGGCTTCAGGTTCAGAAAAGGTAATGTGCGGAGGCGGTTATTATACCAATTTATCTTATTGCAATAGCACATACCGGGCATCTCTTCCTGCAAATGAGAAAAGCAGCGACATTGGTTTCCGTCTTGCCATGACATACGTAGGAAAGAAAAAATAATAAGGTATTTAGAGAGTTTGAGGAAGAAGATGGCAAAGGAGACGAGGAGGAATAGATTTTTTTTGCGCGGTAATAATTGATTTTTGATCAAAATAATTTATTTTTGCATCGTAATAATAGTTTAAAAACATGAGTACAATGGAATTACGTGCGGAATTGTTTCAAAACATCAATCCGCTATTAGACGATGAGAGCCTTCTCCGCGAGGCATTAGACTTTATCAAAGGTCTTGTTTCAAGAAAAAAAGAGGCAGCACC
>JAFYFR010000089.1 GCA_017543645.1 Bacteroidales bacterium
CCAAAATGAAAAGCGTAATAAAACTCGACAAAAACTTCCACATCTATATTCATGGCGACGAAAGCCGCATTAGCCGAGGTGTTGACCCCGAAACGGGAATGAAGTTTTACCAATTTTACTACGATGAAGAAGAATAACATTTTCAGCAAGTTAAAACTATGGATTTAAACTATTTCATTAATATAGAAACCTCTACCGATATTTGCTCGGTGTCGCTAAGCCGCAATGCCGAAACCATTACGCTAAAAGAGAATCACGAACGCAACCACGCTTCGGCAGTTTCGCGATATATAGAGGACATATTAAAAGAGAACAACTTAAAAGTGAGCGACCTATCGGGCGTTGCCATAAGCAAGGGACCCGGTTCGTACACAGGATTGCGCATAGGCACGTCCACCGCCAAAGGAATGGCATACCAATCGGGTATAAAGTTAATTGCTGTTGACACTTTGCAGGCTATGGCGTTAAAAGTTGTTAATAATAAGGATATTATCAAGAGCCCCGAGACGGTGGTCTGCGCCACATTAGACGCTGGCAGAAACGAGGTGTATTCTGAGGTTTTTGACCTGAACAACAATTGTTTACGTGCGTGTCAAGCCGAGATTATCACCCCAGAAAGTTACGCAGAATATTTTAAAGACAAATACGTTGTATTTACAGGCAATGCGGCAGCAAAGATAAGCGGCATAATCAACAACCCCAAAGCGGTGTTTGCCACCGAAATTGCACCGTCGGCCGAATATATGGCTCAACTAACCTACAATCAGTATGTTAACAACCAATTTGTAGACGTGGCATATTTTGAGCCGTTTTACTTAAAAGACTTTATTGCAGTTATATCAAATAAAAACGTTTTAAAACACTAACCTAATGAAAACCATATTATTAACCAGCATTATCACACTGTCAGCGATATTCTGCTCTGCACAAAACGCATTCGGACCAAAAGAGAAACTCACCTACGAAATCTATTACGCCTTTGTAACAGGTGCAAAAATGAGTCTCGAAACCCGTGCTATCACGTACGAAGGTAAACAGATAATGCACGTTAAGGCGTTCGGCAAAACTGTGGGACTTGTAGACAAAATCTACAAAATCAGCGAGGATTATCAATCGTGGATGGATCCAAACAACAAGTGCTTGCCTTACAAATCGTTAGAAGATGTTCACGAAGGTTCGTCGTACAACCGTAAGATTACCGTTACATTCGACCACGAGAACAACACTATCAACAGCACCAAATCGGGAGAGCATAAGGTGAAAACCAACTGCTACGACATTGTTTCTGCGGCATATTACCTCCGCACAATGGATTTGAGCAAACTCTACAAAGGTCAGGTAATATCGGTAAACACTTGGTTTGGTAATGAAGAATGGCCGTTGCAAGTAAAATACGTTGAAACAGAAACGCTAAAAATGGGCAAACTCGGCAAGATAAAATGCTACAAGTTTGTGCCCGTGGTAGAGGTTTCGGGCGTATTTACCGACAAGGACGCTCTCAAACTTTGGATATCAGCCGACGACAACAAAATTCCTATCCGCGCACAAATGAGCCTCTTAGTAGGTTCGGCAAAAGTGGATTTGATTTCGTACGAAAATTTGGCTAATCCTACTGGATTTGTGAAATAATCGGGTAATTATTTACACCCTCACCCCTATCAGCGTCATATCATCTACCTGTGGACGACCGTTGCGCCATTCGGTAATGCGGCGGTCGATGAGCGTGCGTTGCTCCGAAAGTGGTTTTGAATAGTTTTCAGCAAGAAAAACTACAAGGTTTTTTAAAAGAAATTTTTTGCCTAAGGGAATATCGTCTAATCCTCCGGGCTGATCTTGAATGCCGTCGGAAAAAGTATAAACCACGTCGCCATGATGCAACTGATGAGCAACAGTAGAAAACTGCTTGTTTTCAAACATATACCTACCCACTGGCATACGGTCGCCTTTGAGTTTTAGAGCCTCGCCTTGGCTCACAATAAGAACATATTGGTTGGCGGCGGCATAGCGGAGTTCCATATTTTCAAAATCAAAAGCGCAGATTGTAATGTCCATACCGTCTTCGATTTTTTCCCCCACAGAAGAAGTCAAAGTGGTCTTGATAAAGTCGCGCATACGGTCGAGAATTGTACCGGGATTGGCGGCATCTTCTTCTGTTACGCAAAACTCTTTGAGAGCCGAAATGCCGAGCATACTGAGAAACGCTCCCGGGATTCCATGACCTGTGCAGTCGGCGGTTACCAAAACGCTGAACCGTCCGCAACGCGCAACATAGTAGAAATCACCGCTAACAATATCGCGTGGCTTGTAATACACAAAGTTGTCAGGGAAAAGCGCGTCCACATCGGCCTGTTGCGCAATTGCCGCCGTCTGGATTTTTTGGGCGTAGTGGATGCTGCTGTAGAGTTTTCGGTTAACTTCCTCAATCTCATCGCGCTGAGTCTCTATCTCCGATTTCTGCTGGTCGAGAATGTTATTTTTATATGTCAGACTTTCGTTAGCTTTTCGCTTGATATTCAACATTTTAATAATATAAAATACCAAAAAGAACGACAATAGCAAGCCTACCGCGAGCGAAACAATAATAATCCTCATTCGTGTCTGCTTGGCTTCCGACTCGGCACGGTGTGTTTTTACCTCCTGTTCGGCCTCGAACCTCGCCACCACATTCATAGTGCTGTCGTTGATAGCCGAAGCCCTGAGCTCGTGCATCTTGTCGGATGCTTCCAATGCGTTTTTGTAGTCGCCGACGTTTTTGTAAACAGTAGAAAGCAGTGAGTAATAATCCATAATGTACGAGTCGTTCTGCTCGGCGTCGAGATATTTTTCACATTCGCGCAGAATGTCCAACGCCTCACGGTCGCGCCCATAAAAAGAAAGATACTTAGCCTTGCATTTCAACAGGGTAAACTGGTTGTTGTAATGACCGTTGTCAAAAAAATATGTGCCAATCTTTTCGATACACGCAAGGCAAGAATCGGCGTATGCCTTCTCGCCAGTTTTATAAGCCAACGAAAGATATGCATCCGACATATACGAATAAGTAACATGGTGTGCCATAACATAATACAAATCGCTGGACGGAATAGTGTCAAACATCGTGGCGGATTTTCGCAGCAGACTGATACTGTTTTCATAATTGCCGGTCTCTATTTCTATAAAACCGAGATACTGGTAGTCGTAAGCCACATCTAAATAGTTTTGCGACAAAGAATCTATCTGCAACGCCTTTTGATAATACTCCTTGGCAGTGGCATAAAAACCGAGGTTCATATTTACAATACCGATAGACTGGTACGCGTAAGAAATATAGGCGGTGTCCTTAAACGATATGAAAATATCCAACGCCTTGCCAAGATAGACCAAACCGCTGTCTTGCAGATTAATATCGTGATAGCAACGACCAATTGCGATATAGTTGGTTCCCACTGCCTTAATGTTGTCATACTCGTAATACAGGTCGTTAGCCTTAAAAAAATATGTCAAAGCCTCGCGCGAACGATCCTGCATATAGTAGGCATAGCCAATATTGTAATAATTGTCGGCAATAATCTTTATATTGTCATCTGTGCACAACGACAACGAAAGATAGGCATATTTAAGTGTAGTGTCCATATTGTCCGAAAAAGCACTCGCCCTGTTGTAAATTCGCGCCAACGAATCGGTTGGAGTGTCGGGCTTAACAAGTGCTAAAATGCTGTCCACTTGCTTTTGGCAGACATCAATCTCCTCATCGTCCCCAGAATAATCCTGAGCGATGGTTTGTCCGCTGCATACTACGAACACCAATACCGTTGCGAAGATGAGCCTTAAAGCCATAACTAAAAATTATTAGTCAAACAATTAGTCAGCTGCGTCTTTCATTATCACCTTGCCCACCTTTATTGAAACTACAATGCCAATGATAAATACAACCAATGCTAACCAATAAATACATGTAAGACCTACTAACGCACTGATAAGAAAGGCTATACCTATTATAGCAATTAATTTGGCAAACTGACGGGCATATTTCTTCTTGTCGCGGATTTTGGCTGATATAGTGTACATTCGAGGAAGCATCATATCGCCCGTGATAAAGGCGAGTGCTGCCCACAATAGCAGCCCCACTGCCATCGCCGACATCATTATTGAGTACGCGTATTCCATAATGTACAGTTTTTGTTTTTAGATAAATCTTTTTGCAAATATAAACAAAAAATCTCAACCGATAATCATAACAGCTTTTATTATTATTGAACAATCAGAATTAATATTCCCTTAAAATTAACCAATAAACACCAATAAAAACGCCAAAAAATACCTAAACAACCGTTATTTGCTCCAATTTTCCCTTTGTTTTTAGATAACGGTGTAACGCTTTTTGCCGTACATTTGCAAAAAATTAAAAAGCGTAATGAAAAAGTTCTACATCATAGCGGCGGCAATGCTGATAAGCATTTCGGCAAATGCACAAAGGGTGCTAACATTAGACAGTTGCCGCGCTATGGCTATCAACAACAACAAAGACTTGCGTATGAGCGAGATTGACCGCGAAATTGCCGAAAACAACAAAAAGGCG
>JAFYFR010000013.1 GCA_017543645.1 Bacteroidales bacterium
AAATTGATTTTTTTTAAAAAAAAGCTTGTCACGGTATTTCAATTTTTCTTATCTTTATCAACAAAATAAACGTGAATGTTGTAAGACTAACGTAGACAATTAAAATAGTATTAACAATAAACCTAAAAGACAAGAGACATGGGATTATTCGACAAAGTAAAAGAAGTAATCAAAGGCGAGTTGATCGACGTCGTTGAATGGACCGACAACACGCAGGACACAATCCTTCACCGTTTTGAAAGAAAGGACAACGCCATCAAAAACGGAGCGCAGCTAATTGTTAGAGAATCGCAGGTGGCAGTGTTTGTAAACGAAGGCGAGCTCGGAGACATTTTCCAGCCCGGACACTACACCCTCGACACCAACAACTTACCAATTTTGACAACTCTCAAAAGTTGGAAATACGGATTCAACTCACCGTTCAAATGCGAAGTATATTTTGTAAACACCAAAATATTCACCGCGCAAAAATGGGGTACGCCCGCCAACTTCTACATAAGAGACCAGGATTTCGGACGTGTAACCATCCGCGCCTTCGGCACTTACTCGATGCAGATTTCCGACGCAGGCAAATTTGTTAAAAAAATCAGCGGAACAGCATCCGACTACCGCACAAGCGACATTGCCGACGAGTTGCGCAGCGTGATTGTTACCAACCTCGTTTCCACTATCGGTGAAAGCGGCAAATCGCTCCTCGACTTCGCCGCATCTCAGAGCGAAATGAGCAAGGTTTGCGAACAACGCATCAATCAGGAGACCGACTACGGCATCACATTCACCAAGTTCTTGATTTCAAGCATCACTCTGCCCGAAGAACTTCAGAAGAAACTCGACGAAGGCACCGGCATGAACATGCTCGGCGACATGAACAAATACACCCAGATGTCTATGGCTGACGCTATGAAAACAGCAGCAGCCAACCCCGGAAACGGTGGCGGCGGTCAAGGCATGATGGAAATGATGATGATGAACAACATGATGCAGCAACAACACATGCAGCAGCAAATGATGATGAACCAGCAGAATGTATACGGTCAGCAGGGTTACGCTCAGGCAGCTCCGCCCCCGCCCCCGCAAATGTCGTCGTTCTATGTGTACATCAACAATCAGCAGCAAGGCCCGTTCCCAATCCAGACCCTCCAGCAGATGGCTGCAAACGGACAGTTTACACAAACCACTCAGGTTTGGAAACAAGGCATGGCAGGCTGGGCAGCTGCTAACACCGTGGCAGAGCTGTCAATGGTATTCGGCGCAGTACCTCCTCCACCTCCCGCACCACCGGCTATGTAATTAATGTAGTTTTAGATTATTAATATTTAATGAAAAAAACGGGTCTTGCATACTTTACAAGACCTGTTTTATATTTTTAATAACACACTCATCAATATGGAATTAGAACCCCAAGTTTCGGACACCAATCAGGATATGATTATCTGCCACAACTGCGGCGCAAAACTCACTTTCGCACCAGGTACTCTGAGTTTGAAATGCGAGTATTGTGGAGCTCTCAACGACATCAAAATCGACGAAGAGGCCAAAGCTGAGGCAGTTAAAGAAAACGATTATCTCACCGCCCTCGAAAACCTTTCCGACGACCAGCTCGAGGAGGTACACACAGTGAAGTGCAACTGCTGCGGCGCAGAAACCACTTTCGACAGCAATGTGGTATCGTCGAAATGCGACTTTTGCGGAAGCCCCATAGCTGTAAATCAGCGTTCAACAGCAAAAGTTATAAAACCAAAAGCCATTCTGCCTTTCGTAGTGCAGCAACGCGACGGGCACGACCTTTTTAAAAAATGGATCAACGGACTTTGGTTCGCTCCGGGCGACCTCAAAAAAATGGCAAACGAACAACAGATTTCAGGCGTTTACCTGCCCTATTGGACATACGATGCCAACACTATCACCGACTACACAGGTAGACGCGGCGAGGATTATTACACCAAAGAGAACTACACAGACAGCGAAGGGCACGTAAAAACCCGCGATGTTAAACATACCAACTGGTACAGAGCATCGGGAAGGGTTAGAAATTCGTTTGACGACATCTTTGTAGTAGGTTCAAAAACACTGCCTTACTATTACTTAGACAATCTTGAGCCGTGGAATCTCAACGACCTCGTTCCTTACGACGAAAAATTCTTAACAGGCTTTAAAACAGAAACTTACAGCATTGACCTAAAAGAAGGATTCCAAGACGCGCAGAAAAAAATGCAAGACACAATCGACGAATCCATCAAAAAGGACATCGGCGGCGACCATCAGGAAATCGCAACCAAGAGCATACAGTACAACGACATCACTTACAAGCACATACTGCTGCCCGTATGGTTGAGCGCGTACCGCTATAACGAAAAGGCTTACCGTTTCCTAATCAACGGTCAGAGCGGAAAAGTTCAAGGCGAGCGTCCATACAGCGCGCTTAAGATTGCAGGTTTCATTACCGCTATTGTAGCTGTAATCACACTTTTGATAATATTGTTGACATAACGCACCCCTATCACTCATCACCACGCTCCGCAAAAACGGGGCGTTTTTTTTGCAGAAACAAAAAAAAGTACTAAAATTGCACCATTATTGCATATTGTTTATTAAAATTAATCTACAAAACAATACAGCCATGAAAAAGATATTAGCAACAGCCATATTATCGTTAGCAATTTTCACGGTAACGGCACAACAAAACATCAATCCCACCGAGGAGATTAAGAAACAGCTTTCGGGCGACGAACTCACACAATACGAGTCGGCGCTGTCGCTTAAAGCCTCTGGCGACAAACTAATGCAGTCGGCCACAACAAAACAAAACCAGTCGGACCAGCTGAAAGCGCAAGCAGCCAAGCTAAAAAAAGGCAAGGCAAAAAAACTCAACAAACAGGCTGACGCCATCGACGAAGCGGTGGCTACACAAAGAAACTCAGCCTACGTCCAATACGTGAAAGCGTACCGCCAGTTTTACGCCGTCTATACGCAAAATCTCGAAAACCTAATAGAGACTGCGCCATCAGCCAAACGAACCAGTGCTGAAACACACATTTCGGAAGCTGACATTTTCTATTCCAACGCCGAAGCCAAGCTCAAACAAGTGCCCACAGGCAAAAAAGTTACTCCCCTCCAGATAATGAAGGTGCGCGAAGCCGCCGACAAAATGTTCAACGACGCAATGGACAACTTTGTGCAGGCATACGCCGACATTCTTGGCTGGTACGACAAAAAGGAAGAACCCAAAACGCAACCCGTTATCCAGCAGCAACCTCAAAAACCCGCCGATCAGATAATATACAAAGTACAGATAGCTGCCGACAACAAAGAGTTGACTATAAAGCAATTACGCAAAATTTACCCATCCACCGAAGGTCTCAACAACGAACTTGAGGACGGCGTATACAAATACTCGGTAGGATTTTTTAAAACTTACAAAGAGGCAGACGAGGCTCGCAAACAGATTATCAGCAAAGGCGTTACCACAGGCGTTTTTGTAGTGGCCTACAAAAACGGAAAACGTGTAAAAGATATTTCAGAAGTATACAATCCCGACGAAGACAAATAAAGCACTGATAATGAACGCTATCCAACGCCAGACCACAGTCAACTGCCGTGGAAGGCTGCTCTCTTTGGACAATCCCAAGGTGATGGGCATAATTAACATCACTCCCGACTCGTTTTACGAGGGAAGCCGTTTCACCACTGTGGAAACCATAGCTTCCCAGGCTCAAAAACATATCGACGAAGGTGCCGAGATAATCGACCTCGGTGCGTTCAGCTCCCGTCCGGGCTGCGAGGAAGTGTCCGAAAAAGAGGAAACCGAACGTTTAGACATTGCTCTACAAGCAATTAGAAAAATCAACGAGGACATTATCATCTCGGTAGACACATTCCGCAGCAATGTGGCAAAAATGGTTGCCGAAAACTACAACGTGGGCATAATCAACGACATATCAGCCGGTTATTTCGACCCAAAACTATTTGAAACCGTTGCCAAGACCAATGCCGCATATATCCTCATGCACTCGATAGGCAACCCGCTCGAAAAGCATCAGACCGCACAATGCACTGATATTGTGGAAAATGTTATCACGTTTTTATATACCAAAGTTGACGCGCTACGTCAGGCAGGTGTCAAGGATATAATCTTAGACCCTGGATTTGGCTTTGGCAAAACTCTCGACCAAAACTACGAACTGCTCAGCCGCATGGACGACCTGAAGATTTTTGAACTGCCTATTTTGGTTGGAGTATCGCGCAAGTCGATGATTTTCAAACTTTTGGAAACAGACCCCGCCCATTCGCTCAACGGCACAAGCGTAATCAACACCATCGCCATTGCCAAAGGAGCTGACATACTGCGTGTTCACGATGTTAAACAAGCCGTAGAAGTAATAAAGATATGCCAAAAAACAGGATACTGATATTAGCGGTAATAATAATCAACTGTTTGATGTACAGCGAATTAACGGCACAAAACCCGTATTTGGAACTTTCGGGCGGACTGTCGGTCAGCTCGCTGCACTTTCTGCCACGGCATATCAGGGCGGGTATCAACGCCCAAGCCGGCATAGGAATATGTCCGTACATTCCCGAAAAACGGCTCATACCCATCGACACCATAGGCAACGCACGAAACTCGCACCCGATAATCGACGAGAATTTCCGCGCTTACCTCTGCGTGTCGTACACACCGAAAGGCGAGACCAAACTTAACATCAACAACCAGAAGGTAAAGGGCGAAACCTACTATTTTGAAATTAAGCCGCAGGGACGGTACTACATTCCGCTTACTCCGTTTTACTTAGGTGGCGGACTATACATGGGCATTGCCGCCAGCAAATCGCTGACACACAACGGACAACGCATTAAAGACATCGACCCGAAAGATTATTACCGCACAGTTGACGTAGGCACTATCATCTCAGGCGGCTGCGAAGTGGGCGTAGGCCACACCCGCATTGTAGGCGAAATAGCGATAGAAAAAGGGCTTTTCAACGTTTCAAAAACCAGCGACAAAAAGCACACCTTCGCCATCTTATTCAACGCCGGCGTGTCAATGACGATATTGGATAAATATTTCAAGCATTACTGATTTTATAAAAAAAACTCATACCGATTATTATTCATTTAACCAGTATGTGTTATAAAAAATCTGATTGTAGTCTATTTTACCGAAACCTTATAAGCTTTGGGAATTTCAGAACTAAAATTCTCTCCGTCAAGGCTATACATCAGAGTACCATAATCGGCACTTCCAGGGGTTACAAGTTCCTGTGCGGCTCCGTTGTAGGTCAGAGTGTTGGCTGTGGGTGCAGTGACAGATGGTGTGTCCTTTGTCAATGTTACTGTAATACCGTAACATTGGCACCACTCTTCTACGATTTTGTTTTCAAAAACAAGCTTGCAATCTTCTTCGATAGCAATATTTTGAATCTGCGACTTTACACAAGATCCCCTTCTTTGTGCATATTGTATCTTGTATATTCGGTAGCATCTTTGGCTTTAACATAGAGGTATTTAGGGTTCTCTTGCATTTTTTTATTTTCATCTGTTGTAGGCTGAGGCTCAATGACCACATCAAAACAGGCATTTTGTTTTTAACGGCATTTTGGATAAAGGCGGGCATATCTCTTTTTTCTTCGCAGATGTCGTATTGATAGCCATAATACCTGTTGAACGCACCGCATTGGACTTCCCAAGATGTCATAGAACCCCAATCGTCAAAATAACATCTCTGCGCAATGGCTACTGCGAATATTAATTTTGCAAGTTCGCCGTCGTCGCTGCTGATTTTATCGAAGTCGGGAGTGTAGGAGTGATTGTAGTGATAGGTATAATTATAAGTGCCATCAGGATGATTTTCATCTATCGCGTTGGGGTAATACCGCTCCTCGGTAAGGGTCATGGATGGAGATTCCACTTTTGAATAGATTATATAGTCGCCTTCCACATCAATCGGGTCGCACGAGCGGTAGTAATTAAGCACCTGCGCAGATGACAGTGTAACGCAGCCTGCGGGTGTATGCTCTCCGTTTAATGTAGGGCATTCGTTGTTGTATGGCGCGCCTTGATGCCAATGTGTTTTGATGAGATATTCCGGCTCTACGGTGGCACTTTTTGAGAGCGACTTGCTCAGAGATTTGGATCGAGAGACCGGTTTTACGGCAAAGTGGTCGATGAGGTCTTGCACCAACGGCGCAAAATTGTCAACGTTGATAGTGCCTTCGCCGTGGGCAATTGCTTTGCGGCCGTGGAGCATCTGCCAATTGCCGTCATACTGGATTATTTTTACGTTGCCCTTGGTGTAGACAACATCCTGAGCGCGGCATGCGCCCGAAATTGCAATCAGGAGCAGCAGCAGAGCAGCCCGCCTGAATAAAGTCAATGTTCTCTTTGTTTTAACCATTTTTGTTAATTCTATATTAGTTTTATTGTGTTAATTATTCAAACAGAAAATCCCTTGCAGAAAACCGATTGGACTTTCTACAAGGGATTTATATCATAAACACCTGTTATGAGAAGAGGTGATTTTACCCCACCTGTAAAGTATATTTTATATTTAGCATAGCATAAATATAATCAGGCATGGCTATAGGGATTGGATTTCGTCGGCGGTGAGGCCGGAATATTTGATTATTTTACTGATAGGTTCGCCGTCGGCTTTCATAAGGCGAGCCATGGAAATGGCTTTGGATTGTTCGCCTTCGGCACGGCCTCTTTCAATACCGATTTTCTCACCTTCGGCGCGGCCTTCCGCTCGGCCTTCCGCTCGGCCTTCCGCTCGGCCTTCGGCACGTTCGCGCTGCAAGGCGGATTTTTCGGTGCTTACATCGAGCCAGTATTTTTCGTATGCCAACATCTCGCCATCGGTAAAGGCAGAGGTGCGCAGCAAATCTAACGCCTCTTTTGTTTCTGCGTTTTCAATAAGCTCA
>JAFYFR010000090.1 GCA_017543645.1 Bacteroidales bacterium
CCACAAAAAAGAACATCCTCAGCGAATCAGCCGTTCGCCATCAGGATCGCGAGAAAGACCTCGAACGCAAAAAAGAGGAACTCAACTCGATAATCGCCGACACACAAAAAGACCAAGAGGCACTTGCTGCCCGTCGCAAACAATACGAAGACAAAATTGAAGACCGTCTCCTCAACGCATACAACCGCATTAGAAACGGTGCTAAAAACGGACTCGCAGTTGTTCCCGTTCGCCGCGATGCTTGTGGTGGCTGCTTCAACAAGATTCCCCCGCAACGCCAGTTAGACGTGGCTTCGCACAAAAAAATCATTGTTTGCGAATACTGCGGACGCATCCTCATCGACGACGAAATGGCTCAGCAAATTGCTGAATCAATCAAATAAAAATACACACACGTAGAGACGCGCCATGGCACGTCTCTACATCATTAATACAACCTTTTTACTATGACCGAAACTATCAACTTAGACGACGAACTGTTTGAATCGGGCGAAATCACCAATTTCGACCTTGAACAGATTGTGCCAAAATCAGAACTGAAGTTCGACAGCCAAAGCCGCAAATCACCCGACAGCGAGCTGCTAATCGATTTTGAAAAATACGGAATCGACCTCGTAAACCACGACCTTAAATCCATTTCTAAAATATTTGAAAACTAATAACTTTTAAAACACCAAAAATTATGAGACAGACGATTAAAACAATTTTCGCAGTATTAATGCTCATAGCTGCCACATTCACATTCAGCGCATGCGAACAAGATTCACCAGAAAACATACACTCTACATCCGAACTCGCAGGAGCATGGACTTGGCGCACCGAACAAGGAGATGCCGGAACCTGCGACGTAAGCATCTCTACTATCAACAATTCGATAGTGATTCAAAACTTTCAGAACCAAGGTTCAAGCGAAACCATCACTGCCGAAGTAAAAGGCGACGCTTTCGACTTTAAAGGAAGTCTTGCCAACGGATTCTACGAAATCACCGAAGGACACGGAACAATACTCAGCAATTGGACTGTCATCAAAATTTCGTATACCATTTCCGACGGCAACAACAACGAAAAAATCGTAGCCACTCTTACCAAAACCGACATCGCAGCTAAAAAATGACCGTTCAATGCCCGTTTTGCCATTCGGAAAACACCGAACTGCATATCAAGCTCAAAGACTTTTTTCTCTCGCAAGAGGAGTTTGAAATATTCAAATGTCGGCAGTGCGGGCTGCTGTTTACTTCGCCGCGTCCGTCCGACAGCGAGTTAGGACGTTACTACAAATCCGACGAGTATCTCAGCCACAACGAAAACAAAAAAGGGATAATTCCCTTCATCTACAACCGCGTTAAGCGTGTCAACATAGCTAACAAGTTCAAAATCGCCACCTCAGGTATTTCGGCAAAACGTCTGCTCGACTTCGGATGCGGAGTTGGCGATTTTGTAAGCTATGCACAGCAGCACGATTTGGAGGTTTGCGCCACAGACGTAAGTTCCGATGCCCGTGATGCTGCCGCCAAGAAACTCGGACTCTCACTGCCTTCACCCGAAGACGTGTTCGAGATGCCCGACGGCAGTTTCGACATTATCACCATGTGGCACGTTCTGGAACATATCAGCAACTTAGAAAAACAGGTATTCCATCTCAACCGTCTGCTCGCTCCGGGCGGACACCTAATTTTAGCATTGCCCAACTATCTTTCGCACGACGCCCTGCATTATCAAGACAAATGGGCAGCATACGACGTGCCAAGACATCTCAACCATTTCGACAAGAACTCATTACAAAATATTTTTGCCCAAACACCTCTGCGGATAACCCGAACCGAGCCGCTCAAATGGGACTCTTACTATATCTCAATGCTTAGCGAAAAATACAAAGGCAGCAAGTGCTCATTTATGAAAGGCTTGATTGAAGGATTCAAATCAAACCGCATCGCCAAGCGAAACGGTCAATATTCAAGTTTGGTTTACATTTTAGAAAGAAAATAAATGTGAAAGCCAAAACAATACCTACATTCATACTCTTCCCGGCATTTGTTTCGGCCGCCATAGCATTGATATATGCTGCATCGGCGGTGCTTGGCATCGACATTTCGCCGCTCGGCATCTATCCGCGCACACTTGACGGTCTCAAAGGCATACTCTTTTCACCATTCATACACGGCAGCGTCAAACACCTGATGTCTAATTTAAGCGCGTTACCGCTGTTACTCTGCCTGCTTACAATGCTATTTCCTGACCGTTACATCAAGATATTCAGCGTTTTATATCTGTTAACAGGAATAGCGGTATGGCTGACGGCACGTAGCAGCTACCACATCGGAGCAAGCGGAATTATTTATGCCATAGCATCTTACATATTTTTTTCAGGCATTGTGTCCTCAAAAAAAGGCGCGGCAGCAATATCGGTACTCATCGTTTTGTTTTACGGCGGAATGATTTGGGGACTTCTGCCCGGAGAACCGCACGTATCATGGGAATCGCACATAGCGGGAGGCGTGTCAGGATTTGTAACAGCATTCATATTCAGCAGCCGTCCAGCCTCCACCCCCGCAATCGGCAACGGCGACTACCAAGCGCCACAATTCTCGCCCAAAGCCACCATCACCGACAGCCAATACACCACTATCACATACGAATACAAGGGAGGAACAAGCGGCAAAAAAATTAACGTTTTTTAACACAAATGTTAATAAAAAATAACATTAAAAAATTTGCATATTAAAAAATCCTCCGTAAATTTGCAACAAATATCGTAAAAAGCCCGTGAGGGTAAAATTCTCCCCCCTGAGTTGATATTATTTATTAAAATTGTTTTCATATCTTGTTTGATTTTAAGTGTTATTTTTTTTTTGAAAAAAGTCCGGAAATTCACCGGACTTTTTTAATTTTATGCCAAATTTCAAAACCTAATATAGTATGAATAATAAAAGCGACATCGAATATTTCAAAAGCATGGGAATATCTGCCGAAGAAATCAACAGACAGATAGAATGTTACAAGAGCGGATTTCCATTTATGCAACTGGTTCGTCCCGCCACAATCAACGACGGCATACGAAAACTCACCGACGCCGAAGTGGTCAAATACGTTCAAAAATACAACGGTGCGGCAGGCAGCCTCGACGTGTTAAAGTTTGTTCCAGCATCAGGAGCGGCAAGCCGAATGTTCAAAGACCTCTTTGTGTTCGTTGCCGAATACAACAACACGCCTGAGCAAAAACAGAGGTTCGCCGACTCACCAGCCAGACGGTTTGTCGACAACATCGACCGGTTTGCTTTTTACGACAAGCTACAGAAGATTGTCTACACAAAATACGGTCTGTCGGTAAAAGAGATGCTGCAGAACCACAAGGCAAAAGAACTTGTGGAGATGGTTATCGCACCCGAAGGACTCAACTACGGCAACCTGCCCAAAGGTCTTGTGGAATTTCACCGTTACAAAAACACATCGCGCACTCCCATCGAGGAGCATATTGCCGAGGGAATAATGTACGCCGCATCTAACGACACTGTAAGAATCCATTTCACAGTATCGCCAGAGCACGTTTCTTTATTCACCGACTTTGTGGAGAAACTCCGTCCCGCATTTGAGGAGAAAAACAACATCAAGTTAGACATCACATTCTCCACGCAGAAAAAATTCACCGACACAGTGGCTGTGGACGAAAACAACGAAATTTTCCGCAACGACGACGGCACTCCGCTGCTCCGTCCCGCTGGGCATGGATCGCTTATCGAAAACCTCAACGACATCGACGCAAGAATAGTCTTTATCAAAACCATCGACAACGTAGTGCCCGACTCACGCAAAGAGCCAACCGTAAAATACAAACAGGCTCTTGCCGGATACCTTCTCAAAACAAAGGAGAACATCGCCAACTACATAAAGCTTTTGGAAGACAACCCCACAAGCAAGACTCTCGACGAGGCATACGTGTTTATTTCCAAAAAACTCTGCACCGAGTTCCCAGCCGAATTCCTCAATCTGCCCGACAGCGAAAAAGCAAAACAGCTACTCGCCAAACTCAACCGCCCGTTGCGCGTTTGCGGAATGGTTAAGAACGAAGGCGAACCCGGCGGAGGCCCCTTCTGGACAAAAAATTCAGACGGAACCACATCGCTGCAGATTGTGGAATCGTCGCAAATCGACAAGAACGACCCCAAGAGCATGGAGATTATGAAAAAATCCACGCACTTCAATCCCGTTGACCTTGTGTGCGACCTCACCGACTGCCAAGGCAAAAAGTTCGACCTCAGAAAATACACCGACCCGAAAACTGGTTTTATTTCTCAAAAGTCGAAAAACGGTAAGACACTCAAATCAATCGAGCGTCCCGGTCTGTGGAACGGAGCGATGGCTAATTGGAACACGGTATTCGTAGAAGTTCCCATCGAAACTTTCTCGCCCGTAAAAACCATCATCGACCTGCTCAGAGACCAGCATCAAAATTAAGCACACCTTATATATTAGACAAAAACAACCATGTCGCTTTTACTAAAAAACGGAATATATATCGACCTCGACACCCTCACGTTTAAGTCTACCGACATATTCGTAGACGAAACGTCGGGGCAGCTGAGGTTTTCTGCCGACAATCCATTCACCGATGCCGACATAAGCGGCGCAACAGTGGAAGACTGCTCAGGCAAATATATAATGCAC
>JAFYFR010000091.1 GCA_017543645.1 Bacteroidales bacterium
AATAAAGTTCGGACGTTTTGCCGAGCCAGAGGAGACCGACGAGATGGCGGCAGTACGCAACGCCGCCGACAAACTTTACAAAGAGGGTGACTTTCTTGGCGCGTATGTTTCGTTTTTTGAATATATGCGTATGCAGGGCGGACCGGCTGTGGAAATTGTCTTCAACGAAGACACGCAGATGCTCCACTTCGACATTATCCAAGGCTCCAAGATTGTGAAAGGCGCAATCACCGCCGGAGAGGTGTTCACCTGGGCCGACATTGCCACTTTCGACACCTTAGACGTGGCTCTGATGCGCTCGCTCCTCACGCAGAACACCAATTTTGCATACTGCAAATTCGCCGTCTACGACAATATCATCTCGCTGATGCAGCGTTGCCCCATTAAGGATATGTCGCCAGGAGCGTTCAACGAGATGCTCTCCGAAATAGCCATCACTTCCGACTCTGTTGACGACGTGCTTGTGGAGCAGTTTCCCAACCTTCACGCCATCAACACAGAAAACATCATTTCGTTGCCCGAAAGCGAGATTTCTGCCAAAATCAAGTTTCTGCACGAATGGATTCACGACGCTCAGCAGCAAGTGCAAACCACGGTAGATGACCCCACAAGAACCTACATTATCCTTACCGCGATATTCAAGATTCTTTACCTAATATCGCCCGAAGGGTCGCTCCTGCACCATTTCCGTCAGATATACTCGATTTACGCCAACGGTTACAACCCCGAAGAGCGCAATTCGCCCGAAATCAACCACAAGATGCTAACCGAACTCGAAGATATTGACAAAAAATCTGACAACGAGCTGAAAAGCTCCATCTACAAAGTCCGCGCAGTATTTCCCGAAATCAGCTACATGGCATTTGCAGAGATGGCGGAATCGCTCAACTCGCATTTCGTATTGATCGACACCTGCATCGACTCGGGCAGATACGACCTCGTGCAAACCATGTGCGAATATGCCGCAGGTCTCAACCATGTGCACCACGGAATGCCATCAGCAGCACAAGACCTCCTGCTCATTTTCTGGCGTGTGCTCAATCAGGACTATTTCAACGCGCTCGGTTTCGACGACGAGTTTATTTCGCCACATTCGCAAACACTCGCCGCCATCAAGATTTCCAAAGAGATCGACGAAACCATCAAAAAATACACGAAGGTATATCCAAACCTCTCGTTCAACACTGCCAATCTCGACTTCGGCACTATTCCGGGCTTTGCCTACACATTTCTCAAAGAGTTTGCCGCGCTTGAGATTCCCGACTAAACACCAAACACCAGACCGAAATGACAAAACTTACACAAAAAATAGAAAACGCCGTAGTACGAATACAAACCCCGTGGGGACTCGGCACAGGATTCTGCCTCAACAGATACAACCTGATTGTTACCAACAGGCACGTTGTGCAAGGATGCCGCAAAGTGGTAATCAACGGAGAAAATTTCAAAAAACGCACAGCGCAGGTGCTTTACGCCGACCCGCTCTACGACCTCGCCTTCGTTGAAAAACCTGCCAATATTCCTTTCACCGACCTCGACCTCGCCCCTGCCGACTACGTTCTCAACGACGGCGAATCGATTATGGCTGTGGGACACCCCTTCGGACTAAAATACACCAACACCAAGGGCATTATATCCAAAGCCGCCCGCAAGCAAAACGGAATCGACTACATACAGACCGACGCCGCCATCAACCCGGGCAACTCGGGAGGTCCGCTCATCAACCAAGACGGCAATGTGGTGGGCGTCAACACATTCATCATGGCATCAGGACAGAACCTCGGTTTCGCACTGCCTTGGTCGTATCTGCAAAAGGCCATCGACGAATTTCAAAACTCGGGACGGACATACTCGGTAAGATGCCACTCGTGCAGCAACCTTGTGGCAGAGAGCCAGTTTCACAACGGATTCTGCCCATTTTGCGGCGAGCGTATGGACAGCGAGGATTTCTTAGGCAAAGACCTCATTCTCTGCGAAACCTCCAAAAATGTAGAGCAGATTCTCAAAAACCTCGGCTACAACACCGACATTATCCGCAACGGCAAAGACAGCTGGGAAATAGCCGAAAACGGTATCAGCATACGTATCAACTACATTCCCGAAAACGAATACGTGGTGGCTGACTCAACGCTCTGCACCTTGTCGAAAACCGACATAGCCCGCGTCTACGCCTTCATGCTCAAAGAAAACGCCAAAATTCCACGTATGTCGTTCAGCGTGGAAAACAACTACATAGGCCTCAGCACGTCGTGCATCAAAAACGAGGACTTCCACATCGACACCGCCGAAAGCCTCTACAAGCTGTTTATAGACTACTGCCGCCGTTTTGCCAACATATTAATCAACCGCTACGGATGTCTACCAATCGACATCGACGAATAAACAATAACGAGATGAAAAAAACGGCCGCGGCAATACTTTTAACAATACTTTTTGCGATGTCGTGCTCTAATGGAGAACAACGTCAGCACCCGTCGTCGTCAGAAATCACCGACAGTTCCACCATTATTATAAAAGGTGTGCAGAAAGTTACCGCCTACTACAATGCCACAGGATTTATCATAAAGCAAACTACACATTCCTGGAACAACGAATACCACTACTGGGCGTTTGCGCACTCGCACCAAAACTCCTACAATGGCCGAGGACAGCTCATCACCAAAGAGACCGCCATGCCCGACGTATTCGACCAAAAGAAAATCACACCGTTAGAACGGGACTCTTTTGAATACACACCTCAGGGCGACACTGCTGTTTCCACAAAATATATCTACTCGTCGTCAACCGACAAGTGGACAAGGGTATCCAAATCGGAGTTCGATTACCAAAGCCATCAAAAAACCTCCGAAACCACATTCTCGTGGGACATCATCAACCAGCAGTGGCACACTGTGTTCAACCGTTTTTTTGAATACGACTCGGCTGGACGGCTTGTTTCATACCGCACCATAGTTCCCGACCGAAACGACACCGCATCAAAAAACACCACGCTCTGCAAAATCCAATACGACGAAAACGGGTTTGAAGCTTCAAGGATAGAAACAAGCCTATAATATGTTTTTAAACAAAAAAACAACTATATTATACTTTCCTTAAAAAAAATAGCAAAAAGTGTCATGCATATCGAAAAAGTTATTTAAATTTGACTTTTGGGAAAAGCAAACAAATTATACACATGGACGATATACAGACAAAAGGATTAACACCTTACACCACAGACGATTATCAGTTTTTTGCTTGTCGCGGCGGAGAGTTGCGGCAGCTAACATTCTTGCTCAACAATCACTCTGTTTCGGCATTGTTCTCTTTGCCCAAAACCGGCAAGACTTCGCTCATCAACGCAGGTGTCAACAATCCCGAATCGCTCAAAGCATCCAACGCCAAGGCAATCACATTCGACATTCAGCCTTACCAAAAAGAAAACCCTCACCTATTGCAGCAACTAATTGCGGCACTAAATAAGGAGGTGAAAGAGCCGGTGTTTTTGGATATTTCGTTCAAAGACGACAATTCGCTGTGGTTCGCAGCCAAAAAAGTACATATATACCTCAAATCATATAAAAGAATATACCTAATTCTCGACAGTTTTGAAAACCTTTACACCTATCCCGAATCACAGCAGAAAGAATTTGTTAGTTCGTTAACCAATCTGATTTACAACGAAATACCCCTCAGCATCAGCACCCAGCTCAACAGTATGCTAATGGGCGAGAAAGAGAATCCACTCTTGGGCGATGCCGTTACCATGATATACGAAAATATCAAACTCGGCTTGCTAATTTCTGTAGAAAAAAGCCTTTTGCAACTAACTGCATCGCTAAGTCCGGCATTTGCGGATATACTAAAAAAATCAATAGAACTGCTCCCGATAGCAGCCGACAAAGCCGATGAACTATTTGAAAGCGCCGCCAACCAGCCCTTGGAAGGATGTCCCAACGTGGTTTTTGCCGACGGTGCAAAACAGTACATCATATCGCAAAACATATCCGACGACGTTATCACAAGTCCGGGCAATATGCGCCAAATAATTTTCGACATCCGTAAATACGCCAGAGATTTCAAACGGGCATTAATCACCCCCGATATCATAAAAGAATCACAACTATTTGAAACAAACACATTTAACAAGGCACTTTCGCTTATCGACGACCAACAACAGCAAGAAAAAATCACACTCTTTATCAAAAACGAGATGCTCGTGGGCAACAGCGACGAAACCCTTCCCGCATTCCGTACAGCCGCCATTAACCGTCACGGCATCTCTGACAAAACCCTTGGCACAATGGTGGAAATGAATGTTTTCAACCGCTTGGTCTCACCTTCGGGACGGCAGTTTTACCAGCCGTCGGGCAAAAAAATCATCAACGAGTTCAAATCCGCCCTCGAATCGTACAAAAACAAAAAGCCGCAGAACAAACATAAGAACCAGCCATTGTTTTGGATAGTGATTTTCATAGCCTTGGTAAGCCTATGCACAGTGTTTTTGGCATTTTCGCTGAAACAGACGGCAGAAAAAAACTCCAATATGGCACGCAGCAACAGCCTTTCAACATTTGCTTTTCAAAAACTCGAGACCGACCCCACATTCAGCCTCCGCCTTGCACAGAAAGCAGTCCAGTCCGACACCACTAACCAACAGGCTTACAGTGCGTTGTTAAATTCATTCTACAATACCGACATATTTTACAACATTTCGGCGTATCTTCCAATCCATATCTATTCGGCAAGTATCAGCAACGACGGACAATATATAATGACCTTTGAAGCCAACGCGGAGGCCAACTTTTACATACTCCACATCACCAATGCCGATGGCAACGAAATATTAGCAATACCTCAACACTCGCAAATCAATGCGGCGGCAATGTCGTCAAGCGGGCAGTTGGTGGCAACCGCCACCGACGACGGCACGGTAATGATTTTCAACCTCCAAGGTCATGAACTCTGCAAAATCACTGGATTGGAAACTCTCCGCAACGTTGAGTTTTCACCCGACGAATCCAAAATAGTAACAAGCGGATGTTTCGGACAGCTAATGGTTTTCGACACCGAAGGAAACCGACTCGCCACAATGAAGGGACACGATGAGGACGTTTATTACGCATCGTTTTCGCCCGACGGCACACTCATAGCATCGGCAGGAGGCGACAATACCGCGAGGATATGGAGCGTAGACGGACACCTTATTAAAAAAATAGAGCTTTACGAAGATCCACGCTTTTCATCATCGATGTTCGTTACGGCGGTGTTCTCGCCCGACGGCAAATACCTGCTGACGGGCAGCAACGACCGCACCAACAAAAACCACAAAGCGCGTCTCTGGGATATGGACGGCAACGAACTGGTAGTTTTCTCTGGACACGAGGATTGGCTCAACACGGCATTCTTCTCCAACGACGGTCAGAGCGTCATAACATCCTCACGCGACCACACAGTGAGGGTCTACGACCTTGCCGGAGAACTTAAAAAAATACTCAAAGGACACAACAGCGTTGTATTTTCTGCGAAATTCTGCTCCGACAACTCCTCGATTATAACAGTCGGCGAAGACAACACAATACGCACATGGAGCATCGGCAAAAGGTTTGAGACATATCCAGATGCCAAGAACATCAGTTTTGCAAGCTTCTCGCCCGACGGCTTGAACATTGTAGTAGTAAAAGACACAGTGGCGTATCTGTGGGATCTTACAGGCGAGGAGATTTGCCGATTCACCGGACATACCGCACCTATCAACACCGCACGTTTTTCGCCAGACGGCAAAACCGTGGTAACTGCCTCGCACGACGGGAAAGTTAAACTCTGGGGGCTTGATGGCAGCAATATCAAAACATTCGCATCGCACAACGCCACAGTCAACGATGCAGTTTTTTCGCCCGATGGCACACACTTAGTTTCAGTATCTGACGACAGCACAATAGTAATCAACAATTTATCCGATAGCAGCTGCCGTAAGGTGGCAGCGCACAGCGGGTGTATCACGTCAATTGCGTTCTCTCCAAAAGGCGACTTTTTCGTTACCGGCGGCTGTGACCGCGAAGTGGAGATGCACGACCTCGACGGAACCGTAATTCGCTCGTTTGTAGGACACGACGGCAGAGTAAACTCCGTCAACTTCTCGCCAGACGGCAACATGGTGGTATCCACATCCACCGACAAGAGCGCGGTTCTGTGGGACAAGTTCGGCAATATCCAGGTCACATTCCGCGGCTACGAAAACAGGGTAAACTCGGCGGTGTTCTCTCCCGACGGCAAATACATTGTTACCACCTCTGACGACGGCAGCGCAAGCATCTGGACTATCGACGGAAAGGACATCATCAAATTCAAGCACGATGGCAAAGTGTCGTCGGCGATATTCTCGCCCGATGGCAAATACCTGCTCACTGTATACCGCAACAGCAAAGGCATACGAACAATCAGAATGAGGATGCTCAACGCTAACGACATAAACCGGCACTTAGACCAGCTCGACATGTACGGAACCGTATGGATGCCAGACGATGAAACCGCTACAAAATACGGCATGTAGCCCACAGCTATACTAATTTCACAAGACAAAACGACGTAAATATACAACAAAAAAACCGATAACTCTGAAAGAATTATCGGTTTTAATGTATTATCAAGCAAACTATCTCTATTCTGCTTTGGGTTGTTCGTTAGCCTCGGCAGCGGGTTTAGATTTTTTGCGAGAACGGCGTGTTGTCTTTGTTGCGGTAGCCTTAACAGCGTTCTTTGCGTTGCTGTAGTTAGGATTGAAGTCTACAAGCTCCATGTAACACATCTTGGCGTTGTCGCCGAGGCGGTTAACGGTTTTGAGGATTCTTGTATAGCCACCGTTACGGTCAATAATTTTAGGAGTTACTTCTTCAAAAAGATGCTTAACAGCGTGTTTGTCGCGGAGTTTGGCGAAACAGAAACGGTGAGCGTTTCTTCTTTTGATTTTGAAGTAGTCCTTCTGCTCGTCGCTGGCTTTGTCATCTGCAAATTTGATGTCATCCTTCGAGGCAGTAATGATAGGCTCTACAAAAGTACGCAGTTCTTTTGCCTTGGCAAGAGTAGTGTTGATGCTGTGGTGCATAATCAACGATGCGGCCATATTGGTAAGCATAGATTTTCTATGGCCATATTTCCTACCTAAATGATTGATTTTGTCTCTATGTCTCATTGTTTTATAAATTACTGAGCATCACTGCTCTTGATTAATCTTTATCAAGTTTGTACTTAGAAATATCCATACCGAAGCTGAGGTTCATGTCTTCCAAGAGGTCGTCGAGCTCGGTGAGAGATTTTTTACCGAAGTTGCGGAACTTTAATAAGTCGTTTTTGTTGAACACTACAAGTTCTGCGAGAGTTTCTACGTCGGCCGCCTTCAAGCAGTTGAGGGCGCGGACAGAGAGGTCGAGGTCAACGAGCTTTGTCTTCAGGAGCTGGCGCATATGGAGAACCTCCTCGTCGAACTCTTCATTTTCAAAGCTTTCGTTAGAATCGAGAGTAATCTTTTCGTCGGAGAAGAGCATGAAATGATAAATCAGAATCTTAGCAGCTTCTTTCAACGCCTCTTTGGGATGGATGGAACCGTCGGTCTGAACTTCGAGAATAAGTTTTTCGTAGTCGGTCTTCTGTTCAACCCTGTAGTTTTCTGTGTAATATTTTACGTTCCTGATAGGAGTATAAATAGAATCAACAGCAATTACGCCGATTTCGCTGTCTGCGATTTTGTTTTCGTCGGCAGGTACGTAGCCGCGTCCCTTGTTGATGGTGATTTCCATCTGGAGCTTTACCGAAGGCTCGAGGTTGCAGATAATCTGGTTTGGATTGAGCACCTTGAAGCTTGTGAGGAACTTTTCGATGTCTCCGGCTTTAAATTGCTGCTGACCGCTGACAGTGATAGTGGCCTTTTCAAAATCCTGACCGTCGACTAACTGTTTGAAACGGATTTTCTTTATGTTGAGGATCATTTCCGTTAAGTCCTCGATAACGCCGGGAATAGTAGAAAATTCGTGTTCTACTCCTTCGATTCGAATTGATGTTATAGCAAAACCTTCCAAAGAAGATAATAGAATTCTCCTTAATGCATTACCAATGGTAATGCCGAAACCGGGTTCGAGAGGACGAAACTCGAATTTACCAAAAGTCTCGTCGGCTTCTAACATAATAACTTTGTCGGGCTTTTGAAAAGCTAATATTGCCATTTGAATTGATATTTATTATTATTCCGGTAAAAATATACAGATACGCATAATTAAATGCGCATCCGTATAAAATGTTATTTAGAATAAAGTTCAACTATAAGTTGTTCTTTAATGTTTTCAGGGATATCTTCTCTTGCAGGTACGCTCATAAACTTGCCAGCCATAGAAGCGTTGTCCCATTCGAGCCAGTTGAAGCGTGATCTGTTGGCTCCTGCTACCGAGTTGATAATTACTTCGAGAGCTTTCGATTTTTCTCTAACGCCAATGATATCGCCGACTTTTACGTGGTAAGAGGGTATTCCTACTATCTGACCGTTGACAACGATGTGACGGTGGCTTACGAGCTGACGGGCAGCTGCGCGCGAAGGAGCGATGCCCAAGCGGTAAACTACGTTGTCGAGACGACATTCGAGAAGCTGGATGAGAACCTCGCCTGTTACGCCTTTGCTCTTCTGGGCTTTTTTGAACAGGTTGGCGAACTGACGTTCCAAGAGGCCGTATGTATATTTGGCTTTCTGTTTCTCCTTAAGCTGCGTGCCGTATTCCGAGGTCTTTGCGCGTTTCTTGTCGATACCGTGCTGTCCCGGGGGATAGTTCTTTTTATCTAAGTATTTGTCTGTACCGTATATCGGCTCGCCGAATTTTCTGGCGATTTTTGATTTAGGACCTGTATATCGTGCCATTTCTTAATGCTTTAAAAAATCTTTTAAACTCTTCTTCTTTTTGCAGGACGGCATCCGTTGTGAGGCAGCGGAGTTACGTCTATAATTTCAGTTACTTCCACACCTGAGGAGTGGATCGCTCTAATAGCGGCTTCGCGGCCGTTGCCGGGTCCTTTCACATATACTTTGACTTTGCGAAGTCCTAAACTGTAGGCAGTACTTGCACATTCGTTGGCTGCCTGCTGCGCTGCATAGGGTGTGTTTTTCTTGGAGCCTTTGAAGCCCATCTTGCCGGCTGATGCCCAAGAAATAACTTCTCCCGAAGCGTTGGTCAAAGAGATTATAATGTTGTTGAAAGACGAGTGGATATGTCCTTGTCCTACTGCGTCTACTTTAACAACTCTCTTTCTCGTTACTTTACTTTTGTTTGCCATGTTGCTAAATGTTATTTAGTAGCTTTCTTCTTGTTAGCTATTGTCTTTTTCTTACCTTTACGTGTGCGGGCGTTGTTTTTGGTCTTCTGTCCTCTAACTGGAAGTCCGAGACGGTGACGAATGCCACGATAGCAGCCGATGTCCATCAGACGTTTGATGTTCATCTGGATTTCAGAGCGAAGCTCGCCTTCTACTTTGAACTGCTCGTTGATAATCTGGCGGATCTTTGCTACCTGGTCGTCATTCCAGTCCTGTACTTTGACGTCCTCGCCTATGCCGGCTTCTTCGAGAATCTGGGCAGCCCTGCTGTGGCCTATTCCATAGATATAGGTAAGCCCTATAACTCCGCGTTTGTTTTTGGGTAAGTCTACACCAACTATTCTTGCCATTATTTTATAATTTACTTAATTATACTCGTTTTTTCGGAGCGCAAAATTACGGATAATTTTGATATTTCCAAAAAACACTGTGTGTTTTTTTAACCTTGACGCTGTTTGAATTTGGGGTTAGATTTACAGATAATGTAAACTCTACCTTTTCTTCTTACGACTTTGCAATCAGCCGATCTTTTTTTAACAGATGTTCTAACTCTCATTTTCGTATGTTTTATTTATACCTGAATGAAATACGTCCCTTTGTCAAATCATAAGGAGACATTTCTACTTTAACTTTGTCGCCTGGCAGGATTTTTATGTAATGCTGCCGCATTTTGCCTGATATATGGGCTATTATGGTGTGGCCATTGTCGAGTACTACGCGAAACATGGCGTTCGACAATGCCTCCTGTATAACTCCGTCTTTCTCTATTGCTTCTTGTCTCATAAGCGTTTTATTGGTTTACTTTACAAATTTCGCTTTCCGCGCAATGGAAATATATCACTATGTGCCAAGCAATTTTTGTCTTCTGTACTGTTTTATAATTATGGCGCAGTGCGCATTAAAGTTTTGCGGTGCAAAAATATAAAACTTTTAAAATATTTGATGCTTTTTTAAAAAAATTACAAAAAAATCTTCGACATTCGGAAAAATGCCGAAGATATTTTGTATGTCTACATACCAGAGCCTGCGCGACCTTTGATTCGGCCGGACTTCATGAGTCCGTCGTAGTGGCGCATGAGCAGGTGGCTTTCGATCTGCATCAAAGTGTCAAGTATTACTCCTACGAGAATCAGCAGCGATGTTCCGCCATAGAACTGCGCGAACTGGTTGTTGACTCCGCAGAGGATAGCAAATACGGGAAGTATGCCGATGATTGCGAGGAATATCGAACCCGGCAGGGTTATTCTCGACATTATCTCGTCAAGTTTCTCGACGGTGGCTTTTCCGGGTTTGATGCCGGGGATGAAGCCGCCTTTCTTTTTCATATCTTCCGCCATCTGCTGGGGGCTGAATGTGATTGCCGTATAAAAGTATGTGAATACGATTATGAGCAATGCGTAGGTAAAGTTGTACCAGAAGCCGGTGAAATCGGCGAATGCCGCTGCTATGCCCTGCGTGGTCTCGCTGTTGAAGCGGGTGAAGAGCAGGGGAATGAACATAAGAGCTTGAGCAAAGATGATGGGCATTACACCTGCTGCGTTGACTTTCAAGGGGAGGTACTGGCGTACACCGCCGTACTGCTTGTTGCCTACGATTCTCTTTGCGTACTGTACCGGAATTTTGCGTACTCCTTGTACAAGCAGAATGGAAACTATAAATACTAAGAACAGCATTACAAGTTCTACAATGAAAACTATCAGACCGCCGCCTGCGACTTCTTCAACGCACGAAACAAATTCGGCACTGAGAGCAAACGGGAAGCGGGCTATAATACCGATCATAATTAATAATGAAATTCCGTTTCCGATACCTTTGTCAGTTATGCGCTCGCCGAGCCACATGATGAACATGGTTCCAGCCGTGAGGATTATATAAGACGGCAGTTCGAAACCCCAGAACCCTCTGGCGAGGAACGCCTCCTTGGGCAGCTGGAATTCGAGGTTGGCGAGGTAACTTGGCGCCTGAATCATCAGCACCACTACGGTAAGGTAGCGGGTGATTCTGGTGATTTTGCGGTGTCCGCTTTCGCCTTCGCGCTGGAGCCTTTGGAAATAGGGGATAGCCATTCCCAACAGCTGCACGATAATCGAAGCTGTGATGTACGGCATGATACCGAGTGCGAAGATTGAGGCGTTGGCAAATGCGCCGCCCGAAAACATATTGAGAATAGACATGATGCCTTCGTCGGTCTGCTTGGCTAATGCGCTAATCTGGGTGGGGTCGATGCCGGGAAGCACGATGTGCGCTCCTACGCGGTATACGAGTACGAACCCGAGTGTGGCGATTATCCTGTTGCGGAGGTCGTCTATTTTCCAAATGTTTTTTAGTGTCTGAATAAAGTTTTTCATTAAAGTACGAATTTACAAAGTATTTACAGTGCCGCTCAGTTTTTCGATCGCTTCTTTGGCAGATTTTGAGAAGGCATGGGCTGTAACGTTGAGTTTTTTGGTGAGTTCGCCGTTGCCTAAAATCTTTATTCTGTCGTTTTTAGAAGCCAATCCGGATTCACGGATTACATCAATTGTGATGTCGGTAACATTGAGCGTAGTGGCGAGTTGTTCCAAGTCAGAAATATTGATTACTCTGTACTCTACTCTGTTGCGGTTGTTGAAACCGAATTTGGGAACGCGTCTTACGAGGGGCATCTGTCCACCCTCGAAACCGATTTTATGCGAATAACCGGAGCGGGATTTAGCTCCTTTGTGACCTCTTGTAGAGGTTCCTCCCCAGCCTGATCCTTGGCCTCTGCCCAATCTTTTCTTGGTTTTGGTTGATCCTGCTGCCGGTTTTAAATTTGACAAGTCCATAACTGTAATAATTATTCGTTAATATCTTCTATTTTAACAAGGTGTCTAACTTTGACAATCATTCCCATCATGGAGGGCGTGTCTTCTACTATTACGGAAGCACCTATTTTTCTGAGGCCTAATGCGGCTAAGGTTGCTTTCTGGTCTTTGGGCCAGCCGATTTTGCTACGGATTTGGGTTACTTTCTTTTTCATTTTCAATAATTTTCTATCCGTTGAACACTGTGTTGATGTCTACACCGCGGAATTGAGAAACAGACTGAACGTCTCTCATCATCGACAATGCTTTGAATGTAGCTTTTACCAAGTTGTGGGGGTTTGAAGAGCCTTTCGACTTAGCGAGCACGTCGGTAATGCCAACGCTCTCGAGCACTGCACGCATGGCACCGCCGGCTTTTACACCGGTACCGCTTGATGCGGGTTTGAGCAATACGTTTGCGCCGCCGAACTTGGCAACCTGCTCGTGGGGGATTGTTCCTTTGTAGATAGGAACTTTGATCAGGTTTTTCTTAGCGTCCTCTACACCTTTTGCGATGGCGGTGGTAACTTCGTTGGCTTTGCCGAGTCCGAAGCCTACCACGCCGTTCTCGTTTCCTACCACTACTATGGCAGCAAATGTGAAGGTGCGTCCTCCTTTGGTAACTTTGGTAACACGATTGATTGTAACAAGTCTGTCCTTGAGTTCCAAATCGCTTGTTTTTACTTTTTTATTTCCTGCTATCATAATTTCTTAGAATATTAAACCACCTTCGCGGGCAGCGTCGGCAAGCGCCTGCACTCTGCCGTGATAAAGGTAACCGTTTCTGTCAAATACTACTGTGCTGTATCCAGCCGCTTTAGCTTTTTCAGCAATGGCTTTTCCTACCAGTCTGGCTTGTTCGGTTTTTGTAACCTTCTGGTCGGAAATATCCTTTACTTTTGAAGATGTTGCGACTAATGTTACGTGATTAACATCGTCGATAAGTTGAACAAAGATGTTTCTGTTGCTTCTGTACACGCTGAGTCTCGGACGCTCTACGCTGCCCGAAATTTTCTTGCGGATACGGTATTTTATTCTTTGCCTTCTTTCTTGCTTAGTTAAAGCCATTTTGAATAAAATTTAATTAGTTAATACTTAGGACTTGGAACCCGAAGCGGCTTTACCGGCCTTTCTGCGTATTACCTCGTCAACAAACTTGATACCTTTACCCTTGTACGGCTCGGGAGCTCTGAACGAACGTATCTTTGCTGCCACTTGGCCAAGGAGCTGCTTGTCGCAGCTTGTGAGGGTGATGATAGGGTTGGAACGTTTCTCCTGCGCAACTTCCACCTTGATTTCAGCGGGAAGTTCGATAAGGATGTTGTGCGAATAGCCGACTGAGATGTCGAGCAACTGACCCTGCGAGGATGCTCTGAATCCCACGCCAACCATTTCTTGTTTAAGAGTAAATCCTTCAGACACACCTTTTACCATGTTGTTAATCAGGGCGCGGTAAAGTCCGTGGAGCGACCTGTTCTGTTTGTCATCGTTAGGACGTGAAACTTTAATTTCACCGTCTTTTACTTCAACTTTGATGTTAGGATTCACCTTTTGCTTCAATTCACCAAGCTTGCCTTTAACGACTACGGTATTGTTCTTGTCGTCTACGGTTACTTGTACCCCGCTGGGGATTTGAACGGGCAATTTTCCTATTCTTGACATTGTGTTTAAATTTTTTTAATAAACGTAACAAATTACCTCGCCGCCGATATTCTGAGTTCTGGCTTCTTTATCGGTCATGATACCTTTTGAGGTGGAAACTACAGCTATGCCTAATCCGTTGAGCACACGGGGCATGTCTTTGCAAGAAGAGTAGATGCGCAGACCGGGTTTAGAAACACGTGTGATGCTCTGGATGGCCGATTCTTTTGTTTCCGGATTGTATTTCAAAGCTATTTTGATTGTACGGTTTTCGTCATCGAATTTGTAGCTGAGAATATAACCTTTTGTAAAAAGTATTTTGGTAATTTCTTTTTTAACATTTGATGCTGGCACTTCCACGATTCTGTGTTTGGCCGCTACGGCGTTTCTGATACGGGTCAAGAAATCTGCAATAGTATCTGTCATTATTGTGTGTTTTTAAATAAATATTACCAACTTGCTTTTTTTACACCGGGTAAAAGGCCGTTAGAAGCCATTTCGCGGAATTGGATGCGGCTGATGCCGAAGAGTCTCATGTATCCTCTCGGACGTCCAGTGAGCTTGCAGCGGTTGTGCAAGCGGATGGGGTTTGAGTTTCTCGGGAGCTTCTGCAATCCTACATAGTCGCCTTCTGCTTTGAGTTTAGCTCTTTTCTCGGCGTATTTAGCTATAAGTTTCGCACGTTTTACTTCACGTGCCTTCATTGATTCCTTTGCCATTTTGTTCTGTTATTTTTTAAAAGGTAATCCGAAATTCTGCATTAGTTTGAAACCTTCTTCGTCGGTTTTGGCAGTGGTTACGAAAGTGATGTTCATACCCATGATTTTGGAAACTTTGTCGATGTCAATTTCGGGGAAGATGATCTGTTCCTTGATACCGAGGGTGTAGTTTCCTTTTCCGTCGAATTTGCCAGCTATACCGTTGAAGTCGCGGATACGGGGAAGCGAAATGGCGATAAGTCTTTCGAGGAATTCATACATGCGATCTCGGCGCAGTGTTACCATAACACCGATGGGCATACCCTTGCGGAGTTTGAAGTTTGATATGTCCTTGCGCGAGGTGGTGGCTACAGGCTTCTGTCCTGTGATTGCGGAAATTTCGGCGATTGATGTGTCGATAAGCTTCTTGTCGGCAGTGGCTGCGCCGATACCTTGGTTGATGATGATTTTGGTGAGGCGGGGTACTTGCATAACAGTCTTGTATCCAAACTCCTTCATCAGCGCGGGTATAATTTCCTGCGTGTACTTAGATTTTAATGTCGGTACGTATTGCATTTTACTTTATCTCCTTTTTGTCTTTAGATTTTTTTGAATAACGTACTAACCTCATTTTGCCGTCGTTGCCTTCTACGAGTTTGCGACCGATGCGGGTTGGCTTGTCGGTTTCGGGACAAATAACCATAAGGTTAGAGATGTGGATTGGCGCCGGTTTTTCTTCGAATCCGCCGTTCTGGTTTTTGTTGTTGGGCTTCACAGCTTTTTTAACAATGTTGACGCCCTCTACGATTGCGCGGTTCTTTTTCACGAGCACTTCCAACACTCTTCCTCTTGTGCCTCTGTATTCGCCAGAGTTGACAATAACGGTGTCTCCTTTTTTAATGTGCAGTTTCTGTGACATTTGTTTTAATACTTTAAATTACAAAACTTCAGGAGCTAAAGATACGATTTTCATATAGTTGGCACGGAGCTCTCTTGCTACGGGGCCAAAGATACGTGTGCCTCTTAGTTCTCCTGCATTGTTGAGCAGCACTACGGCGTTGTCGTCGAAACGGATGTACGAGCCGTCTGCTCTTCTGATTTCTTTGTTGGTGCGTACTATAACTGCCTTGGATACTGTTCCCTTCTTGATGTCTCCGGAGGGAAGCGCGCTCTTGACTGTTACAACCACCTTGTCGCCGACTGAGGCGTATCTGCGTCCTGTTCCGCCGAGGACGCGGATGCAGAGGACTTCTTTTGCGCCGCTGTTGTCTGCGACAGTCATTCTTGTTTCTTGCTGTATCATTTTATTTAGCTCTTTCTACGATTTCAACTAATCTCCAGTTTTTGCGTTTGCTCAACGGACGTGTTTCCATAATGCGTACTGTGTCGCCGATGTTGCAGGTGTTCTCTTCGTCGTGTGCCACGAATTTCTTGGTGCGAAGGATGAACTTTCCGTACTTGGGGTGCATCATTTTGCGTTTTACCTCAACGACGATAGATTTCTGCATTTTGTTGCTGACTACCACTCCGATACGCTCTTTTCTAAAGTTGCGTACAACTTCTTCCTTTTTAACTTCTTCCATGGTGCGAATCTATTGAACGTTTTTTAATTCTCTACTGCGTTTCTCTGCCAACAGTCTTGCAATGTATCTGCGTTTGTGACGTATCTGTAAAGGATTATCGATAGGTGAAATCGAATGGTTGAGTTTCATCTTGGTATACTCCATGGTTACAGTCTTGATTTTTTCGTCAAGCTCCGCGGTAGTCAAATCCTTGATTTCTTTGTTTATTTCTGAACTTTTCATTATTCGTTGCTTAAAGTGTTGACATAATCACGTCTTACGATAAATTTAGTTTTGATGGGAAGCTTCTGCGCTGCGAGACGGAGTGCTTCTTTGGCGATTTCGTAGGGTACTCCGTCGGTCTCGAACATGATGCGTCCGGGTGTTACGGGTGCTACGAAATATTCCGGCTGGCCTTTACCTTTACCCATGCGGACTTCGGCGGGTTTCTTGGTGACGGGTTTGTCGGGGAATATGCGGATCCAAATCTGTCCTTCGCGCTGCATCTTACGCGAGATTGCCTGACGGGCGGCTTCGATTTGGCGTCCTGTGATCCAAAAGTTCTCTAATGCTTTAAGGGCGAATGATCCGAATGCGATTTCGTGGCCTCTCTGAGCGAGTCCTCTCATGCGGCCCTTCTGCATTTTTCTGTATTTTGTTTTTTTCGGCTGTAACATTTTTCTAAACTTTAATTGTTAAAGAAACTTACTTTTGTCTTTTCGGTTTGAAAGGAGGTCTCGGTTTCGGTTTGGAACCGATGTTGGGAGTGAGGTCTCTTTTGCCGTAGACTTCGCCTTTACAAATCCATACTTTTATGCCGATGCGGCCTACTTTTGTGTGGGCTTCGGCAAATGCATAATCGATATCGGCTCTTAAAGTGTGCAAGGGGATTCTTCCCTCTTTGAAAGCTTCGCAGCGTGCCATTTCGGCTCCGTTGAGGCGTCCTGATATGACGAACTTGATGCCTTCGGCTCCCATTCTCATTGTTGACGAAACTGCCATCTTGATTGCTCTGCGGTAGGCGATTTTGCCTTCGAGCTGGCGTGCTACATTGTTGGCTACGATTACTGCGTCGAGTTCGGGACGTTTGATTTCGAAGATGTTGATCTGCACTTCCTTGTTGGTGATATTTTTCAACTCTTCTTTGATTTTGTCCACTTCCTGTCCGCCTTTTCCGATGATGATGCCCGGACGTGCGGTGTTTACTGTTACAGTAATGAGCTTGAGGGTTCTTTCGATGATGATCTTGGAGATGCTGGCCTTAGCGAGGCGGACGTTGAGGTACTTGCGTATCTTGTCGTCCTCTACGATTTTCTCTGCGTAGCTCTTACCGTCGTACCAGTTTGAATCCCAGCCTTTTATGATTCCCAACCTGTTGCTGATCGGATTAGTTTTCTGTCCCATTTATTTCTTCTTTATTTTCTTTGGTACCTAAAATAATTGTAACGTGGTTAGATCTCTTTCTGATCCTGTAGGCGCGGCCTTGGGGAGCAGGGTTGAGTCTTTTCAGCATTCTTGCGCCGTCTACCTTTACTTCTTTTACATAGAGGTCGGCGTCTTCGAGACGTGCGTTTTCGTTCTTGCTGACCCAGTTTGCGATAGCCGACTGCAGAAGTTTTCTCAACTTGATGGCTGCTTCCTGGGGAGAGAACTGAAGTATGTCTAATGCTTTGTTGGCGGGCTGGTTTCTGATAAGTCCGGCTACAAGGCGCATTTTTCTGGGAGAGGTCGGGTTGTTTCTCAAAATAGCAAAAGCGACGTTTTTCTTCTGCTCTTTCAGTTTCTGTGCTCTGACTGTCTTCTTGGTTCGTTTTGTTTCACCCATTTTAGTATCTCTTTATTAAATGGTCTAACTAATTTTTATTACTTTTTGTTTCCTCCGTGGCCTCTGAATGTACGAGTGGGGGCAAATTCGCCGAACTTGTGTCCTACCATGTTTTCGGTTACGTATACGGGTATGAACTTGTTGCCGTTGTGTATGGCTACTGTGTGTCCAACGAAGTCGGGGGAAATAACTGATGCTCTTGCCCATGATTTGACTACTGATTTCTTGCCGGATTCGTTCATGGCAAGAATTTTCTTCTCGAGGTTGTAATCGATGAACGGGCCTTTTTTAATTGAACGACTCATGATTGAATATGCATTAATTATTTACTTCTTCTTTCGATTATAAACTTGTTTGTGCTCTTTTTAGGTTTGCGGGTCTTAAAGCCTTTGGCCAGCAAGCCTTTGCGTGATCTCGGGTGACCGCCTGATGCGCGACCTTCGCCACCGCCCATGGGGTGGTCGACAGGGTTCATTACAACACCGCGGTTGTGAGGTCTGCGGCCTTGCCAACGTGAACGTCCTGCTTTGCCGCTCTTCTCGAGTTCGTGGTCGCCGTTGGATACGCTTCCGATTGTGGCTTTGCATGTAACAAGGATCATTCTTGTCTCGCCAGAAGGAAGTTTCACAATTGCATATTTGCCGTCTCTTGCAGTAAGCTGGGCATACGAACCTGCGCTTCTTGCTAATACACCGCCTTCACCGGGGTGCAGTTCGATGTTGTGGATAATGGTTCCCAATGGAATTTCAGAGAGGTAGAGCGCGTTGCCAATTTCAGGTGCGGCGCCTTTGCCTGCTACGATTTTCTGTCCTACCTGTATGCCGTTGGGTGCTACGATGTAGCGTTTCTCGCCGTCGGCGTAAAATACGAGCGCGATACGGGCTGTACGGTTGGGGTCGTATTCTATTGTTTTCACTGTGCCGGGGACACCTTCTTTGTTGCGCAAGAAGTCGATTATTCTGTATTTTTGTTTGTGTCCACCGCCTATGTAGCGTACAGTCATCTTTCCAGTGTGGTTACGACCGCCTGATTTGGCGTAACCAAATGTCAATGACTTTTCGGGTCTTGTAGCGGTAATTTCTTCGAATGTACCTAAAACTTTTCCTCTTTGTCCCGGAGTTGTCGGTTTAAATTGTCTTACTGCCATTTTGTTTAAATGTTGCTATAAAAATTGATGCTGTCGCCTTCTTTGAGGGTTACAACAGCTTTTTTGTAAGTTTTTTCTCTGCCGATGTTTCTGCTCGTCTTTGTGGGATGAGATCTCCATTTGCCGGCGTACTTCATTGTATTAACTGCCACTACAGTAACGTTGTACAAACTTTCAACGGCTTCTTTGATCTGTATCTTGTTGGCATTTGGGTTTACTATAAACGCAAATTTGCAGATAGTGCGTGTGCCGCGTGTATCTACTCTTCCTGTTTTTGGGTTGCCCTTTTTACCGGTGCGTACAGTCTTACTTGCAAGTGCCGTAAACTTCTCGGTAGTTAGTGGTTTTTCAATGATTTCCATTTTTTTTTCGTTACTTTTGGTTGAAAATCGTATTCAAAACTTCAACTGCGCCTTCTGTAAGTACCAATGACTGTGCGTTAAGAATATCATAAGTAGTTAATTTATTGGCAGTTGTTACTTCTGACTTTGCTAAATTTTTCGACGACAAATATACATTCTTATTTTCATTCTGCAAAACCAAAAGTGATTTTTTATCGCTGATTTTCAAATTATTTTTGAGTTCAACGAATTTTTTTGTTTTTGGAGCTTCGAATGTAAAGTCTTCTACTACTATTATCTGTGCGTCTTTAGCTTTGTATGTGAGAGCTGACTTGCGTGCGAGGGCGATAACCTTCTTGTTGAGCTTGAAGCTGTAGTCGCGTGGCTTGGGGCCGAAGCATCTTGCTCCGCCTACCATAACGGGCGAATTGATATCGCCTGAGCGCGCGCCGCCAGTTCCTTTCTGTTTTTTGAGCTTGCGTGTGGAACCTGACATCTCGCTTCTCTCTTTTGTTTTGGCTGTGCCCTGTCTTTTGTCTGCCAAGATTCTCTTTACGTCGAGATACATGGCGTGGTCTTTGGGTTCAACGGCAAATATCGCGTCGTCGAGCTGAATTTTCTTGCCGGTGTCCTTTCCTTCGATGTTAAATACTGATATTTCCATTAGTTTTCCAATTTTAAGTATGATCCTTTGGGGCCGGGAACAGCTCCCTTAACCAATACGAGATTGTGTTCTGCGATGATTTTCACGATTTTGAGGTTGCGCACTTTTACTGTGTCGTTACCTGCGCGTCCTGCCATGCGCTGTCCTTTGAACACTTTAGAAGGGTATGAAGATGCGCCGAGCGAACCGGGTGCTCTCAACCTGTTGTGCTGACCGTGTGTTGTGCCGCCTACGCCGCCGAAGTGGTGGCGTTTTACAACACCCTGGTATCCTTTACCTTTGGAAATGCCGGTAACATTAATTGTAACATCGTCGGCTAACGATTCAACAGTTATAATGTCGCCTAATTTTACGTTCTGCTCGATGTTTTTGAATTCGACAATTTTTCTTTTCGGAGTTGTGCCGATTTTTTCAAAGCGCTTGATTTCGGGCTTTGTGGAGTTTTTAACTTTCTTGTCGTCGAATGCCAACTGGATAGCGTTGTAGCCGTCGGTTTCTACTGTCTTGATTTGAGAAACTACGCACGGGCCTGCTTCTATCACTGTTACTGCGACGTTGGTGCCGTCTTCGGTAAATACGGAAGTCATTCCGACTTTTTTTCCTATAATTCCTGACATTTTTGTAATGTTTTAGTTTACTTGCCGGGCTCTGCCGGTATTGGTAAATGATTGTTTTTAATGTTAATTCAAATTATCAAACCTTGATTTCTACTGCTACGCCGCTGGGGAGCTCGAGCTTCATGAGAGCGTCGATTGTCTTTGGTGTTGAGCTGTAGATGTCGATCAGTCTTTTGAACGACGAAAGCTGAAACTGCTCTCTCGATTTCTTGTTTACGAAAGTGGAGCGGTTAACCGTAAAGATTCTCTTGTGGGTGGGCAGCGGAATGGGGCCGCTTACTACCGCGCCAGTGCTTTTTACGGTCTTAACGATTTTTTCAGCCGAGTTGTCAACCAAATTATGATCGTAAGATTTTAATTTGATACGAATCTTTTGACTCATAATACTTTAATTATAATTGATCAATAAATGTAATTTTACCTTTTACCTTGTCGATAATGTCTTGGGCGACGTTCTGGGGCACTTCGTCGTAGCTGTGGAACTGCATCGAAGATATTGCCCTGCCGGAGGTAAGCGTGCGCAAAACGGTTACGTATCCGAATGTCTCTGCCAATGGCACTAAGGATTTGATAATTTTCATTTTCGCTTTTGAATCAGTGCTTACTACCTGTCCCCTGCGTTTGTTGATGTCGGCGATGACATCGCCCATGTATTCTTCCGGGGTGTCTACCGTGAGTTCCATCACTGGTTCAAGTAGTACTGCTTTTGCCTTTTCTGCTGCGGCTTTGAATGCCTGTTTTGCAGCTATTTCAAAGGATACAGCGTCTGAATCCACGCTGTGATATGTGCCGTCGATAAGTTCTACGGTGAGACTTTGCAGTTTGAAATTTGCCAAGGGGCCGTTGTTCATGGCCTCTTCGAAACCCTTCTGTATGGCGGGGATGAATTCTTTGGGAATTACGCCGCCTTTGATACTGTTGATGAACTTCAAGCCTGTCTCGCCTTCCTCGGAAGGGGAGATTACGACGGTGATGTCGGCGAACTTGCCTTTGCCACCTGTCTGCTTTTTGAATACTTCGTGGTGCTGCACCGTCGATAGTATGCGTTCTTTGTATGTTACTTGGGGTTTGCCTTGGGATATCTCGATTTTGTATTCTCTTTTGAGTCGGTCGATGAGAATGTCGAGATGGAGTTCGCCCATTCCTGAGATGATTGTCTGTCCGGTTTCGGAATCCACGTTGATTTTGAATGTGGGGTCTTCTTCGGCGAGCTTGGTGAGGGCGAGATCCATTTTGTCAAGATCTGCTTGGGTTTTTGGCTCTATTGCCACTCCGATTACAGGGTCGGGGAAGTCGATTGACTCAAAGGCGATGGGATGTTTCTGGTCGGCGAGCGAGTCGCCGGTTCTTACATCTTTGAATCCTACCGCGCCGCAGATGTCGCCTGCCTCCACGCTTTCGATGGCGTTTTCTTTGTTGGCGTACATGCGGTAGAGGTTTGAGATTCGCTCCCTCTTGCCGGTGCGGACGTTGTATACGGTTTCGCCGGCGTTGAGTTTTCCTGAATAGACTCTGATATAGACGAGACGACCTACGAATGGATCAACCGCGATTTTGAAGGCGAGTGCCGAGAATGGCTCCTTGTCGTCTGGTTTGCGGATGAGCTCACGGTCGGGATGGTCTGGGTCGGTTCCTTTTACCGCGCCTATATCAACGGGGCTTGGCAGATAGGCGGCAATAGCATCGAGAAGTTTCTGGACACCTTTGTTTCTGAGGGACGATCCGCAGAGCACGGGCACCATTTTTAACGATACTGTTGCGTTGCGTACAGCGTCTTTGATTTCCTGTTCGGAAATTGTCGAGCTGTCTTCGAGGTACTTTTCAAGGAGGTTGTTGTCGAGTTCGGCTGTCTTTTCGAGAAGTTTTTCGCGCCATTCGGTTGCTGTGTCTGCGAGGTCGGCGGGTATCTGAGTTTTGGTGAAGTTGATACCTTGTTCGTCGCCGTCCCAGATGTAAGCTGACATTTCTATAAGGTCGATAACGCCTTCGAACTTGTCTTCACAACCGATTGGTATCTGCAGAGGCACTGGGTTTGCGCCGAGCTTTTCTTCTATTTCGGACACTACCGAGAAAAAGTCTGCTCCGATACGGTCCATCTTGTTGACAAACGCGATGCGCGGCACGTTGTACCTGTCGGCTTGATGCCAAACTGTTTCTGACTGGGGTTCCACGCCACCTACGCCGCAAAATACTGCTACTGCACCGTCTAAAACCCTGAGCGAACGTTCCACCTCAACGGTGAAGTCAACGTGTCCGGGGGTGTCTATGATATTAATAGTGTGCTTAATATCATTGTAGTTCCAGTAAGCTGTTATGGCAGCGGAAGTTATGGTGATTCCCCTCTCCTTTTCTTGCGACATCCAGTCCATTGTGGCGGCACCGTCGTGAACTTCGCCCATTTTGTGGGTTACACCGGTATAGAACAATATGCGCTCGGTAGTAGTTGTCTTACCGGCGTCGATATGAGCCATGATTCCGATGTTTCTTGTATTTTTTAGTTCGTTGTTCATCTCGGTTCAGCCTTGGATTGTTTTACTTGTCGTTAGAATCTGAAAAATGCGAAAGCCTTGTTGGCTTCTGCCATACGGTGAGTATCCTCTTTTTTCTTGAAAGCTCCGCCTTCCTCGTTGAATGCTGCAACGATTTCGGCTGCGAGTTTTTCGGCCATAGAGTGACCAGAGCGCTGACGAGCGTAAAGAATCAGGTTTTTGATACCAATAGATTCTTTGCGGTCGGGGCGGATTTCGGTAGGTACCTGGAATGTGGCACCGCCTACTCTGCGGCTCTTAACCTCTACATCAGGAGTGATGTTTTCCATGGCTTTCTTCCAAACCTCGGTAGGAGTCTTGCCGGTATCTTTTGTCTTCTCACCAACGAGCTCCATAGCTTTGTAAAAAATTTTAAAAGCGATACTCTTCTTGCCGTCAACCATCATGTCGTTTACAAAACGAGTAACGAGTACGTCACCGTACACTGGATCGGCAAGAATCTGTCTTTTTTTGGGTTTTGATTTTCTCATTGCTTTACTCCGATTGTTGAATTACTTTTTCTTAGGACGTTTGGCACCGTATTTCGACCTCTGCTGTCCGCGGTTGGCCACGCCCGCTGTATCAAGAGTACCGCGGATAATGTGGTAGCGTACACCAGGGAGGTCTTTCACACGACCGCCTCTTACCATTACAATAGAGTGCTCCTGAAGATTGTGTCCTTCACCGGGAATGTATGCGTTCACCTCTTTCTGGTTGGTGAGCCTTACACGGGCAACTTTGCGCATTGCCGAGTTAGGTTTCTTAGGGGTCGTGGTGTAAACACGAGTGCATACGCCCCTGCGCTGAGGACAAGAATCTAATGCCGGAGACTTACTTTTTGAAGTAATGGTCTTTCTTCCTTTTCTTACTAACTGTTGAATTGTAGGCATATTCTTATCTTTAAATTTAATATATTTCAGAGCGCAAAGGTACATTTTTTTCAGATGCAAACAACCTTTTTGACAGATTTTTTTTAATTTTAATCACTAATTAATGTAATATTACAGAATATTACTGTAAATCAGTATGTTAAAAATTTAAATATGAAAAAAAATTATTTTTTGCTTAACAATTAATTTTTATTGGGGGAAAATATACAAGTTAAAAATTATTTTCATATTTTTGTAGCACTCAAAACTCAACAAATCATTTTACAAGAAAAACAAGACATTATGAACGACTTTTTTACCGGATTTACAACCACAATAGGTGGTGTGACGGGTGTGTTGTGCGCTTTAGGCGCGCTTTTTTTGGTTGTAAAAGCTATCAAAACCATCATCAAAAGATCCAGAAACAAGAAAAAACTTCCAAAACTTATTCTCAAATACCGTTCTCAGCTGATCAAGCTCGAGCAGTTTGACGAGATTATAGAGATTGACAAATTTCTCGAAAGGCTCAAGAAAAACGAGTTACCCAAGGAACTCGCCGGAAGATATAGCACAAAGTATATCAAGACTTTTTTGAAAGAGCACAACTACGAGTAGGCTTTTTTAATAATAAATAAACACAGATACTGCAATAAGCAGCCGACGGAAGCGTTTTTCACTTCGGATACACACCTTATATATATATATTTCGGCAATGGAAAACATACTCATAGGCTTTTTAAAAGGATTCGGCGGGACATTCGGCGTAGTGATGGCATTGACCACAGCTGTGATAATCATTAAAATCATTATCGACATCAAAGACAGCAAGGACAGCCGCAAAGATATGCCAAGGATGCTGCTCGAATACTGCAAATATCTTAAGAAACAAGAAAAATACGAGGAGCTTACTCTCATTAACAAGTACAAAGAAAAACTTAAAAACAACGAACTGCCGAAAGAACTTCAGCAACGATACTCGGTAGAAGTAAAACGGTACATCCACGAAGAATACAACGAAAACGGCGGACGGATGAGCATCGGCGTAGACAGATTTCTGCATTACCACGCACCAGAAACGCCCAAGAAACAAGTGCGGAAAGATAACCAGAAACAGCAAGACAATCCTGAGAAAGACAACTCAAAAGGACAGGAAGGACAAGACGGACAAACAGACCCAAAAAATGATTTATCCTAAAAACTTTGAATCTAAGACCGGTTTCGGCAAGATAAGAGAGATTTTAAAAAACAACTGCATTGGCAACCTCGGGCGCGACAAGGTAGACGAAATGACCTTCAGCAGCGATTTTGAGGAGATAAAAGTGAACCTCGGACGCGCTTACGAGTTCAAACAGATATACATGCTCAATCAGGATTTTCCGCAGGATTCGTATTTCGACGTGCGCGAAGGTCTCAAGAGAATCACCATCGAAAACACTTTTCTCTCCGTGCAAGAGCTTTTTGACCTAAAACGATGCACCGAGACTCTAAGAAACATAGCACAGTTTTTCAACCGCGCTGGCGAAAACCAGTACCCATACCTCCGCACTCTCTGCAAGGATATAATCGTCAGCCGCGAAATCACATCCTCAATCAACACCATAATGACCGAGACAGGCGAAATCAGCGACAACGCATCGCCCGAACTGCGCAAAATCCGCTCCGACATTAGAACCAAAAGCACAGCTATCAGCACTGTGGTCAACCGTCTGCTACGCAACGCCAAGGCTCAGGGATGGACGGAGGCCGACGCCGAAATCAACATCCGCGACGGCAAACTGCTGATTCCCGTTAAGAGCGGAAGCAAACGAAAAATAGCAGGCATCGTAGCCGACGAATCAGCCACAGGCAAGACATCATTTATAGAACCCATTGAAAGCGTGGAACTTAACAACGCAGTCCGCGAACTTGAATTTGCCGAAAAACGCGAAATCGTAAAGATTCTTATTTCAGTTTCCGACAAAATCCGTCCGCATATTCCCGAACTATTGGCATCGAGCAACATACTTGCCGATCTCGACTTTGCACGCGCCAAAGCCCGCGCCGCAATAGAGATAAATGCCGACCTGCCCATACTCACCGACAAACCGCTGATAGATATGCGTGTGGCACGTCATCCTATTTTGGAAAAAACTCTCAAAGCCGAGGGGAGGAAAGTTGTTCCACTGAATATAGAACTCAATGAGCATCAGAGAATTATTATGATTTCAGGTCCTAATGCGGGCGGCAAATCGGTTTGCCTTAAAACCACGGCACTGATACAGTATATGCACCAATGCGGACTGCTAACACCAATAAGTCCAAACAGCACAATGGGAATATTCAACGACATTTTTATCGACATAGGGGACGAACAGTCGATAGAAAACGACCTGAGTACCTACAGCGGACACCTTAAAAATATGAAGACCTTTGTAGACCGTGCAGGACGCAACTCGCTGATATTCATTGATGAATTTGGAACAGGCACTGAACCAATCCTTGGCGGCGCAATAGCCGAAGCTGTTTTGGAAAAGCTCAATCAACGGCACGTAAAAGGCGTAATAACAACGCATTACACCAATCTTAAAAACTTTGCCACCGACACTGAGGGCATTGTAAACGGTGCAATGCTCTACGACAACACCTGTATGAAACCGCTCTTTCAGATGGAGACTGGCAAGACAGGCAACTCATTTGCTTTTGAAATGGCCAAGAAGATGGGGCTCAGCCACGAGATACTACAAAAGGCGGAACAGATTGCAGGTCGCGACCATATCGACTACGAACGTCGCATTCAAGAACTTGAAGAAGACCGGCGCCGCTTAAAAATCACACTCGAAAATGCTGAGAACCGTGAGAAAAACCTCGCTCGCCAGCAGCAGCAATACACCGAACAAACCGAATTTACCCTCAACGAGCGCAAAAACATACTCAAAGCCGCCAAACTGCAAGCAGATGAAATTCTCAAAAATGCCAACAAACTGATAGAAAACACTATACACGACATCAAGCGTGCCGAGGCTGAAAAACTCAAAACCCGTGAAATACGCCGCGACTTTGAGCAAGCCAAAGAACAGATTAACACGCAGTTGGCAGAGGAGCAGCATGCTCTTGACGAAAAAATAGAGCGTCTGCGCCAAAAACAGCAAGAACGCATCGAACGCCGCGCAAAAAAACGTCAGGAGAAAGCTGAAAAAGAGGCAGCGGCAGCAGTAAAAGTTCCCGCGCCTGTGGTACTAAAACCAGGCGACAAGGTTCATCTTGATGATGGCGAACAAGTGTTTGAGATAATGGAAATCAAAGACAGCACCGCGCTCGTGCAGATGGGTAATATGCAGACCTTTGTAAAACTATCGCGTTTAAAACCCGCTGCCAAGAAAAAGGAAGAGAAAAAGGTGGTTCCTCAGATACGTGTCAACATCGAAAGCGAAACCAAGCACGGCGGATTTCTATTTGGCTTGGATGTGCGTGGTCTGCGAGGCGACGAAGCATTAGAAAAAGTGGCAAAACACTTAGACGATGCACTTGCAGCCGGCAAGCACGAAATCCGCATTCTCCACGGCACTGGCACTGGCGTACTTCGCAGCCTTATCCGCGACTACCTCGCCACACAAGACATCGTAAGCCGTTGTCACGACGAAAAGATAGAACTTGGCGGCGCAGGAATCACTGTGGCTGAATTAGATTACTAAATTTTCCACGCTTTTACGGTGTACTCCCTTCTGCTGGTAGAGATGTGGCCGCTACTGTAATTCCAAACCCATGTCTTGCTGCCGTCAATATCTTCGGTATCAAAAAAGAGCATAGGACGGTCGAACATTTCGAGGCCTTCGGTATTGAAACTCTTGACTTTAACAGGAGTTATCACGCACGACTTGCCCTTGGGCAACAGTCCGAGGTGATAAGTCTGAATAAAACGGCTTAGTGTTTTTGACGAAAGCTCGTCGATAAGTTCCTTCTGCATAAGAAAATCGAGAATCAGGTCATCTAAAAATGCGAGAGTATTCACCGACACCACAAAGTCAAAATTAACCAAAAGGTCGCTATAATCGGCTGTGCTATAATTGGTTGATGAACTAAGCATATCCACCGAAAAATTTTTGTAACGGTTTACGCAGTTGTAGGTCTCCGCCACAATTTTGGTAATATCCTCGGTTACAAACTTCACATTTTCAAACTCTTTGAACTTTGCAACCACCTTTGGCGGATGCAGGAGGTCAACAAAATAAACCTTGTCAAACATACGACTGAGTTCCATCACTGGCACGTCAATACACCAACCGCTGCCAAGCACCACCGCAGTATGATGGGCGGAGCATTTTTTAGCAGAGTCGACTATAAAGTGCTTAGTATTAAGTATATGTTGACTCCAATTCTGTATCTCGCTCAAATATCTGAGGTAATACTCCTTTTGGTCGAGTTCGTAACCCATGCGGCGGTAGATACGCTTGTCGGTAAGTGTAAACAGACCCATAATATCAAAGAGTTACGCTTGTGTCGGCAAATTTTGCGCCACGGATTTTGGCAGTTTCATAAATTTGGTCGGCGGCGTGCTCAAAGCCAGCCACGCAACCCATAGCATCTTCTAAGATAACGAGTTTAGAAACCAATTTAGGCATATTGTCAAACAATTGCGCAATGGTGTTGGCTACACAATGGCTCTTGGCTTCACCTGCCAAATATACATTGTCGTATTCATTGAGTTTTTCGGCAAGGGCGTAGTTAAACATTGTATCAGGGAAATCGGGATTTATAACCTCAGCCTGAAATGCGCCGAAATGTTCCGAAAACGGAAAAGCACCCTTACGGACAATGGAGAAATACCCCTTGGTCTGTGCAGCCCATTCCAAAACAGCGTCCATCAGAGATTTGCAAATACACGCACCGTAAGTACCCGATATACAATGCACAGGCCATATGGTATGTGCGTATTTACCAGCGGCTTTGAGTTGTGCAAGATAATCCACCGCCCTCGAAACATTTCCATCGGCAGGCAACCACACTTTATTATTTACATCCTCCACCGAAATGGAAGTAAAAGGAGCGGGATGTTTACCCTGAACGTCTACCCAGAAAGCGGGATGAGATATGTCGTTGGGCTGATGGTCGTCAACGGTCATAATTACATTGTCGATCTTGTCGGCATTGCGACGGAGAAACGAGGCGAGACGAGTCATATCGCCTGTTGCACCTGGAACATACAGTGAGCCAGTATTTTCGCAAAAATCGTTCTGCGGGTCGATTACAAATAGTGCGTTTTTCATATACAAAATTATTTAGAGTTACCTACAATTATGGTTGCGCCGTCGTGGGGGACGGTAATCTGCAACATATTCTTCTTGGGCGTTACCTGTTTCATAGAGCCGTAGAGATTGGCATCATCGGCATAAACTGTAACTCCGCCATTAATAAAATCAAGATTGAGAGTACGTTTGAGAGGTTCTTTCTGTGCGTTGATAGCCACCACATACCACTTGCCTGCGCTGCGGCGAGCCATTATCAAGTATTTGCCAGGGTAACCGTCGATAAACTTGATGTCGTCCCAAAGCGTGGGGCATTGCTTCACAAAATCAAGTTTCCATTGCTCTTTGGGCAGCACCTTATAATATAGTGCAGTGTGATTGAGTGGACATTGGAACAAGACAGCCACAGCCATCTGAAAAACATCCGAAGTAACACGGTGTCCGCCCCACATAGTGGTGTCGTTGGTGGAGTTAAAATAATTATTGAAAGTGATGCCGCCGTAATCCATCGCAGCCACAGAGTTGCGAATTATAGGATGGAGGGTTGCATTGTAAGATTCTTGACGGCAAAAATCATCGCCAAAATGAAGATTCTCGCTTGCGAGAACTGCCTCAGAACCTATAAAGTTGGGGTACATTCTCTCCCACCCCCTCGGCAGGGTTGCCCCGTGGAAAATTACCTCCAATCCAAAATCGTTGGCGTCGGCAAGAATATCCTCATAAAGTTGCATAGTCTGCTGTTTGTCAGAGCCTAAGAAATCTACCTTGATACCGCGGATGCCAATCGACTGCATCCACGCCATCTCGCGGCGGCGTTTGATAATATTGTTCATAATATGCTTGGGACCTTGAGGTGCGTCGTTCCAATAACCGTTTGAGTTGTACCAAAGACAGAGCGACGTGCCTTTCTGTTTAGCATATTTGGCAAGAATCTCAATAGAATCGCGTGTAATTTGCGTATCCCACCAGTTGTCAACTATTTGCGAAACGAAACCAAGGTCGACAGTAAAGTCTATATAGCGTTTCTGCTCCTGAAAGTTGACACTCTCATCGAAACCAATAATCCAACTCCAAGTGCCAGCACCGTAGGTATAGTTTTTAGATGGAGCATAGAGTGGCTCAACAAAATCCCATGGAATTGTGGTTTCAACAATAGGTGCAAGTGTTTCGCCCAAAGAAATTGTGCGCCAAGGAGTTTCACCCAAAAGCGGAATACCCGGAGCGGAAGTACCGTTGCCGTTGAAATCCTCCTCCAAAGGGAAAGCCACCTTGTAACTTGCTCCGCCCTCGCAAGTGATATGCGATGCGCAATATGCTGACGTTACGTTAGTTTCAGAAATCAGCACCCATCCGTTAGGCACGTGAAACAACGCAGGAAAGATAAATCCCAAACCGTTGGCGTTCTTGCCAGTTTTGTCGTCGGCATAATATGGTTGCTCGTAACTTGGCGCGGTGCGCGCCCATCCTGTCTGCCCCTTCATCTGCGGCGAGAGGAAGGTGGTAGTGCCGTCGGGAAAGTTGAAGAATGATTTTTCGTTGTTAATCACCGCACAGGCAAACGGCTCGGTGGGAGATTTTGGATTCGGTTGCGGATAAACCACGTATTTGAATGCCAAGTCGTTGTTTTTCACCATAAAAACCAAGTCGATAGCGGGACGGTCGTTTTGATAAAGGCTAAGAACCGCACGTGTGGCAGAAACATCTATATGACTACGTTTCAACACTTTGCTATCGTAACTAAACGCTGTCGCCTCGGTTTTAAAATCCTTAGGAGTAAGGTTTTCAGAAAAATCACCAACAGTGGTAACAAGACCCAACTGCGACTGCTTCAAAAAATCTTTTCCATTTAGGAAAACAGAATAAAATACCTTGCCGGTTGTGCAGTTGATGTCCACCTTCAAACGTCCGTCGGGCGAATTGACGGTGTAGTTTTGCGCGTTTATCGACAAAACGAGCGCAAAGCAGAGTATTACTATCAAAAAAATTTTCTTCATTATCATTTCATATTATAATTATTGTAAATCAGCAAGTTTAACACCCAACACAAGGAAATCGTCAATTTGCTGGCGGTTGCCCTTCCACTTGTCCATAGTTTCGGCAAGAATAGCCTTCTGCTGTTCCATTGGCAGTTTGCGGTTAGCAAGAATCATCTCACGGAAACGCTGAGTGTTGAATTTCTCATTGTCGTCGCCGCCAAACTGGTCGAGATAGCCGTCAGAAAACATATATATAGAGGTGTTGTCGTCGTACATAAAATCATAGCAGGTAAACTCCACCTGCATATCGGGACGAATCTGCCTGCCGCCTATCGAATAGTAGTTGGCTTTCAAGATTTTGAGCTTGTCGCCCTGAACCACATAGAGGTTGTTTTTTGCGCCAGCAAACTGAAAACGGTGCAGGTTGGCATCTACAGTGCAAAGGCTCATATCCATACCGTCCTCATTTTCAGAATCTTCGCTGCTCTGATTAAGAGCCAACCTGATGCCGGTGTGAAGCATTGTAAGAATAACGTCGGGTTTGAAAACGTGTTTGATATTCACAATCTCGTGCAAAAGTGTGTTGCCCACCATCGAGAGGAACGCGCCAGGAACTCCGTGCCCCGTGCAGTCGATAGCCGTAATCACATATTTGTTCTCGTATTTAGAAAACCAATAGAAATCGCCGCTGACTATATCCTTGGGTTTGAAATAGATAAACATCTGCGGAAGCCATTTTTTGAGTTTTGTTTCGGGCAGAAGAATAGAATCCTGAATTTTGCGGGCGTAGTTGATAGAGTCGGTGATTTCGCAGTTTTTCTGCTCGATAAGGTTTTTCTGCTGTTCAATTTCATTCTTTTGGCGTTGCAGTTCAGCGTTTATGCGCTTGATTTTGCGCAACATAAACATCAGCACCGCCACCAACGCCAAAAATGCCGTCCCCACTATTATCAACAGAATATTCTGCATAGTATTTACCTATTTATTTTGTTGTAAAGATACTAAAAAAAACTATTGATAATGATTTTTGACAAAAATAATATTTCAAAAAGCATCACGCACTTATTTCACCATAAGTTTGAATCCCCGCTTTTTTCCGCCGCTAATCAACGCCCCCGAATATACTCCGCGGGGCATGGATAGTGGAGAAATTTGTTCGGCATCATGTATCTCGTTGACAATTACGCTGTTATTATTGGATATTATTATAGTGTAATCGGTTTCGGGATTGTAATCCAAAATCTCTATGACGAACTCCGCGCCCTCAACGGCAGGGTTTGGATAGGTTTTAACAGGTTGTTTTTGAGATTTGGCAATGTCGTCGCCCTCGTCGATGGGACATGAATACACCGTAACACCGTCGGTGGTGAGCATACGCGCCTTATATTTGCCGCTCAGTTTTGGTTCGTAGAAGAATTGACGATTGGCATATTCCCCTTTATCCTCTTGGTCGTTGTGATACCATTGGTAACCATTATCTTGATACCGTCCGTCGTGGTTGTTGACGAAGATAACGTTTTTGTGGAGATGGAGGATGACATTTTGGGCAACTGCGACCTCGATAGTGATAGGATATTCGTTTGGTGTGTTGCTACGGTCGAAATAGAGTTTAATATTGCCAGGATAACGACCGGGCGTTTTGCCGTCGGGTATGTCGATACGTATTTCGCAATCGCCATTGTTGGGTAAATCACCTTCGGTGGAGGTTATTCCATCAACTGAGAGTTGATAACGAGCCCTTTCTACATCCTCAGGCAACGAAAACCTCAACACCGTGTATCTGACATTGCCGTTGCAAACATCGTCGTTGTCATTTGCCACTTCGGGGTAGGTTATGGTTTGGGGGATAGCAAAATAGTTGCTCTTTGCTTCCCAATGAGCAGTGTAGATGCGGTTGCCAAGTTTATCGGGTGTAATCTCCACATTCTTAACAGGAGTTTCACTCGAAATACCAGATGCGAGAGTACCTGTCCAACCCAAAAAAGTCATTCCCTTTTTCTTAGGGATGGGTATTTTAATATTTTCGGTGAGATTAAGAGCAAACTCGGTAGGCGGATTTGCATCACTGCCCCACTCGCCACCATCAAGGTCGTAGAAAACTTTATACGAATCGGTGGTAAGGTAGCCAGGTTTGCCTTCTTCACCATCAATATGGGCGTAGTCTACATCGGTATGTCCATCGGAATAGGTTGTGCCAGCATTGCCGATTAGGTTGGGGATATTCCTGAATGGACCTGCATACCAATCCTCACCAAATTCCTCCGCTGATGATTTGACATTAGTGGTTTTCCATTGATTGGATACTATAATAGTAGAAAGATTATAGCAATCGTCAAACATATCGCGCATATCCGTAACATTCTTTGTATCGAAACTGCTAACATCAAGGGTAGTTAGGCTTGAACAAGCAGAAAACATATAACCCATATCCGTTACATTCTTTGTATCGAAACTGCTAACATCAAGGGTAGTTAGGCTTGAACAATTATAAAACATCCATTCCATATTCGTAACACTACTCGTATTGAACTTGCTAACATCAAGGGTAATTAGGCTTGAACAACCATCAAACATAGCATCCATATTCGTAACATTCGCTGTATTGAAATTGCTAACATCAAGGGTAGTTAGGCTTGAACAACCTTGAAACATAACACCCATATTCGTAACATTCGCTGTATTGAACTTGCTAACATCAAGGGTAGTTAGGCTTGAACAACCCCAAAACATACCAAACATATCCATAACATTCGCTGTATTTAAATGGCTAACATCAAGGGTAGTTAGGCTTGAACAACCAGAAAACATATCATCCATATTCGTAACATTCGCAGTATTGAACTTGCTAACATCAATAGTAGTTAGGCTTGAACAACCAGAAAACATACTACCCATATCCGTAACATCATCTGTATTCAAGTTTTCAATACCTTTTATTTCAATAAGCTTTGTGCAATAGTTAAACCACCAAGCACAAGAAGTCGGCTTAGCATCTTTAAAAGAAGCATCGAATACTACTGTTGTGTAGGGGTTTTCTATACAAGGGTCGATGTAAGTATCATAATACCTAATATTAATCCATTTAGGAAAGCCGCCTTGGTCGGTTTCATCAATTCCATGCACTCCTGCTCCTGTTCTATTACTTTTTTGGTCATCGTAATAGAATGTAAGTGTTGTGCTATCAGTTGAAACTACCACGTATGCTTCCTTATCCTTCCATAACGCAGTATAAATTCTATTACCCACCGCTCCGGCAGGGATTGAAATATCTTTTTGTAGGTTATCTTCGGTTAAGCCTGTTATCGGTGTGCCTTTCCAACCTTTGAATTTAAGACCTTTTTTGCTGATTGGGTTCGGGATTGGTAATTCAGGGGTATCTTTAAGGTCAAATGATGTGGGCGGGGTGGCATCATTTTCCCAATCTACGGTGTTTATGTCATCTATCTTGCCATCACCATCAAGGTCATAGAAAACTTTGTAAGATTCGGTGGTAAGGTAGCCGGGTTTTGATTCGCCGAGGTCGATATGGGCGTAGTCAACATCTTGATGGTCGTAGGAATAGGTTGTGCCGGCGTTGCCGATTAGAAATGGAGAGTTTGAAAAAAAAGCACTCCCACCATCAAAAGGATCAAGGTTAGCAGTATTCCATTGGTCGGAAACAACAATAGTAGTTAAAGAATTACAATCGTAGAACATCCATTTAAACCACGAGACATTATTAGTTTTGAAATTAGAAAGGTCAAGAGTGGTAAGGTTGCTGCAACCAGAGAACATATAAGGCATATTCCCAACATTTCCAGTATTGAAATTGCTAACATCAAGGGAGGTAAGACTGCTACAACCATAGAACATCCAGCTCATACCCGTAACCTTTTCGGTATTGAAATTAGAAACATCAAGAAAAGGAGGACCACTGCAATTGCTGAACATACTATTCATGTTCATAACATTGTTAGTGTTGAAATTGCTAACGTCAAGGGAGATAAGGCTGCTGCAACCATGGAACATACCGCCCATATCAGTAACATTCTCAGTATTGAGATATTTGTCCATATCAACGATTTCTTTCAAGTTGGAACATCCACTGAACCAACAGTAACAACTTGTCGGACGATAATCGGCAAACGATTTATCAAAAACAACCTTGGTAATCTGTTCTGCGACATCCGACCATTCATCGTCATCTCCAATTTTCATTCCATACGCTCCTATTGGCTTTTGGTCATCGTACTTGAATGTAAGTGTACCATCATCAAACACTGCATATGCCTCCCTATTATCCTGCGCCGCCGCCTTTTGTGCCGACAACATAGCGATAAGGGTGAAAATCAAGGCGATAGTAAATTTTATTTTACAGAATACTATTCCTACTTTACATTGAAGGTGTTTGATGTTTAGATTAGCCATAGTTGATGATGTGTTATGTGGTTAAAGATTATTAATATCGTCTTGGGTGAGGCCTGAATATTTGATTATCATATCCATAGGCATATTGTCTGATTTCATTTGGCGGGCAAGGGCGAGTAGGGCTTCTTGGCGGCCTTGGGCACGGCCTTGGGCAATACCTCGGGCTATACCCTTTTTGATACCTCTTTGTTCGCCTTCGCGTTCTGAATTTGTCAATGCGTCAACCTCTAATTCTACCGCATCAAGGTGACGGTCGTAAATGAGACGTTCTGCCGGGGTCATTTTGGATATTTTTAACTGCTCTTTGGCTTCTATCAAGCCAGGGACTTTGGTGTCTTCCTTTATGCTGTTGTCTTTTAAGAAGGTCATCCACTCGTCTATGGCATCGGCTACTATCTTTCGGTATGAGTTTATGCGGATAAGGTAGTATTTTGGAAAAATGTCGCTTGCTGTCTTTGGCGTGTATTTAAACTTGCGTTGGTCGCCTTTTTTGAGTTCTTCTAATGAGAGTTCTTCTCTGCGGGATAGTTTTAAAACGTTGTGCGAA